>SHNC01000060.1 GCA_004295105.1 Betaproteobacteria bacterium | reverse complement strand
AGCACTTCCGAATACACCATCATTTCGCGTGCCTGCGTGCCGTCGTCGAGCAGCACGAAGGCCATCTTGCCGCGGTTGCCCATCTTGGTTCGCGTTTCCATGACCACACCCGCGAGCATGGTGAGGTCGCGCGAGGGTTCGATCTGGGCCAGCGTGCGACGCACGAAGCGACGCACCTCGCCCTTGAAGGCATTGAACGGATGGCCGGACAGGAAAAAACCGATCGCGAGTTTTTCTTCCTTCAGCCGCTCGCGCTCGGTCCACGGGCGGATCTTCGCAAACTCGGGCGCGGCACCCGCCGCCTCGGGCAGCATGTCGAACAGCCCCCCCTGCATCGCGTTGGCCGCCGCCTGCTCGGCCGCTTCCATGGCGAGCGCGACCGTCGCCATCAACTGCGCACGATCAAGCCCCTTGTGGCCGTCCAGCGTATCCATCGCGCCGGCGCGGAGCAGTGCCTCGATGACGCGACGATTCACCATGCGGCGATCTACCCGCTCACAGAAGTCGAACAGGTCGCGGAAGCTCCCAGCCTTTTCACGCGCCGTCAGGATCGCCCGCACCGCCGGCTCGCCCACGCCCTTCACCGCACCGAGGCCGTAGCGGATGGTCTTGCGGTCCTCCGGCACGAAGCGGTAGTCGGATTCGTTCACGTCCGGCGGCAGCACCGTGATGCCGTTGGCAACCGTGTCCTCGTAGAAGATCTTGACGGTGTCGGTGTTGTCGAGGTCGGACGACATCGTCGCCGCCATGAAGGCCGCGCAATGGTGCGCCTTCAGCCAGGCGGTGTGGTAGGTCACGACCGCGTAGGCGGCGGTGTGCGACTTGTTGAAGCCGTACTCCGCGAACTTGGTCATCAGGTCGAAGAGCTGCTCGGCGAGCGCCGGGTCGTAACCCTTCTGTTTCGCACCGTCGGCGATGGTGGCACGGTGCTTGGCCATCTCCTCGGGCTTCTTCTTGCCCATCGCGCGGCGCAGCATGTCGGCACCGCCCAGCGTGTAGCCGCCGATGATCTGCGAGATCTGCATCACCTGCTCCTGGTACACGATGACGCCGTAGGTCGGCTCCAGGCAGGCTTTCAGGTCGGGGTGGAAATAGTCGATCTCCTGCTGGCCCTTCTTGCGCAGGATGAAGTCGTCCACCATGCCCGAACCGAGCGGGCCGGGCCGGTAGAGCGCCAGCACCGCGATGATGTCCTCGAAGCGGTCGGGGGCGAGCTTCTTCAGCAGCTTTTTCATGCCGTCCGATTCGACCTGGAAGATCGCGGTGGTGTTGGCGTCCTTCAGGATCTGATAGGAGGCAGGGTCCTCGAAGCCCAGGCTCATCAGGTCGGGCCGGCTGCCCTCGAGGCGCTCGACATACTCCAGGGCGAGCTCGATGATGGTGAGGTTGCGCAGACCGAGGAAGTCGAACTTCACCAGGCCGACCGCCTCGACGTCGTCCTTGTCGAACTGCGACACCGGTGTCGCGTCCTCGCCATCGGCGATGTAGAGCGGGCAGAAATCGGTGAGCTTGCCCGGCGCGATCAGCACGCCGCCGGCATGCATGCCGACGTTGCGCGAGAGGCCTTCCAGCGGCTGCGCCAGGCTCCACAGGTCGCGCACCGACTCGCCGTCGTTGCCGTCGGCCATCATCTCGCCGATCTGCGGCTCCATCTCGTACGCCTTATTGAGCGAGACGGGCTTGGCGCCCTCGATCGGGATCAGCTTCGACAGGCGGTCGCACAGGCCGTAAGGGAGGTCGAGCACGCGACCGACGTCGCGCACCACCGCCTTCGAGGCCATGGTGCCGAAGGTGGCGATCTGGCTCACCGCGTCCTTGCCGTAGCGCTCGCGCACATACTCGATGACGCGGTAGCGGTTGTCCTGGCAGAAGTCGATGTCGAAGTCGGGCATCGACACCCGCTCCGGATTCAGGAAGCGCTCGAACAGCAGGGCGTATTCGAGCGGATCGAGGTCGGTGATCTCCAGCGAGTACGCGACCAGCGAACCGGCGCCCGAACCGCGGCCAGGCCCCACCGGCACGCCGTTGCGCTTCCCCCAACGGATGAAGTCGGCCACGATCAGGAAGTAGCCGGGGAAGCCCATCTGGATGATGGTGTCGGTCTCGAACTTCAGGCGCTCCTCGTAGCGCGGGCGTTGCTTGTCACGCTCGTCGGGATGCGGGTAGAGCTGGGCGAGACGCCTCTCCAGCCCCGCCCTGGCTTCCTGCACCAGGAAATCGTCCAGCGACATGCCGTCGGGGGTCGGAAACAGCGGCAGGAAGTTCTTGCCCAGTTGCACCGTCAGCGAGCAGCGACGCGCGATCTCGACCGCGTTCTCCAGCGCCTCGGGGATGTCGGCGAACAGCTCGCACATTTCCGCCTGGCTCTTGAGGTACTGCTCCCCGGTGAAGTCGCGCGGCCGGCGCTTGTCGGCCAGCACGTAGCCCTGGGCGATGCACACCCGCGCCTCATGCGCCTTGAAATCCTCACGCTTGAGGAACTGCACCGGATGCGTCGCCACCACCGGCAGGCCGAGCTTGCCGGCGATGTCCAGCGCATGGCGGATGTACGTCTCGGTGCCCGGATGCCCGGCGCGCTGGATCTCGATATAAAAGGCGTCGGGGAAGAGCCGCCCCCAGTCGGCCGCGAGCTGGCTGGCGAGCTCGAGGTTGCCGGCCGCGATCGCCACGCCGACGTCGCCGTGCATGGCACCCGACAGGCACACGAGCTCGCTCGCCGCACCGTTCTCGAACCACTCGCGCCGCATCTCGGCGCGGCCGCGGTATTTGTTGTCCAGATAAGCGCGGGTCAGCAACTCGCAAAGCTGACCATAACCTGCGCGGCTCCGGCAGATCAGCAGCACGCGGGAGGGCTTGTCGCGCTCGGCCTCGTTCTGGATCCAGGCATCCACACCGACGATCGGCTTCACCCCGGCGCCGCGTGCGCCCTTGTAGAACTTGACCATGCCGAACAAGTTGGCGAGGTCGGAGATGCCGAGCGCCGGCATCCCATCGGCCGCGGCCGCGGCGATGGCCTGGTCGATCTGGACGATGCCGTCCGTAATCGAGTATTCGGAATGCAGGCGGAGGTGAACGAAGCGCGGGGCGCTCGGGGCGAAGCGAGCTTCGACCGGGGAAGGGGCAGCGGGATTCATGGCCGCAATTTTACCCGAGCCGGCGGCCCCACCCGCCCTCGATCTTCAGGCCCCGACGCGCGCCGCGACCGCTCGGGCCGTCAGGGCAGCAATACGCTGGAGCCCGTCGTCGAGCGCGCTTCGAGGTCCATGTGCGCCTGCGCGGCGTCCCTCAGCGCGTAGCGCTGGCCGATCTCGATCTTCACCTTGCCCGAGGTGACGACGTCGAACAGCTCGGCGGCCATGCCCAGCAGGTCCTCGCGCGTTGCCGCATAGGAGAACAGTGTCGGACGCGTCAGGAACAGCGAGCCCATGCGTGCCAGCAGGCCGATGTCGACCGGCGGCACCGCGCCCGAGGCGTTGCCGAAGCTCACCATCAGGCCCAGCGGGCGCAGGCAGGCGAGCGAGTCCATGAAAGTATCCTTGCCGATGGAGTCGTAGACCACCGGCACTCCCTTGCCACCGGTGATCTCGCGCACGCGCGCGGAAAAGTTCTCGCGCGTGTAGATGATGGTGTGGTCGCAGCCATGTGCGTGCGCGATGGCGGCCTTGTGCTCCGAACTGACCGTGCCGATCACCGTCGCGCCCAGCGCCTTCGCCCACTGGCAGACGATCGTGCCGACACCACCGGCCGCGGCATGGATCAGGACGGTGTCGCCTGGCTGCACGCGATAGGTGCGGCGCAGCAGGTACTGCGCGGTGAGGCCCTGCATCATCATCGCCGCGCCCTGCTCGAAGGAAATCGCCGCCGGCAGCGGCACCAGCAGGGAGGCGTCGATGTTGCGCACCTCGGCATAGGCACCGAGCGGCGAAGTCGCATAGGCAACGCGGTCGCCCACCTTCACGCCGGTCACGCCTTCGCCCAGCGCCTCGACCACCCCCGCCCCCTCCTGGCCAAGGCCGGATGGCAGCGGCACCGGATACAAACCACCACGATGATAGGTATCGATGTAATTGAGGCCGACCGCATGGTGGCGCACGCGCGCCTCGCCGGCGCCCGGCGGCGGGACGTCGACGCTTTCCCACTGCAGCACTTCGGGGCCACCGGTGCGATGGAATCGGATGGCATGGGGCATGAGTTCCTCCTTGGGGGCGAAAGCCGTTTCGTGTCCGGGATTCATCTGACGAGCGAAAACCCGACCCGAAGCTGCGAGGAGCGCGAGGCCTTGTAGTCGATCAGGGTTTCGCCGTAGCCGTTGAAGTATTGCAGATGCAGGAAGGCACCGACACCCGAGAACACGCTCTGGCGCAGCGGATAGGACAGGTCGAACTGGGTGCTGTTCTTGTCCTCCGTGCCACGGCGCAGCAGCGCGGTCAGCATCATCCCGTCGTCCCGCCCCAGTCGCAGGCCCAGCTCACCGTAGCCTCGAAAGCTGGCGATGTCGGGGTTGTCCTTCTTGTCGAGGTAGGTCCAGACCTTGGGCGCGATGCCGAAATAGGTCCGGCCGTCACCGAAGTCGAAGTAATGGCGCGCCTCCGCACGCAGGAAGAGCGTGTCGATGCTGCGCGACCTGCCCCCATCCTTGCCGTTCGACTCATGCTCGTAGCCGCCGGACAAGGCCACCCAGCCGCCATCCTCGGGGTCGGACAACATCCAGCGATAGAACAGCGAGGGCCGGAAGCTGGTGTCGCGAAACGGCTTGGAATCGGAAGCGAGATCCCACAGGGAGGTCTGCGTGAAGCCGAGATACAGGCCGCGCGCCACCGGGAAGCTCTCCGCGACCACACCCTGGTCGTCGAAGAGGCGGTAGCGGAAGCTGAACTGGAAGCGTGCCGAGCGCGGATCATGACCGCCAACGAGGAAATACATCGGCTCATGGAAGCCGAGTGCACTGGGTTGCGCGGCCTCGGCCGCGGGCGCCTGGCGCGCGACAGGCGCCATGGGGTCGAGCGATCTCGCCTGCGCGCTCGCCACCGGCGTGCGGCTGGCGACGCCCGCATCGACCAGCATGCGCGCCGACGGCGCATCGGTCAGCGTAAGCGTCGCGACGCCGATGACCTCCCGCGGCCACTGTCCGGCATAGCGGCGCTGCCCCGATTCGGCAGGCCCAGCGGCGACGAGTTCCAGCGCGATGCGCGGTCCGCCATCGGGCAACTCGACCTGCGCGGGCAGGCGTTCCGGCAGCGGCGCACCACTTGGCAGGCCGACGACGATGACCGAGAAGGCCTCTCCCGGTGCCACGCGCGGGTCGGGAGAAGCGAGCAGCCAGCCGGCCGCTGCCGCGGGCAGCGGCAAGGCCAGCGCACCGACGAACAGGGCCGACCGCGCCGCGCGACGCATGCGTAATGGATGGATCATGCGGAACCCTCCAACGGAAACAGCCGCTATCGTAGCGGCTGTTTCCGGCGCAAGAGGTGAGAATTCCTCTCGCGTGCACCGCCCCGAGGCCCCGGGGCGCGGCTCAGCGCGCAGCGGCGCCGCGTCCCTCGCTGGCGTCGACCACCGCAAGCGCGGTGATATTGACGAGGCGCCGCACGGTGGCGGAAGGCGTCAGGATGTGGACGGGCTGCGCCGCGCCGAGCAGGATCGGGCCGACCGTCACGCCGTCGCCGTTGGCCACCTTCATCAGGTTGAACGAGATGTTCGCCGCATCCAGGTTGGGCATGACCAGCAGGTTGGCTTCTCCGCTGAGGGTCGTCTCCGGATTCACCATCGAGCGAATATCGGGCGACAGCGCGGCATCGCCGTGCATCTCGCCGTCGGACACGACATCCGGCGCGATGCGGCGCAGGATGGCGCTGGCCTCGCGCATCTTGCGCGCCGAGGCCGAGCCCGAACTGCCGAAGTTCGAGTGCGACAGCAGCGCGACACGCGGTTCGATGCCGAAGCGGCGCAGTTCCTCGGCCGCCATGCGGGCGATCTCGGCGACTTCCTCGGCGTTCGGGTTCTCGTTCACATAAGTGTCGGTGACGACCAGCATGCGCTTGGACAGCAGCAGCATGTTCATCGCCGCGAACAACTTGGCACCCGGCTTCAGGCCGATGACGTTCCTGACCTGCCTGAGGTGGTATTCATAAGTGCCGAAAGTGCCGCACACCAGCGCGTCGGCATCGCCGCGGCGCAGCAGCATGGCGCCGATCAGCGTCGTGTCGCGGCGCATCTTGGCCTTGGCGAGCTCGGGCGTGACGCCATCGCGGCACATCATGCGGTGATACTCGCCCCACAGCTCGCGGTAGCGCGGATCCGACTCGGGATTGACGATGTCGAAGTCGCGCTCGGGCACCAGCGTGAGGCCGATCTTCTTGATGCGCATCTCGATGACGCTGGGACGGCCGATCAGGATGGGGCGCGCCAGCCCTTCGTCGATCGCCACGCGTGCGGCATGCAGCACGCGCTCGTCCTCACCCTCGGCGTAGATCACGCGCTTCTGGCCGTCGGGCACACGCTTGGCGGCGGCGAACACCGGCTTCATGACGATGCCGGACTGGTACACGAAGTTGTTCAGGCTGCTGACGTAGGCGTCGAAGTCCTGGATCGGCTCGGTGGCCACGCCGGAGTCCATCGCCGCCTTCGCCACCGCCGGTGCGATCTTGACGATCAGGCGCGGGTCGAAGGGCTTGGGAATGATGTAGTCGGGACCGAAGCTGAGGTCCGCGCCACCGTAGGCGGAGGCCACGATGTCGCTCTGCTCGGCCTGTGCCAGTTCGGCGATCGCCTTCACGCACGCGAGCTTCATCTCTTCGTTGATCGTCGTCGCGCCGACATCGAGCGCGCCGCGGAAGATGAACGGGAAGCACAGCACGTTGTTGACCTGGTTCGGGAAGTCCGAACGGCCGGTGGCGACGATGCAGTCCGGGCGCACCGCCTTGGCATCGGCGGGCAGGATTTCCGGGTTCGGGTTGGCCAGCGCGAAGATCAGCGGCTTGTCCGCCATCTTCGCCACCATCTCGGGTTTAAGCACGCCGGCGGTCGACAGGCCGAGGAACACGTCGGCGCCCTCGATGACGTCGGCCAGCGTGCGGCCGGTGGTGCGCTGGGCGTAGCGCGCCTTGGTCGGCTCCATGTTCTCGTCGCGACCTTCATAGATCACGCCCTTGGAATCGCACACGAAGACGTTTTCGCGCTTGAGGCCGACGCTCACCATCATGTCGAGGCAGGCGATCGCTGCCGCGCCGGCGCCGGAACACACCAGCTTGACCTTGTCGATGTCCTTGCCGACCACCTTCAGGCCGTTGATCAGGCCAGCGGCGGAGATGATCGCGGTGCCGTGCTGGTCGTCGTGGAACACCGGGATCTTCATGCGCTCGCGCAGCTTCTTCTCGATGTAGAAGCATTCCGGCGCCTTGATGTCCTCGAGGTTGATGCCGCCCAGCGTGGGCTCGAGCGAGGCGATGATGTCGATCAGCTTGTCGGGGTCGTTCTCGGCGATCTCGATGTCGAACACATCGATGTTGGCGAACTTCTTGAACAGGCAGCCCTTGCCCTCCATGACGGGCTTGGCCGCCAGCGGGCCGATGTTGCCCAGGCCGAGCACCGCGGTGCCGTTGGTGACCACCGCGACGAGGTTGCCGCGGCTGGTGAATTCGCGCGCCTGGGTCGCGTCCTCCACGATCGCGTCGCATGCCGCCGCCACGCCGGGCGAATACGCCAGGGCGAGGTCGCGCTGGTTGGTCAGGCTCTTGGTCGGGACGACCGAGATCTTGCCGCGCGTGGGCGAACGGTGATAGTCCAGCGCTGCGGCAATGAAGTCTTGATCCATGTTCTCCCCTCTCGGAACTGTGAGGTCTGTTGGTTGTTGTGTGGGCGCAGGCCACGCAGCATGGCGCGGTAAACGCTTCGCCGTCGGGGGTCGATCCGCACTGCCCGCGTCCGATCGATGCGCAGACTTCCTCGCGGAGGCCCGCGCCGCCCCGGTGACGTCGCGGGAGTTTAGCGCAGCGCATGCGCCTTTGTCAGAGCGCGCCGCTTATGTGGATCAACGGACTTCCACACTTGCAAAGTCGGGGAAACCCCGATCGACCCGCGTTTTTTGGCAGAATGCGGGCCACGACAAAGGGAGGAAGACAAATGCGGCGCGTGGTGTTCAATCAGAAGGGCGGGGTCGGGAAATCCACCATCACCTGCAACCTTGCAGCAATCAGCGCGCACCAGGGCAGGCGCACGCTGGTGGTCGACCTCGATCCGCAGGGTAATTCCACGCAATACCTGCTCGGCGCCGACAGCGACAACCTCGAGGCGACGCTGGCCGACTTCTTCGATCAGACGCTGAACTTCCGCCTCAATCCGCGCGCCACCAACGAGTTCATCGTGGCCACGCCCTTCGAGGGGTTGCACGTGATGCCCTCGCATCGGCAACTCGAAGAGCTGCAGAGCAAGCTGGAGTCGCGCTACAAGATCTACAAGCTGCGAGATGCGCTGAAAGAGATCGCCGACGACTACGACTGCATCTTCATCGACACGCCGCCGGCGCTCAACTTCTACACCCGGTCGGCACTGATCGCTGCCGACACCTGCCTGATCCCCTTCGATTGCGACGAGTTCTCGCGTCGCGCGCTGTATTCGCTGCTGGAAAACGTGCAGGAGATCAAGTCCGACCACAATCGCGATCTGGAAGTGGAAGGGATCGTGGTCAACCAGTTCCAGCCGCGCGCCAGCCTGCCGGCCAAGGTGGTGCAGGAGCTGGTCGCCGAAGGCCTGCCGGTGCTGGAGCCCTACCTGTCGGCCTCGGTGAAGGTGAAGGAGTCGCACGAGCAGGCGAAGCCGATGATCCACCTCGATCCGAAGCACAAGCTGTCGCAGGAATTCGTCGCGCTGCACGACACGCTGGCGCGCAAGTACGGGGCGTAGGGGGCTGCTCGTCACCGGGGGAATTCCGGCGGCGGGGTGTCTGTGGATGGCGCGAGGACTGTCTGAGCGAGCGCAGGGAGCGAGTTCCGCAATCGGTGGAACGAATGCCCCGCTTCCTCCCCACCGGGCCATCAGCCCCCCACGCCTTCAACAAGACCTCAAGCAGCTTCCAGCTTAGCCACTGCCAGCAGCAACCACTTCACCCCGGTGGGCCCGAAGTTGATCTGCACCTTGGCATCCGACCCGCTCCCCTCCGCCGCCACGATCACGCCCTGGCCGAACTTCGCATGACTCACCGACTGCCCGATGCGCAGCCCATTGGGCAGAGCGGCGAATGCCGGCCGCGGCGCACGCGGCACCGCCGGCGCCGATGATGGCTTGAAGTAACCGCCTCCCATGCCGCCCATCGCACCGCCGGCTGCCGAGCGCGGATTGGGCGGGGTGAGCCACTTCGTCAGCTCGGCCGGAATCTCCTCCAGGAAGCGCGAGCGCAGGTTGTAGCGCGTCTGGCCGTGCAGCATGCGGCTCTGCGCGAAGGACAGGTACAGCCGCTCGCGCGCCCGCGTCACCGCGACGTACATCAGCCGGCGCTCCTCCTCCAGCCCGTCGGTCTCCAGGATGCTGTTCTCGTGCGGAAACAGCCCCTCCTCCAGCCCGGACAGGAACACCACGTTGAACTCCAGGCCCTTGGCCGAATGCACCGTCATCAACTGCACCGCGTCCGCCCCCTGATCGGCCTGGTGATCGCCCGCCTCGAGCGAGGCGTGGGCGAGGAAATCGGCCAGCAGCGGGTGCGGCTGTGCCAGGACCTCCCCGTCGGCCTGGGATTCGGCGACGAAGTTGGCCGCGGCATTCAGGAGCTCGTCCAGGTTCTCCAGCCGCTCGCGGCCCTCCTTCTCCGCCTTGTAGTGCGCCCGCAGGCCACTGAGCTCGAGCACATGGTCGACCAGCTCGGGCAGCGGCAGCCGCGCGGTGTCGCGGCGGATGTCCTCCACCAGGCGCACGAACTGGCCCAGCGAGGTGCCCGCCTTGCCGGTGAGATGGGGCACCGTGGCGTAGAGGCTGGTGTTGAAGGTTCGCGCGGCGTCATTGAGCACCTCCAGCGAACGCGCGCCGATGCCTCGCGTGGGAAAGTTCACCACGCGGGCGAAGGCGGTGTCGTCATCCGCATTGGCGATCAGGCGCAGGTAGGCCAGCGCATGCTTGATCTCCTGGCGTTCGAAGAAGCGCAGACCACCGTAGACGCGATACGGAATGCCAGCCGAGAACAACTGGTGCTCCAGCACGCGGGACTGCGCATTGGAGCGGTACAGCAAGGCGATTTCGGCACGCAGGCTGCCTTCGCGCACCAGCGACTGCACCTCATCGACGATCCAGCGCGCCTCGTCGGCGTCGGAGAAGGCTTCGAAGACGCGGATCGGCTCGCCGGCACCCTGATCGGTCCACAGGTTCTTGCCCAGGCGGTTGGCGTTGTGGCGGATGATGGCGTTGGCGGCATCCAGGATGTTGCTGCGCGAACGGTAGTTCTGTTCCAGCCGGATCACGTTGGCCACTTGGAACTCGCGCTCGAAGTCGCGCATGTTGCCGACCTCGGCGCCGCGGAAGCGATAGATGCTCTGGTCGTCGTCGCCGACGCAGAACATCGCCGCGCCGCCCTCGCGCCCGTCGTCGGCGAACAGGCGCAGCCAGCGGTACTGCAGGCGGTTGGTGTCCTGGAACTCGTCGACCAGGATGTGGCGGAAGCGGCGCTGGTAGTGGCGGCGGATCGGCTCGTTGCGCTCGAGCAGTTCATGACTGCGCAGCAGCAGCTCGGCGAAATCGACGACGCCCTCGCGCTGGCACTGGGCCTCGTACTCCTGGTAGAGCTGCACGCGCTGGCGGGTGTAATCGTCCCAGGCCTCGACCGCCTGCGGCCGGTAGCCGGCTTCCTTCTGGCCGTTGATGAAATGCTGCAGCTCGCGCGGCGGAAACTTCTCGTCGTCCACGTTCAGTGTCTTCAGCAGGCGCTTGATGGCAGCAAGCTGATCGCCCGAGTCGAGGATCTGGAACAACTGCGGCAAGCCTGCGTCGCGATGATGGGCGCGCAGCAGACGATTGGCCAGGCCGTGGAAGGTGCCGACCCACATGCCACGCGTGCTCACCGGCAGCATCGCCGACAGGCGCGCGAGCATCTCCCTCGCCGCCTTGTTGGTGAAGGTGACCGCGAGGATGCCGGACGGGTCCACCTGGCTGGACTGGATCAGCCAGGCGATGCGCGTGGTCAGCACGCGGGTCTTGCCCGAACCGGCGCCGGCAAGGATCAGCGCATGTTGCGGCGGCAGCGTGACGGCCTGGAGTTGTTCGGGGTTCAGGTTGGCAAGCAGGTTCGACATCGGAGTTCCTCGTTTGCCCGCATTGTAAGCCGGCTCGAGCGCGGCCCCTCCAGCATCGGGGTCGCACCAGGCTTGCGCGCACTCATTTCGCGAGATTGCTATTGAATTTCGAGATTTTCTCGGCTAAGCTTTGTTTTGTGCATCGCAACATTTTGTGCGAATTGAGGATGAACGAAGTCACGGCTCCAGAGTTCCTAGCCACGTAGAATCAGAAACGTAGTGAAGATCTTGAGGCCGGTCTGGCGGTCATGCGTTGTGGTTGCAATGCAAGAAAACGACCTGCCAGACGAGGATCGCGACACTCATCCAGAGGACTACCGATCATGAAGACACCGAAACTGCTTCCCTGGTACGCCCGCAAGGCGGGGGTCTCCATCGAGCGCGCCGAAGTGCTGTGGCGCAAGGCCGTTCGTGAAGCGACCGACGAAACCGGCTGGGTCGGCAACGCCGAGTACTGGGGCGCCGCAATGAGCCACTTCCTGCGTCTGCTCGACGAGGACGAGGCCACACTGTGCGCTCCGCGCGTGACCCCGCTGGTGCGCAGCCAGCGCCGCATGCTGCGCCTGCCGTTCATTGCGATGGAAGATTTCTTCACCGTGATGCGCGCAAACTGGCAACGTTCGGCCCGTTGTCTGCACCGGATCGCCTGAGGGCGACAAGGCACCGAATACCGCGTGTCACCGCCGCTGATGCGGTGGCGCAAACCGGCTCCCTCCCTCTCCTTCAATGGAGATTCGGCATCCCGCCTCATGGCGGGGTGCCATTTTTTTTGCCCGTCCGCCCCACCAGCGCCGGTGCAGCGCCGCGCGCCCGCCCCCCGCTTCGGGCTATACTTTTGCGTTTTCAACGCCTTGAAGCAGCGCACCCCGCCCATGCAGGACAAATATCAGCCCGCAGCCGTCGAGACGGCCGCCCAGCAGCACTGGGACACCACCTCTGCCTTCCGCGTCATCGAGGACGCGAGCAAGCACAAGTACTACTGCCTGTCGATGTTCCCCTACCCGTCGGGCAAGCTGCACATGGGCCACGTGCGCAATTACACGATCGGCGACGTGCTGGCGCGCTATCACCGCATGAAGGGCTGCAACGTGCTGCAGCCCATGGGCTGGGACGCCTTCGGCATGCCCGCCGAGAACGCCGCGATCCAGAACAACGTGCCGCCGGCGAAGTGGACCTACGCCAACATCGACTACATGAAGGCGCAGTTGAAGCGGCTGGGTTTCGCCATCGACTGGTCGCGCGAGCTGGCCACCTGTGCGCCGGAGTACTACCGCTGGGAGCAATGGCTGTTCACGCGCCTGTTCGACAAGGGCCTGATCTACAAGCGTCTCGGCACGGTGAACTGGGATCCGGTCGACGAGACCGTGCTCGCCAACGAGCAGGTCATCGACGGCCGCGGCTGGCGCTCGGGCGCGCTGGTCGAGAAACGCGAAATCCCGATGTACTACATGAAGATCACCGCCTACGCCGACGAACTGCTCGCGGCACTCGACGACCTGCCCGGCTGGCCGGAGCAGGTCAAGCTGATGCAGAAGAACTGGATCGGCCGCTCCGAGGGCGTGGAGGTGCACTTCCCGTACGACCTGTCGACCATCGGCCACGCCGGTGTGCTGAGGGTGTTCACCACCCGGGCCGACACGCTGATGGGCGCCACCTATGTCGCGGTGGCCGCCGAGCATCCGCTGGCGACGCAGGCCGCCGCCGGTAATCCTGAACTCGCCGCCTTCATCGAAGAATGCAAGCATGGCGGCGTCGCTGAGGCCGACCTCGCGACCATGGAAAAGAAGGGCATGCCCACCGGCCTGCGCGTGGTGCATCCGCTCACCGGCGAATACCTCGACGTGTGGGTCGCCAACTACGTGCTGATGGGCTACGGCGAGGGCGCGGTGATGGCGGTGCCGGCGCACGACGAACGCGACTTCGCCTTCGCCACCAAGTACAGGCTGCCGATCCGGATGGTGGTGCGTTCCACTCGCGACGCCTACGAGGACACCGTGGCACCCTGGATCGACGCCTATGCCGAGCACGGTCGCCTGGTGAATTCCGGCAGGTACGACGGTCTGCACTTCCAGGACGCGGTTGACGCCATCGCCGCCGACCTCGAAGCCAAGGGCCTGGGCAGCAAGCGCGTGCAGTTCCGCCTGCGCGACTGGGGCATCTCGCGCCAGCGCTACTGGGGCTGCCCGATCCCGATGATCCACTGCACCGACTGCGGCGATGTGCCGGTGCCCGACGAACAACTGCCGGTGGTGCTGCCCGAGAACGTCGAGATCACCGGCCGTGGCTCACCGCTGGCGAAGATGCCCGAGTTCTACGAGTGCGCCTGCCCGAAGTGCGGCAAACCGGCGAAACGTGAAACCGACACGATGGACACCTTCGTCGAGTCGTCGTGGTACTTCCTGCGCTACGCCTGTGCCGACAGCGCCACGGCGATGGTGGATGAGCGCGTCCATTACTGGGCGCCGGTCGACCAGTACATCGGCGGCATCGAGCACGCCATTCTTCACCTGCTTTACTCGCGCTTCTTCACCCGCGCGATGCGCGATTGCGGGCTGGTGAATGTGTCCGAGCCCTTCACCAACCTGTTGACTCAGGGCATGGTGGTGGCCGAAACCTATTACCGCGAACTCGACGGCGGCAGGAAGCAGTGGATCAATCCGGCCGACGTCAGCATCGAGCGAGACGAGCGCGGCCGCATTACCGCGGCGAAGCTCACGTCCGACGGTCTGCCGGTGGTCATCGGCGGCACCGAGAAGATGTCGAAGTCGAAGAACAACGGCGTCGACCCGCAATCGCTGGTGGATCAGTACGGTGCCGACACCGCGCGCCTGTTCATCATCTTCGCCGCGCCGCCCGACCAGCAGCTCGAGTGGTCCGACTCCGGCGTCGAGGGCGCCTCCCGCTTCCTGCGCCGGGTTTGGAACTACGGCCATGCCTTCGTCACCGAGACGCGGCCCGCCCTCCCGGCCGCACGCAAGCTCGCCGCTGGCGACATCCCGGCCGCGCTCGCCGATGTCCGGCGCGAAATCCACACCCATCTGAAGCAGGCCAGCTACGACTTTGGCAAGCATCAGTTCAACACCGTGGTGTCGGCAGCGATGAAGATCCTCAATGCGCTGGAGAAGGCGCACAAGGAGCTTGCCTCCGGCGCCCCTGCGGCACATGCGGAGGTAGCCGAGGAAGGCTTCTCCATCCTGCTGCGCCTGCTGTCGCCGATCACGCCTCACATCTGTCATGCGCTGTGGATGGATTGCGGCCTCGGCGCCGACATCCTCGCCGCGCATTGGCCCGAGCCGCTCGAGGCCGCGCTGAAGCAGGACGAGATCGAACTCGTAGTGCAGGTCAATGGCAAGCTGCGCGGCAGCATCAAGGTGGCTGCCGACGCATCGAAGAGCGAGATCGAAGGCGTAGCGCTCGCCTCGGAGGCGGCACAGAAGTTCATGGAAGGCAAGCCGCCCCGCAAAGTGGTCGTGGTGCCGGGCCGCCTGGTCAATATCGTCGTCTGAGGAAGCGTTCATGCCCGCTGCCCCCCTGCTCCGCCGCCGCCTGTTGCTTGCCGGCGCGGGGCTTCTCGGCCTGGCCCTGAGCGGCTGCGGCTTTCGCCTGCGCGGCCCGCAGCGCATGGAGTTCGCCACGATCCACGTCGGTGTCAGCGCACAGTCCGATTTCGGCGCGGCACTGCGCCGGCAGATCGCGACGACCGAGAGCACGACCGTGGTCGAGGATCCCGCCCAGGCCGACGTGCGCCTGCAGATCCTCGCCAACGCGCGCGATCGCGAGATCCTGAGCCTGACCGGGCGTGGCAAGGTGCGCGAGTACCAGCTCACCCAGCGCCTGCGCTTCCAGTTGCTGGACAAGGCCGGCGCGGCCATCATCCCGCCCACCGAGCTGATGGCGCGGCGCGAATACACCTTCGACGACGCGCAGATCCTGGGCAAGGCGCAGGAAGAGGCGCTGCTCTACCGCGACATGCAGGACGATCTCCTGCAGCAGTTGATGCGTCGTCTCGCCGCGGCAAAGCGCGCACCCTGAGCGGCCTGCCGCGCACCTGACGCCGTGCCATGATCCTGCGCCCCGACCAGCTCGCCGCGCTGCTGGCGAAGCCACTCGGCCCGCTGTGGGTGCTGCACGGCAACGAGCCGCTGCTGGTGCTGGAGGCGGCCGACGCCATCCGCGCCGCAGCGCGCCGGCAGGGGTACGAGGAACGTGAAACCCTGGTCGTCGGCCAAGGCTTCAGGTGGGCAGGCCTCGCCTTGGCCGCGGGCAACATGTCGCTGTTCGGCGGCGCCAAGCTGATCGATCTGCGCATTCCCAGCGGCAAACCCGGACGCGACGGCGGTGACGCGCTGCAACGCTACGTCGCCGCACTGCCGGCACAGACGCTGACGCTGGTGACGCTGCCCGAACTCGACTGGCAGGCGCGCAAGACGGGCTGGTTCAAGGCCCTCGCCGACACGGGCAATGCGCTCGAGCTCAATGCCCCGGAGCGCGAACGCCTGCCCGACTGGATCGCCCGCCGCCTCGCCGCGCAGGAACAGACGGCCGCGCCCGACGCGCTCGCCTTCATTGCCGACCATGTGGAGGGCAACCTGCTGGCCGCGCATCAGGAAATTCTCAAGCTCGGACTTCTGCACCCCAAGGGGGCCTTGAGCCTGGAACAGGTGCAGGACGCGGTGCTCAACGTCGCCCGCTACGACATTGACAAGCTGCGCCAGGCGGTGATCGAGGGCGACCCGGCGCGTTGTGCGCGCCTGCTCGAGGGCCTGCGTGGCGCGGGCGCGGCGGCGCCACTGGTGCTGTGGGCTCTGGCGAGCGAGACACGCAGCCTCGCCACGCTGCGCGCCGGACAGGACGAGGGTCAGCCGCTGCCGGCGCTGCTCAAGGCCGAACGCGTATTCGACGAACGGCGCAAGCAGGCCGTCAATCGTGCGCTGTCGCGCCTCGGCTCCCCGGCACTGCGCGCCGCGCTGCTGCACGCCGCACGCATCGACCGCATGATCAAGGGCCTGGCAAGAGGCGACGTGTGGGACGAATTCCTCCAGCTCGCCCTCAGGCTTGCCCGCCGATAGGCGCCATGGCGCTCATTCGGTGCTTTAATCCAGTATCGACCGCATCAAGCAACGCAACGTGTTTCCGACCGAGCCGCACATGGACATCCAGAACTACATGCAGACCCTGGGCCGTCAGGCCCGCGCCGCCTCGCGCCAGCTCGCCGCCGCCTCGACGGCAGCGAAGAACGACGCCCTGCTGGCGATGGCGGCCGAGATTCGCAGCCGGCGCGACACGCTGCTCGCGGCCAACGCGCAGGATCTCGAGCAAGCCCGCGCCGCCGGCCTCGAGCCGGCACTGATCGACCGCCTCACGTTGAACGCCAAGGGCGTCGAAGCAATGGCCGTCGGCTTGGAGCAGGTCGCGGCGCTGCCGGACCCGGTGGGCGAGATCACCGACGTCAAGCGCCGTCCGTCCGGCATTCAGGTCGGCAAGATGCGCGTGCCGCTGGGCGTGATCGGCATCATCTACGAGGCGCGCCCCAACGTCACCGCCGACGCCGCTGCGCTGTGCCTGAAGTCGGGGAATGCCGCGATCCTGCGCGGCGGTCGGGAAGCGATCAACGCCAACCGTGCAATCGCAGCCTGCGTGCGCGCGGGTCTCGTCGCCGCAGGCCTGCCCGAACATGCGGTGCAGGTGGTTGAAACGACCGACCGCGAGGCCGTCGGCGCACTGATCGCCATGCCCGAATTCGTCGATGTGATCGTTCCGCGGGGCGGCAAGGGCCTGATCGAGCGCATCTCCAGGGATGCGCGGGTGCCGGTGATCAAGCATCTCGACGGCAACTGCCACGTCTATATCGACGACGAGGCCGACCCCGCCAAGATCCTGCCCATCGTCGAGAATTCCAAGACCCAGCGTTACGGCACCTGCAACACCGCCGAATCGCTGCTGGTGGCGCGCGACATCGCCGATCTCTACCTGCCGGAGATCGCGAGGATGCTCGTGAGCTTGGGCGTGGAGATGCGCTGCTGCACGGAGTCGCTCGCGCTGCTGCGGGAAGCGGGCATCGACAGCAGCCGGCTCGCCGCCGCCACCGAGGCCGACTGGCGCGAGGAATACCTGGCACCCATCATCGCGGTGAAGATCGTGGCCGACGCCGACGAGGCGATTGCCCACATCAACACATACAGCTCGGGTCACACTGAATCCATCGTCACCGAAAACTACACCAGGGCGATGCGCTTCCTGCGCGAAGTCGATTCCGCATCGGTGATGGTCAATGCCTCGACGCGCTTCGCGGACGGCTTCGAATACGGGCTGGGCGCCGAGATCGGCATCTCGACCGACAAGATTCACGCCCGCGGCCCTGTCGGGCTCGAAGGCCTCACCAGCCAGAAATGGATCGTATTCGGCAACGGCGAGGTGCGAAAATAAACAAAGTGGGCGCTGATTGCAGCGCCGTCCTGGCGCTGCCCTTCGGGCGCTTCGGCATTCAGGTCGCCGACGGACTCGTACGCGAGCTGTGCTTTCTGCCACCCGACACGCCGCCGCGCCCGCCCGACAGTGAACTCGCCCGGCGCACCGCAGTGGCGATCCTGGCCTGGGTGGACGATCCCCACCGCGTCGCGGAACTGCCGCTGGCCCCGCGCGGCACACCATTCCAGCAGCGCGTGTGGCGGGCAATCTCGGCCATTCCGGCAGGTGAAACACGCACCTACGGTTGGCTGGCGCAGACGCTCGGCAGCGTTCCGCGCGCCGTGGGTCAGGCATGCGGCGCCAATCCGTTTCCGCTGCTGGTGCCCTGCCATCGCGTCACCGCCGCAGCGGGCATCGGTGGTTTCTCCCATGCCAGCGGCGGCTGGCTGATCGAGGCCAAGCGCTGGCTGCTCGCGCACGAGACCAGACGATGAGCGCGCCGCCTGCGTCCTCAGCCGAGTCGGCGCTGCCCGACGAGGCGCGCGTCGAACTGGACGCCTTCGTCGACACGCTGTGGCTGGAAGACGGCCTGGCCCGCAACACGCTGACCGGCTATCGCAGCGACCTCGCGCTGTTCGCACTCTGGCTCGGGCACCGCGGCGTCAGCCTGCCACGCGCAGGCGCGGCGGATCTCGCCGCCTACCTCGCCGAATTCAGCCGCCGCGCCAGGCCTTCCAGCCAGCGCCGCCTGCTCGCCGCCTGGCGGCGCTATTACCGGCATCTGCTGCGCCGTGGCGCCATCACGGAAGACCCCACGCTGCTGCTCGATGCGCCCATGCCGACCCAGCGCTTTCCGCGCACCTTGAGCGAGGCGCAGGTCGAAGCGCTGCTCGCAGCGCCGGATCTCGGCACGCCGCTCGGCCTGCGCGACCGCTGCATGCTGGAGGTGCTTTATGCCGCGGGGCTGCGCGTGTCGGAACTGGTGGGTCTCCGACTGTTCGAGGTCAGCCTGAATGACGGACTCGTCCGCGTGATGGGCAAAGGCAGCAAGGAACGCCTGGTGCCGCTGGGCGAGATCGCAGCCGACTGGATCGGGCGCTACCTGCGCGAGGCGCGTGCGCCACTGCTGGCGGGAAAGAGCAGCGATGCCGTCTTCGTCACGCGTTTCGGCGCCCCCATGACAAGGCAGATGTTCTGGCGCATCATCAAGCAGCACGCCGTTGCCGCAGGCATTGCGGCCGAGCGCATTTCCCCGCATACGCTGCGCCATGCATTCGCCACCCACCTTCTCAACCACGGCGCCGACCTGCGCGTTGTCCAATTGCTGTTGGGCCACGCCGACATATCGACGACGCAGGTCTATACGCATGTCGCCAGGGAACGACTCAAACAATTGCATGCCGCGCATCACCCGCGCGCCTGAATCAACGCCTACTCCGACTCACGGAATCGTGACCATGTCCAGGAACGAAATCCACGCACCCGAAACGCCGGCGACCCGATTCCTGCGCCAACACGGCGTCGCCTATTCGAGTCACCCCTACGCCTACGAGGAACACGGGGGCACCGCCGTATCGGCCCGCGAATTGAATGTCGCCGAGCACGCTGTGATCAAGACTTTAATCATGGAGGACGAGGATGCCGCACCGCTGATCGTCCTGATGCACGGCGACCACAAGGTGTCCACGAAGGAACTCGCGCGCCAGGCGGGACGCAAGCGCATCGAACCCTGTCGTCCCGAGGTTGCCAACCGCCATACCGGCTTCCTCGTGGGCGGGACGTCGCCATTCGGTACGCGCAAGAAGATGCCCGTGTTCATGGAGCGCACGATCCTGGAGATCCCGCTCATCTATATCAATGGTGGCCGCCGCGGCTATCTCGTCGGCATTCATCCTCACGACATCCTGCGCGTATTGCAGCCCAGGCTCGTCGACGTTGCCCTTTAATTCATTCTCCCAATTACTTGAAAACGATTTTAAACGACTACAATTAATGGCAGAATTGCGCGTCGGAATTCGTTTTCGTCTCGCCCATGCTGGCGGGACCAATGTCCAGCCTGGCCCGGAAAGCCAGGCATGAATAGGGAGAAATCATGGACCTTTCATCTCTGTCGCTGACCGAACTGCGTCGCCTGCAGGGGCGTGTCGAAAGCGAGATTCGTCGCCGCACCGACACCACGCGCCGCAACCTGTTGAAGCGCATGCAGAAAATGGCAGCGGACGAAGGGCTTTCGCTGGACGACCTGCTTGAATCTCCTCCGGTGACTGAAGCCAAGCCTGCAGAACAGAAGCGCACCCGCCGCGCTGCTGCCGCGCCCGAGAAAAAAGCGGCGCCGGTCATCAAGTATCGCCATCCGGAAGACCCATCCAAGGGTTGGAGCGGCCGCGGACGCAAGCCGCAGTGGGCAATGGACTGGGTTGCCCAGGGCAAATCCCTGGAAGAGCTCGCGGCCTGATGGATCCGTCAGCGATTCCGGCAATCCTCGGCGAGGATTGCCGGAATCGCTGACGCATTGTCCGCTGAGCGGACGAACCGGATAGCGGCAACCTGCATCGCCGGTCGATCTGTGATTCACGATCCAATCGACGGCGACCGAGGGCCCGCAACAGGCGGGGAATCGCGACCGCGCTCGATGAACACGCCAACACGGCGCACACCCTTCATCACGCCGATCTTGGCCAGCCGCATTTTCACCCACGGCGCACGAAAGTCGTTGAGCAGCAGGTCGACGATGAACTCGCCCAGCGTTTCTATCAGATTGAAATGCCGCTGCGCCAGCTCGGCTCGAATCCGGTCGATCACAGTGGCATAGTCGATGGTATCGGCTATGTCGTCGCGCGCCGCGGCTGCATCCGGCACGCCGAACGTCAGATTGAGTTCCACGGTCTGCGGGGCGGCCTTCTCGTGTGCGTAGATGCCGATCCAGGCCTGCACCCGCAATTCCTCGATGAAGATGAAATCCATGCTGGTTCCCGTTTAGAATCGGCGCAATCTTATCGCGGAAGCACCGCGCTCCCTAAACCATTCCCGCCCCGGCAGGTCTTGAGCATCCGGCGCTCTCTGCCAATCGACGGCTGGAGAAATGATGTCACTCCTGATTCTGGTCCTGGCCGCGTACCTCGTCGGCTCCATTCCATTCGCGATCGTCAGCAGCAAACTCTTCGGCCTGGAGGATCCCCGTCGCTACGGCTCCGGCAATCCGGGCGCGACGAACGTGCTGCGCAGCGGCAACAAGGCCGCGGCGGCGGTCACGCTGCTCGGCGACTGCCTCAAGGGCTGGCTCGCGGTGTGGGCGGCAACGCGCCTGGGCTTCGGTCCATTCGAAGCGGCGCTTGCAGGCATTGCCGCCTTCCTCGGCCACGTATTCACCATCTTCCTGCGCTTCAACGGCGGCAAGGGCGTCGCCACCGCGCTGGGTGTGCTCGCAGGCATCGACTGGCAGATCGCCCTCACCTGCCTCGTGGTCTGGCTGCTGGTCGCGCTCGGCAGCCGCTATTCGTCGGCGGGCGCACTGGCAGCCGCGGTGGCGGCACCGATCGCCGGCGCCGTCTTCCTCGGCCTGAGCCCCGTCGTCGCGGTCCTGGTGGCGATGTCGGCCATCCTGATCTGGCGTCACTCGGCCAACATCAAGCGCCTGCTCGCGGGCACCGAGGGACGTATCGGCGGCAAGAAGAAGGCCTGAAACGGCCGGGCACGCGCGCGGCAGGGCACGTCATGCCGCCGGTAGCAGACGCCAGCCGCCGTAAGTTCAGCGCGCCGCACCGGCCGGGGAGCGCAGCTCGGTGAGTGGCCAGCGCGGGCGGATGCGCACGGCGGGCGGCGTGTTGCGCGTCTCACCGGCCGCCAGTCGAAGCGCCCCCGCGAAGGCGATCATCGCGCCGTTGTCGGTGCAGAGTTCGGCCTCCGGGTAATGCACCCGCCCACCGCGCCGCGCGACCGCGGCATCGAGCGCTTCACGCAGGCGGCGGTTGGCACCGACGCCGCCGGCCACCACCAGCGTCTTCAGGCCGGTCTTCTTCAGCGCCCCCAGCGCCTTGGCGCACAACACGTCGACCACCGCCTCCTGAAACCCCGCGGCCAGGTCCGCCGCATGCACAGGCCGCCAGTCGGCGGCGGAGACGACGTTGAGGACGGCCGTCTTGAGCCCGCTGAAGCTGAAATCGAGATCGCCCGAATGCAGCATCGGTCGCGGCAGCCTGAACCGGCCGGCGTCGCCCTGCTCGGCCAGCCGTGCCAATTGCGGCCCGCCCGGGTATCCGAGCCCCAGCAGTTTCGCGGTCTTGTCGAAGGCCTCGCCCGCCGCGTCATCGACCGATTCGCCCAGCAGCGCGTAATCTCCCACCCCACGCACCCGCATCAGTTGCGTGTGCCCGCCCGACACCAGCAGCGCCACGAAGGGAAAGGCAGGCGGATCGGCCGCGAGCAGCGGCGACAGGAGATGCCCCTCGAGGTGATGCACCGGCAGCACCGGCACACCGCGCGCGAGGCCCAGCGCCTCGGCCACGCTCGCACCGACGAGCAGTGCGCCCGCCAAGCCCGGACCGGCCGTGTAGGCGATGGCATCGATATCGGCCATGCGCAACGAAGTCGATTGGAGCAGTTGCTCGATCAGTAGCGGAAGTCGC
>SHNC01000006.1 GCA_004295105.1 Betaproteobacteria bacterium | reverse complement strand
GTTCATGGTTCGGGAGCAAGCGGAAGTTCGAGGGTGAACACGGCCCCGCCGTCGGGGTGATTGGCGCCGTGCAGGCTGCCGCCCAAGTCGCGCACGATCCCGGCGGAAATGGCCAGACCGAGGCCGAGCCCATCGCCGGCCGGCTTGGTGGTGAAGAAGGGTTCGAACAGGCGCGTCCGCGCCTCTTCGCTGAGGCCCGGGCCATGATCGCGGACATGCAGCCGGACCACGCCGTCGGCGCACTCCCAGCGCAGCTCGAGCCGCGGCTGCGCCTGGCCGGCCATGGCGTCCAGCGCATTGCCGACCAGGTTCACCAGCACCTGCTCCAGCCGGTTCGCGTCGCACATCGCCACCGGCTCGTCGCTCGGGCAGTGGCGCTCGACGACCGCGGCGCTGCGCCGCAGGCGCGCCTCGAGCAGGGCCAGTGCGTTGTCCATGGCGTGGCACAGCCGCACCGGTTCCGACTGCCCGCTCGATTTGCGCGCGAAGTTGCGCAACTGGCCAGTGATGCGGCCCATGCGGTCTGCCAGCTCGGCGATGCGGTCCAGATTGGCACGCGCGGTGGCGGCGTCGCCACGCTCCAGAAAGCGCCCGGCATTGGTCGACAGCGTGCGCAGCGCCGCCAGCGGCTGGTTCAGTTCGTGCGCGATGCCGGTCGACAACTGCCCGATCACCGCCAGCTTGCCGGCCTGCACCAGCTCGTCCTGCGCCGCGCGCAGCGTACGCTCGGCGCGGATACGCTCGGCGATCTCGTCCTGCAACTTCTGGTTGGCGGCCGACAGGTCCACGGTGCGTTCCTCGACCTTGCGCTCCAGCTCGTCGTGCGCCTTCTGCAGCGCCTCGCGCGCCGCCAGGCGGTGGCGCAGGTGGCGGCGGCGCTCGGCGACGATGATGCCGAGCATGCACAGGCAGGCCGCGCCGATGGCCGCCAACGCTGCGCGGCTCTGCGCGAGACTGTCGACCTGCTCGAGCTGCGACAACACGGTGAGCGTCCACGGCGTGCCGGGCAAAGGCCGCGACTGGGCGAGGAAGCGCCCGCTGACCGGGTAGACCGACACGGTCGCCGGCTCGTCGGCAGCGATCCGCACCAGGCGCGCACCGTGGCCGAAGTCTTCGATGTCGCGCAGGCCCAGCGGCTGCAGCGCGCGGCGGTTGTATTGCTGGGTGTGGTCGAAGGCCGCCCGCGTCTTGTCGTCGAGCGGACGCAGCGTGGTGAACTTCCAGCCGGCGACGGCCGACAGGATGACCACCCCGTTCTCGTCGGCGACCAGCACCGGCGCTTCGACGGTGGACCACGACTTCTCGAGCTGCTCCAGGCTGACCTTGACCACCGCCACGCCCAGAACTTCCTGGTCGCCCGCCAGAGTGGCGGCCAGGTAGTAGCCTGGATCGCCGCGCGTGGTGCCGATGCCGAAGAAGCGGCCGGTGCTGGCCGCCATCGCATCGCGGAAATACGGCCGGAAGGACAGGTCCTCGCCTACGAAACTGTCGGGGCGGCGCCAGTTGCTCGCCGCCGCCACCCTGCCCTGCGTGTCCATCACGTAGATCGACAGCGTGCCGGCGCGCTCGTTGAGCCGCTCCAGATAGGTGTTGACGCGAGCCACCGCCTCCGCGTCGCCGGGCCGAGCAAGCAGCTCGAGCACATCCGGCGCGAGATTGAGCGTTCCGGGCAGGAAGGCGTACTTGCCGATCTCGCGCTCGAGGCTCGCCGCATAGAGATCGAGCCGGTGCAGGCCGGTCGCCTGCAGTTCGGCGACGCCCAGGCGCTGCGCGACGCGATACGCGGTATAGCCGCTCAAGCCGACCAGGGCCGCACAAAGCAGGAACAGCGCCAAGGAACGGGAACGGATCATGAGACGGCCGCCGGGTCGCGATGAGCCATGGTAGCAGCCGCCTCAGCCGACAAGGTCCATCAACTGCTTGACGATCAGCACCACCACCACGCCGAGGAAGGCCTTGCGGATGAATCCGGCGCCATGCTTGAGTGCCAGGTGCGTGCCCATGTAGGAGCCCGCCAGGTTGCAGACTGCCATCACCAGCCCGATCTGCCACAGGATAGGCCCGTGGCTGGCGAAGAAGACGATGGCCGACAGATTCGTGGCGAAGTTGATGACCTTGGCGCTGGCCGAGCCCTGCACGAAGTCCATGCCGAACAGCCGGATGAAGCCGAAGATCAGGAAGCTGCCGGTGCCGGGGCCGAAGAAGCCGTCGTAGAGGCCGATCACGCCGCCAAAGAGCGCAGCCTTCCAGCGGTCGCCGTCGGTCACCACGCGCGTCATGCGCTGACCGAAGTCCTTCTTTGCGAAGGTGTAGCCGGCAACCACGATCATCAGCACCACCACCAGCGGGCGCATGGTCTCGCGCGGCAGCCAGGCCACCAGCGCCGCGCCGCCCCAGGCGCCGACCAGCGCCGCCGCGGTGGCCGGTAGCACGATCGCCCACGGAATGCGCACGCTGCGCGCATAGCGCCACAGCGCCGCGCCGGTGCCGGCGATGCTGGACAGCTTGTTGGTGCCGAACAGGGTCGGAATGGCGGTCTGCGGAAACTGCGACAGCAGCACCGGGATCTGGATCAGTCCGCCGCCGCCCACCACGGCGTCGACCATGCCGGCGAAGAAGGCTGCGGGAGCGAGGATGTACCAGTCGATCATGTTTCGGTCTTGAATCGGTCAACGGCGCGGCCCGGTGCCAGGCACCGGGCCGAAAGGAGGTTCCGACTCGCGAGGCGAGGCCGGAACCAGGTCGGATCAGCGTCAGGCCGCCTGGGGCATGAGCTCCCCGGGTGCGGGAATGGCCTCTTCGGTTTCGGCGAGCGCGGGGTCGACCGGCTCGATCGCGCCCTCCCACTTTGCCACGACTGCGGTGGCAATCGCATTGCCCATGACGTTGGTCGCCGTGCGCCCCATGTCGAGGAAGTGGTCGATACCCAGGATCAGCAGCACGCCGGCTTCGGGCAGACCGAACATCGGCAGCACTGCGGCGACGACCACCAGCGACGAACGCGGCACGCCGGCGATACCCTTGCTCGACACCATCAGCACCAGCAGCATGGTGATCTGGCTCGCGAGCGACATCTCGATGCCGTAGGCCTGGGCCACAAACAGCGCCGCGAACGAGGTGTAGATCATCGAGCCGTCGAGGTTGAAAGAGTACCCCAGCGGCAGCACGAAGCCGGTCACGCGGTTGCTGACGCCGAACTTCTCGAGCTGCTCCATCAACTTCGGATACACCGACTCGCTGCTCGCAGTCGAGAAGCCGATCAGCATCGGTGTGCGCACCAGCTTCAGCAGGCTGAACACCTCGCGCCCCAGCACGAGATAGCCGGCCAGGATGAGCACCGCCCACAGCGCGGCCAGCGCCAGGTAGAAGCACAGCATGAACTTGCCGAACACCGTCAGCATGCCGACGCCCTGCGTGGTGATCGCGCCGGCCACCGCCGCGAACACGCCGAGCGGCGCAACCCGCATCACGTAGTCAGTGACCTTGAGCATCACGTGGACGATGTCGTCCATCGTGGCCACCAGCGAACGCGCCGTCTGATTGTGCAGATGGCCCAGCGCCACGCCGAAGAACACGGCGAAGACCAGGATCTGCAGGATGGAATTGCCGGCCATCGACTCGACGATGCTCTTCGGGAAAACCTGGGTGATGAAATCCTTCAGATTCAGCGCCCCCGTCTTCAGGTTGGTAGCCGTGCCCACCTCCGGCAGCGCGACGCCGATTCCCGACCCCGGGTGCAGCAGGTTCGCAGCGATGAGGCCGATCGTCAGCGACACCAGCGAGGCGCCGATGAACCAGATCAGCGCGCGCCCGCCGATACGCCCCACCGTCTTCCCGTCGCCCATGTTCGCCAGCCCGGCGACCAGGGTCGCGAACACCAGCGGCGCGATGATCATCTTGATCATGCGCAGGAAGATATCGGTGACCATGCCGAAGTAGCCGGCGATCTCCTTCGCCACCTCCGGGCTCGCCATCGTGTTGCAGGCGTAGCCGACGATGACGCCCAGCACCATCGCGACCAGGATCCAGCTCGTCAAACGGTTCATCTTCATGTCGTGTTCCTCTCGATCTGCTCTGTCGTCGGGCCGCTTCAGGCCCTGGCGGCGGGGATCATCTGCGGGCGGGTCAGCACTTCCGGACGCAGCACGTCGGCAAGCTGGTCCGCGCTCATCAGTCCGCGGTCGAGCACGATCTCGGCAACCCCGCGACCGCTGCGGAACGCTTCGGCGGCGACCTCGGTGGCGTTGGCGTAGCCGATGTAGGGGTTCAGCGCGGTGACGATGCCGATCGAACGCTCGACCGAAGCGCGCAGCAGGTCGCGGTTGGCGGTGATGCCGCTGACGCAGTGGTCGGCGAGCACGCGGCAGCCGTTGGACAGATGCAGCACGCTCTTGAACAGGCTGTGGGCAATGATGGGCTCGAAGGCGTTCAACTGCAGTTGCCCCGCCTCGGCGGCGAAGCTCACCGTCAGGTCGTTGCCGATGATCTCGAAGGCGATCTGGTTCACCACCTCGGGGATCACCGGGTTCACCTTACCCGGCATGATGGAGGAACCGGCCTGGCGCGCCGGCAGGTTGATCTCGCCCAGGCCGGCACGCGGCCCGGACGACAGCAGGCGCAGGTCGTTGCACACCTTGGAGAGCTTCACCGCGACGCGCTTGAGCACGCCCGACAACTGCACGAAGGAGCCGCAATCCTGCGTCGCCTCGATCAGGTTCGGCGAAGTGACGACCGGCACGCCGCTGATCTCGGCGAGGCGACGGCACACCAGCGGCGCGTATTCCGGGTGCGCATTGATGCCGGTGCCGATCGCGGTGGCGCCGAGGTTGATCTCGCGGATCAGCAGGGCGGCTTCCTTCAGGCGCTCCTCGTCCTCGCCCAGCATCACCGCGTAGGTCGAGAACTCCTGCCCCAGCGTCATCGGCACCGCGTCCTGCAACTGCGTGCGGCCCATCTTCAGCACGTCGGCGAACTCGTCCGCCTTGCGCTCGAAGGCCTTGCGCAGGTAGGCCATCGCATCGACCAGGCGGAAGATGCCGACATAGGTCGCGAGCTTCAACGCCGTCGGATAGACGTCGTTGGTCGACTGGCTCATGTTCACATGCTCGTTCGGGTGCAGGTGCGCATATTCGCCACGCGCATGGCCCATCAGCTCGAGCGCGCGGTTGGCGATGACTTCGTTGGCGTTCATGTTGGTCGACGTGCCCGCCCCGCCCTGGATCACGTCGACCACGAACTGGTCGTGCCAGCGCCCGTCGATGACCTCGCGGCAGGCGGCGACGATGGCGTCGCAGCGGCGCGCATCGAGCAGGCCGAGCTGGCGGTTGGCCTCGGCGGCCGCCTTCTTGATCTGCGCCAGCGCGCGGATCAGGTCGGGATAGGCGGCGATGGTGATGCCGGTGATCGGGAAGTTCTCGCAGGCGCGCAGCGTATGCACGCCGTAGTAGGCCGCGGCGGGCACCTCGCGGTCGCCAAGCAGGTCGTGTTCGATGCGAACGGGCAGTGAATCCATGTCTGTCTCCTTTGGTTTGAGGCTCGCCGCGTGTCGGGAAGAGCTGCCTTCCTATTGCACGTCGCGTGCCAGCCAGAGACGGTTTCAAGTCACTGTTTTGTTGAAGAAAAATTTTCCTGGACGAGCTCGCGCGACGAGAACCCGAACACGCAGCCCTGGTGGCCGTTCGGAAATCCGGACGGCCACCAGGGTCGATGCGTGACCTCACGCGTCCGCTGATGCCGCTGCAAGGTGTGGAAGGGACTCAGCCTGGCATCGTGACGACTGCCGCCGACCGGCCGACGCTCACGCCGGGCCGGGAATCTGGGCCATCCGAATCAGGCCCGACCGGTGCTTTCGCCACGCGTCACGCCACCGGCGATCAGGTGGGCGACGCGCAGCGGCTCCGGAATCCGGCTGTGTCGGATCAGGGACGTCAGCAGGCTGGACGCTTCGGCCAGCGACAGGCCGGCGCGTTGCACGAACAGCGGGCCGATGGCCTCGATCCGGCCAGCGGCCTCGATCAGCCGCCACTTGCGCGCGCCGCCACGCACATGCCCCAGCAGCGCGCGGCGCACCGCATCGAGATCGGGCGGCTGGCGCAGCACCACCAGCACCGGCACGCCGAGCGCCGCGTGCAACGCCGGCAGATCGACGACATTGAAACCGGCGAAGGTGATGCCCTGCAGCAGCACTGCATGGAGCTGGGGGAAGAAGCGCGAGCGCCGCACGAGATCGGCGATCACGCGGGTCGCATTGGCACCGTCGCGCCGCAGCTTGCCCGACAGCACACCGTCGAGCCGATCGCCGGCAAACACCGCCCCCACCACCAGCACGTCGCCGCGGTGGCTACGGTCGAACGGGGCATCGTCGAAGGCGACGACATGATGGATATGGCACGGCATATGGGCATCCAAGCATTTCGGCCGGTGAGCCGCCCCATGAATTTCGTTTTCCGACATATCGTCGTACGATCGACGCAACCATAGAAAGCAGGTGTGACGCATCCCGGGGCAGCGACGAGTGTACAGTCCCGCCGTGAATGCGAAGAGCCCCCCGCGTGGTGAAGTGTCCGGGTCCGGCATACCGACGGAAGTGATGACGGACGTTTCACTCTCTTCCGGTCTTCGAAGGAGCCAGCCCGCATGGCGAACCCGGCCCACCTGGCCTTGCTCGAGAAAGGCATCGAGGCATGGAACACGGCACGACGGCAGGCCGGCGACCTGCCCGACCTCGAAGGTGCCGATCTGTCCGGACGCGCGCTCGCGGGCATCGAGCTCTTCGCCGCCGACCTGCGCGGTGCCAATCTGCAAGGCTGTAACCTCGAGGCCGCCGACCTGAGGGACACCTGGCTCGAAGGCGCCGACTTGCGCTGCGCACGCCTGGGGCAGGCGCAGCTCGGCGGGGCACGGATGGCGCGCTGCCGTTTTGACGGTGCCGTCTTCGTCACGCACGACGAGGAGATGGGCGATGCCACCCAGCTCGCGGCCGTGCTGCGCGGGGCCGACTCATGGCGGCGTTTCGCGCGCGAAAGCGCCCCTTTCCTGCCTGAGCTGCCACTGGATGCCCAACTCGCCAAGCTCCAACGCACTCAGCAGGCACTGGCGCAGGACAAGGGGGACGCGCGCTTCAACCCCGACGACCCTTTCGACTCGCGAAGATTCGACGAAACCCATCTGGTGCGCTTGTGCGCGGGGGTCGACGACTGGAACGCGTGGCGAAGCGAAAATCCGGGCATCGCACCCCAGCTCGATGGGGCCGATCTCGCCGGCGCTGAACTCGAGGGCGCCAACCTGTCGGCAGCCTTCCTCCGCGGGGCCCGCCTCACAGGCGCAAACCTGCGCACGGCCGACCTGGGCGGCGCCGACCTCTGCGAGGCGTGGCTGTGCTGGACCGACCTGAGCGGCATCTCCGCCGTGTGCGCGGGCTTCGTGCGTGCCGACCTGACCGGAGCGGACCTGAGCCGCGCCAACCTCTACGGCGCGAGTTTCGCAGAAGCCAATCTGACGGGAGCGCAACTCTACGGGGCAAACCTGGACGAGGCCCACCTCGAGGAAGCCGACTTCTTCGAAGGCAACGCGCTGCACCTTGCCCGCTTCTACGAAGATGGAGACGCGTGGAACGACTGGCGCAGTCGCTGCCCGGCCTTGGCGCCCGATCTGCGCGGTGCCAACTTCATCGGCTATCGGCTGCTGGGCGAAGACCTCACCGGCGCGAACTTGGCACGCGCCCACCTGAGCCGCATCCATTCGTACCAGGCCCTGCTTGCGTGTGCCGACCTCACTGAAGCCTGGCTGGTCGATGCCAGGCTCTTTGCTGCCCGGCTCGAGAGCGCCAACTTTGCGCTGGCGACCCTGGCCCGGGCCGACCTGAGCATGGCGAGCGCGGCCGGCGCGTCCTTCATCGGTGCGAACCTCGAGCACGCCGACCTTGGCAGCGCCACACTTGCAGGGGCCCGGCTCGGCCGCGTCATGCTGCATGAGGCAGACCTCGCCAGCGCCGACCTGTCCGGGGCCGACCTGACCGGCGCCTGCCTGTCAGGCGCCAACCTGAGGGGGACGAACCTGACCGACGCGGACCTCACCGATGCGGTACTCACTTACGCGCAGATGGTCGAGACCGTCGTCGACGGCGCCCGGCTCACCGGCGCCAACGTCTACGGGGTGGCGGCCTGGGGCCTCGACCTGTCCAGGGTGCGCGACCAGACCAATCTGCACATCACCCCCGAAGGCCGCGCCGGGCTCACGGTGGACAATCTGGAGCTCGCGCAGTTTGTCTACCTGATGGTGCACAACGAGAAGATCCGCGGAATCATCGACACCATCGGGCGCAAGGCGGTGCTCATCCTCGGCCGCTTTTACGCCGAGCGCAAAGCGCTGCTCGACGCGCTCAAGGTCAGGTTGCGCGAGTTCGATCTCGTGCCCATCGTCTTCGACTGGGACAAACCCACCAGCCGCGACCTGACCGAGACCGTGGCGCTGCTCGCCAGCATGTCGCGCTTCGTCGTCGCCGACGTCACCGACGCCAAGAGCATCCCGCAGGAACTCTCCGAAATCGTCCCGCGCCTGCCCTCGGTGCCGGTGCAGCCGATCCTGCTGCGAGGCGACCCCGGCTATGCGATGTTCGAGCACTGGACGAGCTACCGCACCATGCTGCCGGTCTATCAATACCGCGATCAGGCCGACCTGCTCGACAACGTGCAACAGGCCATCCTGGCGCCGGTGACGGCGTGGGAGGCGGGCGCGACGAAGCAGGCGGGCCTTGAAGACGAACTGAAGGCGAAGGATGCCGAGATCGAGCGTTTGAAGGCGATGTTGCAGATGAAGGATGGCGCCGGCTGAGCGAGGCTGCTTCGGATTCGCCTGTCAGGATCTGGCTGGGAGGTCAGGCCGGGGGTGAAGGAATCGAGCGCAGATGTCCTCGTGCAGCGGATCCCTTGCGCTTTGTCGTTCACGGATGCACATCGACTATCGAGGCTTTCGCAGCCCCGCCTGCAACTCGGCGATCAGCATGCGTTCGAACGGATCCAGTTCGTCCTCGGGATCTTCGATGCGGTAGTGCCGGAGGGCACTCTTCAGTGCCTTGATGTCAGCGAAGCTGGCAAGGTCGGCCTCGAGATCCTGCAGCATCAGTTGCAGCACACGCAGATCGTCGTCCAGCGCCCGTTGCACCGCCTGCGGCGTGAATGGTCGCGGCAATGGAGCGCCCATGCTCATCACGAACGGTGACGTGACATCGGCGATTTCCTCGTCGAGCCGCTGCACCTGCTCTTCTAGCACCAAGTTGTAGTGCGCCAGCCGGTCCTCCGCGATGTTCGACAATGTGGCCGGATCGATCTGCTCGAGGCTCAGTTGCAGCTCGAGCAAGGCAAGCAGATCGCGCGCCGCGTAGGCCTGGTTCGCCTGCTGCATCAATTCGGTCTTGCGTGCCCGCTCCGCAGGGTCGGCTTCGCGGTCCGGGTGCAGTGCGCTGACAAGCTTGCGAAAGGCCTCGCGGATCGCCCGGCTGGCACCCTCCGCGGCCTGCTCGCGCATCGCCTCCCGCGCGGCAGCCTTCGCGCTCTGCTTGCGGCCATTCTTGCGGGCCGTGGCCTGCTGCGCCTGCTCGGCCGCGGCTGCCTGCGCCTTGTCGGCGATCCGCCGCGCCAGGTCTTCCGGTGAGCACGCGCCGTCGTCGGCGTCGAGTTCGACACCGAACAGCCTGCTGGCCATCTCGTGTGCGAAAGCCATGTCGTCCTGCCTGGCGTCGCCGAAGCTCACGTCGCTGTACTTGTCGTACAGGCGCTCGAGCTCGACATCCGGTGCTTCGTTCAGCAGCTCCGTGAGTTGCCCGAGCATGAGGTCGCACACCTTCGCCCGGTGCGTCTTGCCAAGCGACTTGCCGCTCATCGCCTTATCCAGCAGCGCGACCATCTCGATGCGCCTCTCGCGCAGGCGCTGCTGAAGCGGGATCAACTCGGAAGCAAAGCGCTGCTGATAGACGGGAACGTAGTCGCGCCACTGCCGCAACAATTGACGCTGCGACTCGATGCGCGCAATCAGCTTGTTGAAGAGCTTCTGTGCCTTGCTGAGCATGCCGCGGCTACCCGGCACGCCCACGCTGCGCAGCGCCGTACCACCATCGAGATCGTCGAAAAGGGAAGTCTGTTTCATCATGCCGACGGGCGAATCATCCTTAGCGTTGCCGTTTCATTCCCACTCGATGGTCGCGGGTGGCTTGCCGCTGATGTCGTACACCACGCGGTTGATGCCGCGCACTTCGTTGATGATGCGGTTGCTGACCTTGCCGAGCAGGCTGTGCGGCAGTTCGGCCCAGTGCGCGGTCATGAAGTCCTGCGTCTCGACCGCGCGCAGCGCCACCACGTATTCATAGGTGCGGCCGTCTCCCATCACGCCCACGCTCTTCACCGGCAGGAACACGGCGAAGGCCTGGCTGGTCTTGTCGTACCAGCCGGCAGCGCGCAGCTCGTCGATGAAGATGGCGTCGGCGCGGCGCAGCAGGTCGGCGAAATCCTGGCGGACCTCGCCGAGGATGCGCACGCCCAGGCCCGGCCCCGGGAAGGGGTGGCGATAGACCATGTCGTGCGGCAGGCCGAGCGCGACGCCGAGTTCGCGCACCTCGTCCTTGAACAGGTCGCGCAGCGGCTCAAGCAGCTTCAGGCCGAGGGTTTCGGGCAGGCCGCCGACGTTGTGGTGGCTCTTGATGGTGTGCGCCTTCTTGCTCTTGGCGCCGCCGGATTCGATCACGTCGGGGTAGATGGTGCCCTGGGCCAGCCACTTGGCGTTCGGCAGCTTCCTGGCCTCGGCCTGGAACACCTCGACGAACTCACGGCCGATGATCTTGCGCTTCTGCTCGGGGTCGGTGACGCCCTTGAGGTGGCCCATGAACTGCGCGGTGGCATCGACATGCACGACCTTGGCGTGCAGGCGGCCGGCGAACATCTCCATCACCAGCTTGCCTTCGTTGAGGCGCAGCAGGCCGTGATCGACGAACACGCAGGTGAGCTGGTCGCCGATCGCGCGATGGATCAGCGCCGCCGCCACCGACGAATCGACGCCGCCCGACAGCCCGAGGATCACCTCCTCGTCGCCGACCTGATCACGGATCTTCTGCACCGCCTCGGCGATGTAGTCGGGCATGTTCCAGTCGTAGCCGCAACCGCAGATGTCGTGCACAAAGCGGGCGATGATCTCCTTGCCCTTGATCGTGTGCGTGACCTCGGGGTGGAACTGCACGCCGTAGAAGCCGCGCGCCTCGTCGGCCATGGCCGCGATCGGGGTGGATTCGTTGCTGCCGATGACCTTGAAGCCCGGCGGCAGCTCGGTGACCTTGTCGCCGTGGCTCATCCACACGTCGAGCAGGCCATGACCTTCGGCGTTGGTCCTGTCCTCGATGCCTTCGAACAGCTTCGAGTGGCCGCGCGCGCGCATCTCGGCGTAACCGAATTCGCGCTTGGCCGAGCTTTCCACCTTGCCGCCCAACTGGCTGGCCATGGTCTGCATGCCGTAGCAGATGCCCAGCACCGGCACGCCGAGCTCGAACACCGCCTGCGGCGCGCGCCAGTCCTCGGCCTCGTACACCGAGTTCGGGCCCCCCGACAGGATGATGCCCTGCGCACCGAAGCCGCGCACGAACTCGTCCGACACGTCGAAAGGATGCAGCTCGCAATAGACCTGCTGCTCGCGCACGCGGCGGGCGATGAGCTGCGAGACCTGGGAGCCGAAGTCGAGGATGAGGATTTTCTGGTGAGCCATGGCGCGAACGTCTCTAGCGTCAAAAAAAGGAAAGGCGGCCTTGCAGCCGCCCGGGGTGTTTCTCGGAAACGCGATCAACTGATCTGGTAGTTGGGCGCTTCCTTGGTGATCTGTACGTCATGGACATGGGATTCGCGCATGCCCGCCGAGCTGATCTGCACGAACTCGGCACGCTCATGCATCGACGGAATGTCGGCGCAGCCGAGGTAACCCATCGATGCGCGCAGGCCGCCGACCAGTTGGTGAATCACCGCGGCAACGGGGCCCTTGTACGGAACACGACCCTCGATGCCTTCCGGCACCAGCTTGTCGATGTTGCTGGTGTTCTCTTCCTGGAAGTAGCGGTCGGCCGCACCCTTCTCCATGGCGCCGAGCGAACCCATGCCGCGGTAGGACTTGTACGAACGCCCCTGGAACAACACCGTCTCGCCCGGTGCCTCTTCGGTGCCGGCAAACAGGCCACCCAACATCACGACGTTGGCACCGGCAGCGATGGATTTGGCGATGTCGCCGGAGAAGCGGATGCCGCCGTCGGCGATCATCGGCACGCCGGAGCCGGCGAGCGCATTGGCGACGTTGTCGATCGCCGTGATCTGCGGCACGCCCACGCCGGCGACGATGCGGGTGGTGCAGATCGAGCCCGGGCCGATGCCGACCTTCACGCCGTCGGCGCCGACATCGACCAGTGCGCGCGCGGCAGCGGCGGTGGCGATGTTGCCGCCGACCACTTCGATCTGCGGAAAGTTCTTCTTGACCCAGTTCACACGGTCGAGCACGCCCTGCGAGTGGCCATGCGCGGTGTCGACGACGATCATGTCCACACCGGCATCGGCCAGACGCTCGACACGTTCCTCGGTGCCCGCACCGACGCCGATCGCCGCCGCCACGCGCAGGCGTCCCTGGTCGTCCTTCGCGGCAAAGGGATGCTCGGTGGACTTCATCATGTCCTTGACGGTGATGAGGCCGCACAGCTCGCCCTCGTCATTGAGCACCAGCACGCGCTCGAGGCGATGCACGCGCAGCAGTTCGCGCGCCTCGTCGAGACTGGCGCCCTCGCGCACCGTCACGAGGCGGTCCTGCGGCGTCATGATCTCGGACACGAGCTGATCGAGCTTGGTCTCGAAACGGGTATCGCGGTTGGTGACGATGCCCACCACCTTGCGACCTTCGACCACCGGCACGCCGGAGAAGCGATGCTGGCGCTGTAACGCGATGACCTGGCCGACCGTCATCGTCGGCGGGATGGTAATGGGGTCTTTCAGGACGCCCGATTCGTGGCGCTTGACCTTGTGCACCTCGGCCGCCTGCTCTGCAGGGGTCAGGTTCTTGTGCACGACGCCGATGCCGCCCTCCTGCGCCAATGCGATGGCCAGGCGGCTTTCGGTGACGGTATCCATCGCGGCCGATAGCAGGGGAATGTTCAGGCGGATGCGGCGTGTGACCTGGCTCTGCAGGCTCACGTCGCGCGGGAGGACCGTGGAGTGGGCGGGTACGAGAAGGACGTCATCGAACGTCAGCGCCTTCTGGATCACTCGCATGGCTTCTTTCCTTTCGACCAAATCCGTATTATACAGACGTGTTCCGCGCCGTGCATGCGGCGTCACCCGGAGTCGATCGATGCTACGCAGCGCCGCCGCGCTTCTCGCCTTCCTCACCACGCTGCCGGCGGCAGCGCAGATCTACAACTGGAAGGAGAAGGACGGAAGCACCGTGTATTCCGATCTGCCGCCGCCGAGCGGTGAAGTGAAGGTGTTGCAGCCAGGCCGCATCCCGCCCCCGCCGGCACCTGCCAGTGGCGCGGCCCCTGCAGCAGGAAGCACGTCATCCGACGCCGCCAGACCCAGGTCCGTCGCAGATCGCGACCTCGAGTTCCGCCAGCGTCGCGCCGCGGCGGCCGAAGCGCAGGCCAGGGCCGAGAAGGATTCCGCCGCCGCGGCCGATCGCGAGCGCTACTGTGCGCAGGCCCGCAACCAGCTCAACGTGTTGCAGTCCGGCCAGCGCATCGCTCGCCCCAACGCCGCCGGCGAGCGTGAATTCCTCGACGACGCTGCGCGTGCGGAAGAAATCGACCGCCTGCAGCAGCAGATTGCCGAGCGGAACTGCCCTTGAGCTCCAGCCCCGACGAGCTCGACCCTGTCCTTCACTCCCTCGCCTGCCGGTCTCCGCCGCACGGCTCTATTCAGCGGCGGGTCCGCCCCCTTTCTTCATGACCTTGCCCTCGTCGGCGCGTTTCTTGCGCACCGCCTTGGGGTCAGCGATCAGGGGCCGGTAGATCTCGACGCGATCGCGATCGCGCAGCACGGCATCGGGCTTGACCAGCCTGGCGAAGATGCCGAGCTTGTTGCGGCCGTCCAGTTCGATGTCGGGGTACTTCTGCAACAGCCCCGAAGCCTCGACCGCCCGGCGCACCGTCGCCCCCTCCTCGAGCTGCAACTGTACGAGCTCAGGGCGCTGCGGTAGCGCATAGACGACTTCGACATGAATGAACTCAGCCATGTTCAGGCCTTTGGATAGATCTGCGCGGCGCGCTTGACGAATGAATCGACGAAGGTGTTCGCGATGTGGTTGAACACCGGCCCCAGCACCTTCTCCAGCAGCTTGCTCGAGAACTGGTAGCGCAGACCGAACTCCACCTTGCACGCCGTGTCGCCCAGCGGCGTGAAGCGCCATTCGCCGTCCAGATGCGTGAAGGGGCCGTCGGTGAGGCGCAGATGCATCTCGCGCGGCCACAGCTTGGTGTTCTCGGTGCTGAAATGGGCCTTGATGCCGTGGTAGTTGATGTGGATGGTCGCCGCGGTGAGCGTCGCGGTGCGCTCACGGACCTCGGCGCCGCCACACCAGGGCAGGAAGTTCGGATAGTCCTCGCAGCGGTCGACGAGGTCGAACATCTGCTCCGGCGTGAACTCGATCAGGACAAGCTTCTTGACGTCGGCCATGAAAACGGGGGGAGTAAAGTCGAAGTCGGCGCCTGTGCCGAACTGCTAAGATGCGCGATTCTAACGCATGCGGCCGCCCCGTTCGCTGCCGGACCGCGGGGGTGCGGGCCACGCCATGCGGCCTGACTGGACTCTCGTGACATGAGCATCATCGACAACCGCAAGGCCTACCACGACTACTTCATCGAGGAAAAGTACGAGGCCGGCCTCGTCCTCGAAGGCTGGGAAGTGAAGGCGATCCGTGCCGGGCGGGCAAACATCAAGGAATCCTACGTCGTCATCCGCGGCGAGGAGATCTTCATCTTCGGCATGCACATCACGCCGCTCGCCAGCGCCTCGACCCACGTCCATGCCGACCCGACACGCACGCGCAAGCTCCTTCTGCATGCGGGCGAGATCGCCAAGCTCATCGGCAAGGTCGAGCGCGCCGGCTTCACGCTCGTCCCGCTCGACCTGCATTACGCCAAGGGTCGCATCAAGGTCGAGATCGGTCTGGCCAGGGGCAAGAAGCAGTACGACAAGCGCGAGGACGAGAAGAAGAAGGACTGGGAGCGCCAGAAGCAGCGGCTGATGCGGGCGAAGGTCTGACGACGCATCGCCCGAAGCCCGCGGCAACAGCTTGCACGCCCGGCCCGCCTGCACGCGTTTCGTCCCGCCCGTGTGGAACCCGCGCGCATCGCCGCGCCACGACCTGCTGCCCGGCTCAGGAGCTGCAGGACAGCATCGAACAGCCCGCCTTGTGCCGCGCCCAGTCGGGGCGCTTGGCGGCGAAGCGCTCGCGACCGGCCTGCTCGTCATAGGGAAGGCGGAACACGTCCAGCAATTCGGCCACCCGTGACGGGTCGCCCTGCTCCGCCGCATCGATCGCCTGCTGCGCCAGATAGTTGCGCGGCACGTAGAGCGGATTGACCCGATTCATCGCCGCCCGGCGCTGCGCCTGCGGCATCTCCTGTTGCCGCAGGCGCGCGCCGTAACGCCGCAGCCATCCGGCGAGCTCGTCCTGCACCGCGGCTCGGCGATCGTCGCGGTAGAACGCATCCGCAAACGGCGCCAGGGCGGCATCATCCGGCCGGTCGTCCAACCGCGCATCGAGGTCGGCCAGCCGGCGGTAGAAGATCGTCATGTCCATCTCGCCCTCGTGCAGCAGCCGGTAAAGATCGCCCAGCAGGGCGGAATCGCCCTCCTGCCACTGCGCCAAACCGAGCTTCGCCGTCATCATGCGGCGGCTCTCCGCCTCATGCATGTCGACATAGCGATGCAGCGCCGCCTCGAGCGGCTCGACCGCGCCGATCGCGGGGTAGATGGCATTCGCCAGTTGCCACAGGTTCCAGTGCGCCACCTGCGGCTGTTGGCCGAAGCGGTAACGCCGGCCACCCGCATCGGTCGTGTTCGGCGTCCAGTCCGGGTCGAAGTTGTCGATCCAGCCATAGGGACCGTAGTCGATCGTCAGCCCGAGGATGGACATGTTGTCGGTGTTCATCACCCCATGCACGAAGCCGACCCGCGTCCAGTGCGCCATCAGCACCGCGGTGCGCCGGCACACCTCGTCGAACCAGCGTATGCGCTTGTCGGCGCTGTCGCCCTCGATTTCCGGGAAATCCCGCGCGATGGTGAAGTCGATCAGTCGTCCGAGCAGTTCCTCCTCGCCGCGCGAGGCGAAGATCTCGAAATTGCCGAAGCGGATGAAGGACGGCGACACCCGGCACACCACCGCACCCGGTTCCGGCCGCGGATTGCCGTCGTAGAACATGTCGCGGATCACCTGCTCGCCAGTGCCCACCAGACACAACGCGCGCGTGGTCGGCACGCCCAGATGATGCATCGCCTCGCTGCACAGGAATTCGCGAATCGACGAGCGCAGCACCGCCCGCCCATCGGCACGGCGCGAATAGGGCGTCGGCCCCGCCCCCTTCAACTGCAGCTCCCAGCGCTCGCCGCGATCGTTGATCGCCTCGCCCAGCGTGATCGCGCGCCCGTCGCCCAGTTGCCCCGCCCAGTTGCCGAACTGGTGCCCGCCGTAGCAGGCCGCATAAGGTTCCATGCCCGGCAGCAGCGCGTTGCCGCCGAAAACCTCGGCGAAATCAGGCGCACGGACGTCCGCCTCCGTCAGCCCCAGCAGCGCCGCGACCTCGGGCGACCAGGCCAGCAGTTGCGGCATGCGGACCGGCGTCGGCATCACGCGCGAGTAGCACGCGCCATGCACCTGCCGCACGTGCCCCCCCGGCTCGGGGTCGGCCGGAAGGTCGCGCACGAAGCGGTTGTCGAAAACAAGATCTTTCATGTCACCCACGCCGCGGATCGAACGCATCCCTCACCACATCCGCAAACAGGTTCGCCGCCAGCACCAGCACGAACATGAACACGAACGCCGCCGCCAATGACCACCAGACCATCGGCTCGCGCGCAAGTTCGGCGCGCGCCATGTTGATCATCGTGCCGAAACTGATCGTCGTCGGATCGACGCCGATGCCCACGTAGGACAGCACCGCCTCGGCCAGCACCAGCCCGGAAAAATCCATCACCAGCGCGATCAGCACGATATGCATCACGTTGGGCAGGATGTGGCGCCGCAGGATGGCCGCCGTCCCCACGCCGAAGGCCCGCGCCGCCTGCACGTATTCGAGTTCGCGCAGCTTCAGCGTTTCGCCGCGCAACAGCCGCGCCAGCCCCGTCCAGCTCGTGATGCCGAGGATGAAGCACAAGGCCAGCAGCCGGGCATCCGAGCGTTGTGCCGCCGTGTCGAACCACTGCGGATGCGTGTCGATCACCACCTGCATCATCAGCACCGCCGCAGCGATCAGCAGCACCCCCGGAATCGCGTTCAGCACCGTGTAGACGTACTGCACGGCGTCGTCCACCCAGCCGCCGAGATAGCCTGCCGCGATGCCCAGCGCCACCGCGAACGGCATCATCACCAGCGTCGTGATGGTGCCGATCACCAGCGCAGTGCGCACGCTCTTGAGCGCGAGATACAGCACGTCCTGCCCCACCTTGTCGGTGCCGAAGACATGGTAATGCGGTGCAAGCATCGTCCATGCCGACACGATCGCCAGCAACACCGCCAGCGTCGCCAGCGCCGCACGCCAGGCCAGCACCGTGCGGCCGCGCAGCACCGCCGAGGCCGCCTCGCCCCATGGCAGGCGGTCGGCACGGGCGACACCCCACACCACGAGCAGCAAGGCGACACCCCAGCCGGCCGCGGCCAGGCCGAGGGCGGACAGCGTCCGCAGTGCGACATCGCCGCTCCGCTGTGCCCCCGGATCCGCCAGGTGCGAGGCGCCATGCACCAGGCGCGGATACACGCGCTGCTGCCCACCACCCGGCACCTGCACAGTCTCGCGCTGATACAGCGTGTAGGCGAACGGCGCCGAGTAGGTCTTCTCCGTCTGCAGGCGCAAGGGGGCGAGCAGCGCGTCGAGCGCCGACAGCACTTCGGAGGAATAGACCGCCCCGCCCTTGCCTGCCGCGCCGGGGGCCGCCGACTGCGCGGCGGCCGGCACGTCCGGCAATCGGGGGCGGTAATGCAGGCTGTCGAGCAGGCCGACCAGCACGAACGCGGACAACACGGTCGCCGCTGCCATGCCGGTCGGCCGACGCCCCACCTTGCGCCAGGCATCGCCCAATGGCGCGGTGTCGCGCACGTGCAGCGCCGCCAGCACGCAAGCCAGCAGCAGCAGGAAGAGCAGCGCATCGGTCCACAGGATGACCGGCTGAAAGCCCATGCCCATCACTCCAGCCTCACCCTCGGGTCGACCAGCGTGTACGAAATGTCGGTCAGGATCAGGCCGACGATGTACAGCACCGAGCCGATGAACACCATCGCCCGCACCACCGCGAAATCCTGCGCGTTGATGGCGTCGATCGTGTAGCTGCCCAGCCCCGGGATGGCGAAGAAGGATTCCACCAGCAGGCTGCCCATGAACAGCAGCGGAATCACCACCACCACGCCGGTCAGGATCGGGATCATCGCGTTCTTGAGCACATGGCGGAACAGCACGCGCAACTCGGACAAGCCCTTCGCGCGCGCAGTGCGCACGTAATCCTTCGATATCTCCTCGAGGAAGATCGTGCGGTACCAGCGAGTGCTGGAACCGATGCCCGCGATCACGCTGATCGCCACCGGCAGCATCAGGAAGCGGGCCGAGTCCAGCCCGCTCGCGTAGCCCGAGATCGGCACCAGCGACCACAGCTTGGACACCAGCCACTGGCCGCCGATGATGTAGAACAGGCTGGAGATCGACATCATCGCCACGCAGGCGACCACGCCCCAGAAGTCCAGGTAGGTGGCGCGAAAGAACACCAGCAGCAACGCGAAGCTGATCGCGGCAAGGAGCCCGAGCACGAAAGTCGGCAGCGCGATCGCCAGCGACGGCCCCATGCGGTCGCGGATCTCCTGCGCGATGTCGCGGCCGTCGTCGGCGCGGCCGAAGTCGAAGGCGAACATGCGCAGCGACTTGTCGAAGAAGATGGTGTCGGTGACCCGCGCGGTTCCGCTCGCAGCCGAGTTGAAGAACATCGGCTTGTCGTAGCCACGCTCCACCTTCCAGCGCTCGATCGCCTCAGGCGTGGCGCGCTTGACGCCGATCTGCATGCGCGCCATGTCGTCCGGTGAATTCACCACGAAGAACAGCACGAAGGTCAGCAGGTTCACGCCGATCAGGATGGGAATCGCGTACAGCGCGCGGCGGAGCAGATAGGCGAACATCAGCGCCCCTCCTCGCTGCGCACCGTGGCCGCGACCCGCAGCCCCTCGCCTGCCGCGGTCGCGCGCTCGTGGCGGCGCCAGTGGCGCACGGCCGGTGCGACGATGGCAGCCAGCAGCAGGGCCATGAACAACAGCGGCCACAACATCGGCCGATTCCATTCCGCACGCGCCGCGTCGCGTCGCGCCATGTCGATGCGCTGGTACTTCATGGTGTTGCGCACGATGTTGCCCGGCTTGCGATTCTGCACCCAGCCGTGCTGCAGCGAGTACGACTTGGGGTGGAAGCCGAACAGCCACGGCGCATCCACGCGCAGCATGCTCACCATGCGGTCGATGATCTGCTGGCGCTCGGGCCCGTCGGGCATGGACTTCATGCGCTCGAACAGCTTGTCGTACTCGGGATTCTCGTAGTTCGACGCGTTCTGGCCCTGGAACTTGACCTTGCCCTGCGGCCCGTACAGCAGGAACAACATGTTCTCCGGGTCGGGATAGTCCGCGTTCCAGCCGAAGAAGAAGAGTTGCGCATTGCCCTGGCGCACCTTGTCCTGGAAGCGGTTGAAGTCGGTCGGGCGCACCACGAACTGCACCCCCAGCTCGCGGAACTGCTTGGCCAGCCAGTCGGAGCGCGACTTGTCGCCCAGCCCGCCGGGCGTGGTGTCGAGGTTCAGGATCAGCGGTTCGCCGGTCTTCGCATTGCGCCCGTCGGGCCAGCCGGCCTCGGCCAGCAGGCGGCGGGCCACCTCCAGGCCACGGCGCTGCGGCTGACCGTCGTGCCATTCGTAGATCACCGGGTTGATGCCGGCCTCGCCCTCGCGCGCGCCGAACATGCCGGGGGGGATCGGGCTCATCGCCGGCACGCCGCGGCCGTTGAGGAAGATCGACACGAACTCCTCCATGTCGAGGGCGACCGACACCGCCTGGCGCAGCTTGCGTGCGCGCTCGCGCCCCTCCTTCGTATCACCGCCGCCGACCAGCGGATCGAGCATGTTGAAGCCGAGGTAGTAGATCGACGGCGACACCGAAGTCAGCAGGCGGATGCCGCGCGCCTCCATGTCTTCCGACAGGCTGACCTCGCCGGTGCTGCTCATCGTCACCGCCTGGTCGAAGTTGTCCGACGACACCCCCGAGGCGTCGTAATAGCCCTGCAGAAACTTGTTCCAGTACGGAATGCCCTCGCGTTCGCGCGAGAACACCACCTGGTCGATGAAGGGCATGGGCTTTCCGCAATCGGCCAGCAGGCCCGCGTCCGCATCACCCGCCGCACCCTCGCAAGGATAGGGGTCGGCGCGGTAGTGGGGGTTGCGCGCCAGCACCATGCGCGCGTTCGGATTGTTCTCCACCAGCATGTAGGGCCCGGTGCCCACCGGCCACCAGTCCAGCGTGAGGTTGCGCTCGGCCATGCCCGGCTGGCCGAAGAAGCGGTCGGCCTCGGGCGGGATCGGCCCGAAGAACGGCATCGACAACCAGAACAGGAACTGGGGATACGCCCCCTTCAGCGTGATGCGATACGTGTGGCGGTCGACGACCTCGACGCCCGGCAGATCGAACTTCGTCAGGTCGATCCAGCCGGGGTTCTTCTTCGCCTCATCGGCCAGCCGGGCCTGCAGGTCCTTCAGGCCGGGCAGATACTCCGCCATCAACTCGAAGATCGGCGAATGCAGCCGCGGATGCGCCAGGCGCTTGATCTGGTGCACGAAATCCGCCGCCTCGAGTTCGCGCGTGCCGGTCTCGGCGAAGTCGCCCACGCCGCGGATGCCGCGCAGTTCCTCCGGCGGCAACGCCAGATAGCGCGGCGTGCCATCCTCGGCCCTGGCGAAGGCGGGATGCGGCTGATACCGCACGCCGGGACGAATGCGGATCTCATACACGCTGGTCGCCACCCTGGACGCGTCGGCATTGGCCGGGAGCGGACGTCCGTCGGCATCGTAACGGCGCAGCCGCGGCATTTCGGCGGCGACGCCCGGCTCGAGCGCATAGGGTCGTTTCAGGTAATGGTATTGCAGCGGCGGCTCGACGATCTGGTACAGAAAGGTCGCCTCGTCCTCGCTGTACGACTGCACCGGGTCGAGGTGCTTGGGCCGCTCGGTGAAGGCGGTATACAGGATGTTCCGGCCACGCTCCGCCGCAGGATAGGGATCGTTCCACACCGGGCCGCAGGCGCCGAGCAACACTCCGCCGGCACACGCCAGCAGGGTCGATCGCACGCGAAATGGGGCGGGCTTGCGGCGGCACCGCGAACGGAACGACGGAAGTTGCATCGGCGGGGAATGCGGAATGCGGGCGACGAAATAGGCGGAAGGCCGGATTCTGTCAGGTTTCGCCCGCTGCCGCATGGGCAGATTGCCCTCGCTGCCTTTGGGTATAATCTCGAGTGACCTGTCATTCGGAGTTGGATCCATGGGCTTTCTAGCCGGCAAGCGAATTCTCATCACCGGACTGCTCAGCAACCGTTCGATTGCATACGGCATCGCCAAAGCCATGCACCGCGAGGGCGCGGAACTGGCCTTCACGTATCAGAACGATCGCTTCCACGAGCGTGTCGCCAAGATGGCGGCCGATTTCGGCAGTACGATGATTTTTCCTCTCGACGTGCAGGAAGACGCACAGATCACCGGCCTGTTCGATCAGTTGGGACAGCACTGGGACGGTCTCGACGGTCTGGTCCATTCGATCGCCTACGCGCCGGGCGAAGCGCTGGAGGGCGACTTCCTCGACGGCCTGTCGCGTGAAGCCTTCCGGATCTCGCAGGAGGTCAGCGCCTACAGCTTTCCGGCGCTGGCCAAGGCCGCGCGGCCGATGATGAAGGGCCGCAACGGCGCGCTGCTGACGCTGTCCTACCTGGGTGCGGTGCGCACCATGCCCAACTACAACATCATGGGAATGGCCAAGGCCAGCCTCGAGGCCTCGGTGCGTTACATGGCCGTCTCCCTGGGCCCCGAGGGCACTCGCGTCAATGCGATTTCCGCGGGCCCGATCAAGACCCTGGCGGCCTCCGGCATCGGCAGCTTCGGTAAGCTGCTGGCATTCAACGAACACAAT
>SHNC01000120.1 GCA_004295105.1 Betaproteobacteria bacterium | reverse complement strand
CGGCAAGGTCGTCCACACGCTAAGCGTGGGCGGGCGCGGCGAGGCGCACCACGGCGGCTTCACCGACGATCGCCGCTACCTGTGGGCCGGCCGGCTCGACGACAACAGGATCTTCGTGTTCGACATTGGCGCCAACCCGGCCAAGCCAAAGCTGGTGCGCACGATCACCGACTTCGCCGACAGGACCGGCTTCGTCGGACCGCACACCTTCTACGCCCTGCCCGGCCGCATGCTGGTGCAGGGGTTGTCCAACACCCAGGATCATGGCGGGCGCACCGGCATGGCGGTCTACAACAACAAGGGCGAATTCGTCGCCAGGTACGACATGCCCACCGGCGACCATGACGGCGTCGCGGCGGACGGCTACGGCTACGATATCGGCATCAACCCGCAGAAGAACGCGCTGCTCACCTCCAGCTTCACCGGCTGGAACAACTACATGATGGACTTCGGCAAGCTGGTGCAGGACGCCGAGGCGATGAAGCGCTTCGGCAACACCATGGTGATGTGGAACCTGAAGGCGATGAAACCGGAGAAGGTGATGAGCGTGCCCGGCTCGCCGCTGGAGATCCGCTGGTCGCTGAATGCGGGCGACAACTGGGCCATCACCGCCACCGCGCTGACCTCCAAGCTGGTGCTGGTGAAGCAGGACGCCGCCGGGCAGTGGCAGGCCAGGGCGGTGGCCGACGTCGGCGATCCGGCGAAGATCCCGCTGCCGGTGGACATTTCCATCACCGCCGACGCGAAGGGCCTGTGGGTGAACACCTTCATGGACGGCAAGGCGCGCTACTTCGACCTCACCAACCCGGAAGCGCCGGTGCAGACCTACGAAAAGGTGATCGGCAAGCAGGTGAACATGGTGAGCCAGAGCTGGGACGGCAAGCGCGTGTATTTCACCAGCAGCCTGCTCGGCAACTGGGACAAGCGCGGCGACGATGACGAGCAGTTTCTGAAGCTCTACCACTGGGACGGCAAGGCGCTCACCGAGCAGTTCGCGATCGATTTCTACAAGCTGAATCTCGGCCGCGCGCACCACATGAAGTTCTCGGCCAGGCCGGGCAAGCGGGCATCGATCGAGGATGCGCCGCAGGTCGCATCGATGCGGCAGTGACCACGGCCTGCGGCGCGACCGTGCGGCAACCGGGTGGCCGCAAGGCAAAGGTTCCGCGCATGAACGGCAGCCCTTGGCGCACGCCCGGCGCGCTGCTGCTGGCGGCGTGCGCGCTGTCGTTCGCCCCGTTCGGCCATGGCGCGGCCTCGCCCGAACTGGCGCCAAAAGCGCCGCTGCAGGATTTCATTCCGCCGCCACCCGGCAGCTATGCGCTGCCGCCGATCCAACGGGTGCCGGAAGGGCTGGTGCTGGATATCGACGGCAGGCGCCAGGCCTTCTCGCGCTTCACCACCGGGCAGATCACGTTGCTGTCCTTCATGTACACCTATTGCGTCGATCCGGTCGGCTGTCCCCTGGCGTTCGAGACGATGACGACGCTGCGCCGGCGCCTGCTCGACAACCCCGAGCGCGCGCGCCGGGTGCGGCTGGTGAGCCTGTCCTTCGACCCGACCAACGACGACCCGGCGGCGATGAAGGGCTACGCGGGCGCCCTGGCCGACCCGGCCAGCCCGCTGCGCTGGCACTTCCTGACGACGCGTTCGGTGGCGGAACTCAAGCCACTGCTGGACGATCTCGGCCAGGACGTGTCGGTGGAACTCGACGAGCGCGGCCGCCCGACGCGCGTGCTGAACCACACGCTGAAGCTGTTCCTGATCGACGCCCGCGGCCGCGTGCGCGAGATCTACACCAGCGCCTTCCTGCTGCCCGAGGTGATGCTCAATGACATCGAGACGCTGCTGCTGGAGACGGCCGATCGCTGAGCTGGGCCTGCTCGGCGTCCTGCTGTGCTCCGCTGCCGTACCGGCACAGACGCCGGGCGCGGCGGAAGCGGTGTCGATCGCGGTGCCGCTCGGTCTGCCGCCTCTGCCTTACCCCGCGCACAATCCGCCCACGGCTGCGAAGATCGAACTCGGTCGCAAGCTGTTCTTCGACCGGCGGCTGTCCTTCAACGGCACGATGTCGTGCGCGATGTGCCACGTGCCCGAGCAGGGCTTCACGTCGAACGAGCTGCAGACCCCGGTGGGCAACGAAGGCGCCAGCGTGCGCCGCAACGCCCCCACGCTGCTCGATGTCGCCTACCATCCGCGCCTGTTCCACGACGGCCGCGACGGCGCGCTCGAAACCCAGGTGTGGGGCCCGCTGCTGGCGCCCGACGAGATGGCCAACCCGTCCGTCGGCCACGTGCTGGACCGCCTGCGCGCCCTGCCCGACTATGCCGGCCGCTTCGAGGCCGCCTTCGCCGGCCGCGGCGCCAGCGCCGACACCGTGGGCGAGGCCCTGGCCAGCTTCGAGCGCACGCTGCTGTCGGGCGATTCGCGCTTCGACCGTTACCGCTACGCCGGTGACCCCGATGCGCTGAGCGCCGAAGAGAAGCTGGGTTACGCCGTGTTCATCGGCAGCGGCCGCTGCGCCGCCTGCCACCTGATCGGCGAACGGAGCGCGCTGTTCTCCGACTTCCGCTATCACAACACCGGCATCGGCAGGCTGCGCGGCCAGTCGCCGCGGCAAGTCGAGATCGAGCTTGCGCCCGGCGTCAGCGCGCCGGTGAGCGCCGCGACCTTGCGCAGCATCGGCGCACCGCCGCGCAGCGACCTCGGACGCTTCGAGATCAGCCTCGACCCGGCCGATCGCTGGGCCTACAAGACGCCCATGCTGCGCGACATCGCCCGTACCGCCCCCTACATGCACGACGGTTCGCTGCCCACGCTCGAGGCGGTGGTGGCGTTCTACGACCGCGGCGGCGGCGGCGCGCCCGACCAGAGTCCGCTGATCGCCCCGCTCGGCCTCAGTGCGGCAGAAAGGGCGGCGCTCGTCGCCTTTCTGAAGGCGCTGGACGGCCGCCAGCCCGAGCGCGACCGCTCATCGGCGCCGTGATCGGCTGCTGCCATTGCCGGCCCTGCGCCCGCGCGGCAATGCTTCGCAACAGTTCCAGCCCGCCGCGGACGGCGCCCGCATGTACCCTTCAACCCGTCAGCGTCGTGGCTCCGGGCCTGCCGGGTCACGGCGCATGCAATCAACTCAAGGCGGAAGACTCATGCGCAGCAAGATCCTGTTGGCGGCCTTCATCGCGGCATCCGGCCTCGCCGCAGCTCCGGCGTGGGCCGAGCGGGCAACCTGCATCGGCTATGTGGACGATTACGACATCGACGACCTGGTCGTACCCCCGGGCGAGCGTTGCGTGCTGGACGGCACCGAGGTACGCGGCAACGTGCGGGTCGAGGAAGGCGCGGCGCTGGAGGTTCGCGGCGCGCGCATCGCCGGCAATCTGTGGGCGGACGGCGCCGAGCGTGTGGAACTCGCCTCCGACTCGACGGTGCGCGGCAACGTGCAGCTCCGCCGCACGCGCGAGATCAGGCTCACCGAGTCCCGGATCGGCGGCAACCTGCAACTCGACGGCAACCGCGGCGCGATGCGCGTCGGTCGCAATGCGATCGCCGGGAACCTGCAGGCGGTCGGCAACCTCGGCCCGCTATCGATCAGCCACAACCGCATCGGCGGCAATCTTCAGTGCGAGTGGAATCGTCCGCGGCCGGACGCCCGCCGCAACAAGGTTCGAGGCCAGACAGCCGGCCAGTGCGACGACTTCGAAGGCTGACACCGGTGCGAAGGCTGACGGGCATGCGCCGGTGAGCGCGACGGGCAACGGCGGGCATCGGGCACACCGCGGCCGCTCGGGCGGCGCGCGGCGGCCGCGAAGGCGGCCTCAGTCGTCGGCGGAGTTGTGGAAGATCACCTGCAGGGTCTCGGTGAACTTGCTCAGTTGCGCCTCGGTCAGCCCCTGGTAGCCTTTCACGAAGATCTTCCTCGTCGCCTGCTGGATGCGGTCGGCGAGCTCTTCGCCCTTCGGCGTGATGTACACATCGGTGATGCGCGCATCTTCGGCATTGGTGCGGGTCTCGACCAGGCCCTCGTCGCGCATGCGCTGGATGATGCGGGTCAGCGTCGACAGCTTGATGATGGAATGGGTGGACAGCTCCGACACGCTGACCGTGCCATGCAAGCGCAGCATCATCAGCACGCGTCGGGTCGGGATGTCGGTGCCCAGCTTCTTCAGCACCCGTTCCATCTCGAGCGCATAGATGCCGTGCACCCGGGCGAGCCAGTAGAACGGGAAGTCCTCGTAGCGGAAGGATTCGCTGTCGGGCAGGTAGCGGCTGGTCTTTTTCGTGGCCATGCTGATGTCGGTCCGTGTCTCGGCAGGATGCGCCACGGCGGAACGCCGCGTTGCCGGTTCGCCGGCACGGCTTTTCTCCGCGACGCTGCGTGTCAGGTAAATCACTTCAATGTGGAAGTATATCCCAGCATCGCATCGCCAAGCGTGCGCATCGCGCACACCGCACTTCAGTCCGCCGCGCCGCGCCGGTACAGCGCACAGGCGGCGATGCGACGCTCGATCTCGCGCAGCATGGCCTGGTAGGCCGGCGCGTCCACGCCGCCGAAGCGGCGCCTGAACTCGGCCTCCGGCATGAATTCGGGCAGGTCGGCGACGTCGGGCATCAGATCGCGCTCGACGATGCCGGCGGCAAGGCGCCTGTGCAGTGCCGCGGCAGCCCCGCCCGGCGCGACCGCCAGCTCGCCGAACACCGTGCCGGCGCGGTCGGCGGCAAGGTCGTTGAAGCTGAAGCCGCTGCCGCCACGCGCATCGCGCAGTTCCTTGTACACGCCGACCGCATCGGCCAGCGGACTGCCGGCATGGGCAGCGAGCAGCGCCGACACCGCGAAGTGCTGCGCGAGATCGCCGCGCCCGCCCAGCGTCACCTGCCGTCGTGGCGCACGCGGCCAGGCCGCGGCATCGGGCGCGATCAAGCCGAGCGGCTGAGCGGTGACATAGAACGCCAGGACCGCGATCAGCGCGCGGCTTTCCGCCTCCGCATCACCGCCTCCGGCCCGGCCGGCGCGGTCGGTCGCGTGCTGCGCCAGCGGCACCAGCAGTCGCGCCAGCGACAGCGCGGGCGGCTTGTCGGCGCCGCCGACGAACTCCGCCAGGCGCGCGTGGTAGCTGCGGATGCGCGCCACATCGTCCGGCGGCAGCGCTGCGCGCCGCAGCCGATCGGGAAGGTCCGCCTGCCATTCGTAGCGCACGCGCAGCCGATGCTCGCCCACCGTCACGCCGCGCAGCGCCGACGCAAGCGTACGCACCTGCGCATCGGCCTGGCGTGCCTGCACCGCGCGCGCAAAGGCGTACTCGAGCAGCGACGGCGGCAGCGGCAGGCGACCCAGCCGCAACGCCTCGACCACGGGCAGCGCCTCCGTCTCGCGCAGCACCGCGTGCAGGTTCAGGAAGCGTCCGGCCAGCGGCGCCGGTGACGGCACGCTGAGCTGCACGGTGATCTTGCCCGCTGCGAGGCTGACGCGCGCCGAGCCGTTCGCATACTGGTTGGCGAGATAATTGGCCGCGAGGTCGGCTTCCTCGGCGCTGAGGTCGATCACGCGCAGCCCGCCCCCCTGGCGCCGCCGCGGATCGTGCCGCGACAAGATCTGCAGTGCGCGCTCGACATGGCGCGGCGCCAGCTCAGCGGTGCGCTGCAAGGCCGGCGCATCGTCGCTGCCGAGCCACAGCAGCCCGCCCACCGCCAGCGGCAGGCCCAGCAACAGCGTGGCCACGCCGGTGAGCAGCAGGCGCTTCACCGCCCGGCGTCCGCCCGCTGCCGCATGCTCAGGCGCGCCCCTGCTGCGGCGCCACGCCGGCGGCAGGCATCGACGACGCCTCCGGCCGCGGGCCGGCGCGCTGCACCAGGATCCACGCCACCAGCGCCACCGACACGCTCCAGAACGCCATGCCCTTGATCAGCGGAGTCGCGGTGCCGTCCATGCTCGCGCCCACCCAGCTTCCGGCTGCGAAGGCGACCGCCATCATCAGGAAACCCGCCAGCGCGGACGCGGCACCGGCCGCCCTGGGGAATGGGCCGACGGCCCCGCTCTGGCCGCAGGGCTGGTGGATGCCGTGGCCCAGCATGTAGAGCCAGGCCGGTACGATCACCGCCCAGGCGCTGTTCACGCCGCCCAGCAGCAAGGCCACCATCAGTCCGCCGCCGCTCAGCGACAGCAGCCCGCCGACGCGTACCGCGCCCTTCACGCCGAGACGCAGCAGCAGGCGCCGGCACAGGAAGGTGCCGCTGATGTAGGAGGCCGACAGTGAAAGCAGCACCATGCCGTAAGCGGTGGCGGAAAAGCCGAACAGCTTGATGAAGATGAAGGACGAGGCGGCGAGGAAGCAGAACAGGCCGCCGAAGGACGCGGTGCACAGCAACGCGTAGGCCCAGAAGCTGCCGTTGCCCAGGATCTGCCGCGCGCTGGCCGCCAGCACGGCCGGCCGCAGCGCCTCCGGGTAGCGTTCCTGCAGCGTTTCGTCGAAGTAATACACGACCACGAACAGTGTCGCAGCACTGAACAGGGCCAGCGACATCAGCGCCGTGCGCCAGCCGAACAGTTCGGCGATCAGCCCGCCCAGCAGCGGACTCAGGCACGCGACCACGCCCAGCCCCGACAGGCCCTTGCTCATCGCCCGCGCGCCCGCCTCCGGCGCATACAGGTCGCGGACGATGGCCCGCGCACACACCGTGCCCGCCCCCATGCAGGCGCCCTGCACGGCGCGCCACATCACCAGGGCCTCGATCGACGTGGCGAAGGCGCAGCCGATGGCGGCGATCGTATAGCCGGCCAGGCCGGTGAGCAGCACCTTGCGCCGCCCGACGCGGTCGGACACCGGCCCCCACACCAGTTGCGACAGGCCGAAGGCCAGCAGCAGCGCGGTGAGCGTGAGCTGCGCCTGCGCCGGACGGATGCCGAAGCTCTCGGTCAGCGCCGGCAGCGCGGGCAGGTAGAGGTCGGTGGTGATCGGCTGCAGGCCGAGCAGCAGCGACAGGATCAGGATGACGAGTGGTGGCGACATGGGCGGACGCAGCGGAGGACAAATGTGACCGTGATTGTATTTGCACCCAGTTGAAGGATAAACATGCCTTCTATTGATAATTTATTTCCTGATTGTTGATAATTTTACCGATCTCGATCATTTGCAGGCACCTCCATGGACACGCTGACCAGCATGAAGGTCTTCGCCGCCGTCGTCGAAGGCGGCAGCTTTGCCGCGGCGGCGGAACGCCTGGGCCTGTCGCGGGCGATGACTTCGAAATACATCGGCCATCTGGAAGAACATCTCGGCACGCGTCTGCTGCACCGCACCACACGCAGGCTGGGTCTGACGGAATCGGGCGCGGCCTATCATGAGCGCTGCACGCAGATCCTCGCCGAGATCGCCGAAGCCGAGGCCAGCGCCGCCAACCTCACCGTGAAGCCGCAGGGCCTGCTGCGCGTGGCGATGCCGGTGTCGTTCAGCGTGCGCCATCTCGGGCCGATGATTTCGGGCTATCTGGCGAAATACCCGGAGGTGCGCATCGACGCGACGCTCAGCGACCGCCGCGTCGACCTGATCGAGGAAGGACTGGACCTGGCACTGCGCGCCGGTTCCTCCCCCGAGCCCGGCCTCATTGCCCACCGCCTCGCCACCGATCGCGTGGTGTTCTGCGCTGCGCCGGATTACCTGCGGCGCCACGGCGTGCCGAGCTCGCCGGCCGATCTGCTGCGCCACAACTGCCTGCTCTACAGTTATTCATCGGCGGGCAACGAATGGACGCTGCGCGGCACTGACGGCGAGCAGACGGTGAAGGTGGGCGGCACCGTGCGCGCCAACAACGGCGACATGCTGATGCAGTTGGCGGTCGACGGCGTCGGCCTGCTGCGCCAGCCACGCTTTCTGGTCGGCGACGAACTGCGCGCAGGCCGGCTGGTGGAGGTGCTGCAGCACTACACGCTCGACCCGATCGGCATCTACGCGGTGTACCCCAGCCGCAAGCACCTGTCGGCGAAGATCCGCACCTTCGTCGACTTCCTCGCCGCGCACCTGCCCGCGCGGCTCGCCGGCTGACGGCGCACCGTCAGGCCCTGACCCGGGCCTGGGTCTCGCGCGGCAGCTCGTTGAAGCGCTCCTGGTAATACTGCGCGAAACGGCCGGGATGGCCGAAGCCGAAGGCGAGCGCGGTTTCGGTGATGCTCAGGTCCGCCTGCAGCCGCAGCCGCGCATGCACCGCGTCGAGCCGCAGGTTGCGCAGCAGGTCCATCGGCGTGACGCCGTGGTGGCGATGGCAGAGCTGGTTCAGCGTGCGCACGCTGGTGCCCGCGGCACGCGCGAGGTCCTCGAGCGTGATCGGCGCGCACAGGCGCGCCTCCATGTACTCCATCAGCGCTGCCATGCGGCCGTCGCCGGCATCGCGCAGCGGTGCTGCCCCCTCGTCGCCAACCGGCCCCATGCGGCCCTCGCCGCCCGCGGCAGGCGCGCCGGCCGACAGGGCATCGGGCTGGTGCGACAGCAGGAATAGGGCGAGATTGCGCTCGAAGTGATCGAGCCAGGCCTGGCTCAGCCCGGCGTCGCCCGGCCCGCCGGACATCGTGGTCATGTTCAGCAGGGACTGCAGCAGCAGGCTCCACTGCGCGCCGTGCGCGCGCGCGAGCATGAAACCCGGGGCGAGGCCCAGCGGCTGGTCTTCGTCGCTGGCGAGGACGTCGCGCATCAGCGCGTGTGGCACCTTGACGATGAGTTGCTCGGTGCCGGGATACCAGCGCAGCAGCAGTCGCTGCCGTGGCGCGAGCACCGCCGTCCTGCCTTCGGCGAGCTCGATGCGCTTGCCGTCGGACTCGATCTCCGCGGCGCCGACCAGCGAGGTGTGCACCAGCGTGAAATCGTCGAACGGCTGCGGCGTCACCTCGACTTCGGCACCGTACTGCAGCAGATACACCTGCAGGCGGTTCGCCTGGCCCTTGTACATCGCCACGTCGGGCCGGCCCCGCTTCCAGCGCAGCGCATGGTCGATCAGTTCGCGCGCGACGTAGTCGTGCGCCGCCACCCGCTCGTCCGACCGGAACAGGCAGTTTCCGTAAAGCGGGGCCAGGGCGCTTCGCTTGGCAGGCATGGGCATCCGTCCATCGGCAGGCGTCCCGGGCTGCGACCGGGCGCCGGCGACAAAATGAGCGTTCCGTCTGATCTGCATCAAACACCAGGCAACCGCTTCGTGCAAGGACGGCGCATCGTCGGGCACTGATGGCTGCAGTTTTCGGATGTTCGCAGCCTCTCCTGCCGCCGTTTTCGGATAGTCGAGCGCAGGACGCGCTTCTAGACTGCGCTGTTCCGCCCGCCGACCCGGACAAGGCGCACGCCCGATCGTACACACACCCGCGTCCGGCCACCGCGCCGGAAGCGCCCCCATGAGGAAATCGACATGTGGATGCCCCCGCTCTACCGTGACTTCACCACTCCCGCGCAGATCGACGCGCAGTACGGCACCCAGCAGTGGGTGCCCGACCCGGCCGCCGAGGCGCGCCACTACGTCGAACGCAGCCGGGATGCGCGCGCGCGACTGCGCTGCCTGCTCGACCAGCCCTACGGCCCCACGCTCGACGAAACCCTCGACATCTTTCCCGCCGATCGCCGCGGGGCGCCGGTGTTCGTCTTCATCCACGGCGGCTACTGGCGTGCCAACACGTCCAGGGAGTTCAGTTGCGTGGCGCTCGGGCTGCAGGCGCGCGGCATCACGACGGTGGTGGTGAATTACGCGCTGTGTCCCAAGGTGAGCATCGACGAGATCACCCGCCAGACCCGCGCCGCCGTCGCCTGGGTGCTGCGCAACATCGAGCGCCATGGCGGCGATCCGCGACGGGTGGCCGTCGGCGGCCATTCGGCGGGCGCTCACCTGACGGCGATGTGCCTGCAGACACCGTGGCAGGAGGAGTACGGCCTGCCCGCAGACCCGCTGGCCGCCGCCGTGCTGGTGAGCGGCATCTACGACCTGCAGCCCCTGCGTTACAGCTACCTGCAGCCGCAGATCCAGCTCGACGACGGCATCATCCGGCGCAACTCCCCGCTGTTCACCGTCCGCCCCTGCGCGACGCCGGCCCTGATCACCTGGGGCGCAGCGGAATCGGACGAGTTCGCGCGCCAGTCCGCGAGCTATCACCAGGCGTGGCAGGCCGCGGGCAACCGCTCGGAGCTGCAGCCGCAGGCGGGTGCGCATCATTTTTCCGCGATCCATGGCTTCGAGGACCCGGCCAGCCCGCTGTGCGGCTGGCTGGCCCGGGTCCTCGGCGCCGGCACCTGACACGGCGGACATCCGTGCCGCGCCCAGCGGCCGACTGCAGAAAGCGGACTTCATCGGCCGATTCCGGCGCAGATTCCGGATATACGACACATTCTCGATATTTTTAAACTTCGCTCCAGATCAATGCAGTGCCACACCCCGGGTCAGCGGGGCATGGTGCGAGCGCAACGGCTCCACGGAGTCCGGACCAGAACAAGAGCATTGATTTCCCTCGACATCGTGCCCCCGCGCCCGGCCCCCGGCCCGGCGCGACGGGTGCGGAAGTTCGGCAGGTTTTGCCGATGAGACTGGAGACAAGTCGATGAGCTATACCATCGCGCTGGATTTCGAAGATGGCGTGACCCGATTCATCAAGTGCAGCGGCAGTGAATCCGTCGTCGATGCCGCCTATCGCCAGGGCATCAACATTCCCATGGACTGCCGCGAGGGCGCCTGTGCGGCCTGCAAGTGCCGCGTCGAGTCGGGCACCTACGGCCTCGGCGACTACATCGAGGATGCCCTGAGCGCGGACGAGGCGGCGCAAGGCTATGCGCTGGCCTGCCAGATGCGGCCGACGTCCGATTGCGTCGTGCGCATCCCGGCCGAGTCCTCGGTGTGCAACACGCGCCAGGAGAGCTACACGGCGAACATCCGCGAGGTTCGCCGCCTGTCCGACAGCACCTTCTCGCTGGTGCTGCAGGGCGAAGCGCTGCGGAAGCTGCTGTTCCTGCCCGGCCAGTACGCCAACCTGCAGGTGCCCGGCGACGGTGCCCATCACCGCGCCTATTCGTTCAGCTCCATGGCGCCGGACAGCGACACGGCGTCCTTCCTGATCCGCAACGTTCCCGGCGGACGCATGAGCGGTTTCCTCGCCGAGCGCGCCCAGCCCGGCGACCCGATCGCACTGAGCGGCCCCTTCGGCAGCTTCTACCTGCGCCCGATCCAGCGTCCGGTGCTGATGCTGGCCGGCGGCACCGGCCTGGCACCCTTCCTCGCGATGCTCGACAAGGTCGCCGCGGCCGGCGGCAGCCCGCATCCGATCCACCTGATCTACGGCGTCAATACCGACGGCGACGTGGTCGAGACCGAGCGCCTCGAAGCCCTCGCCCGCCTGATCCCGAACTTCAGCTTCGCCGTCTGCGTGGTCGCCGAGGACAGCCGCCATGCGCGCAAGGGCTATGTGATGCAGCACATCGAGCCGGCGCACCTCAACGACGGCGAGGTCGACATCTACCTGTGCGGCCCCCCGCCCATGGTCGAGGCGGTCGCCCGCCACCTGCGCGAGATCGACGTCAAGTCGGCCTCTTTCCACTACGAGAAGTTCGCGGCCAGCGCCGCCTGACCCCACGCGGGCGCACCCGAGCCGGCCGCCCTGCAGCGGCACCGCCCGCCATGCGTGGCGGGCGGCCGGCTGCCGCCCGCGATCCAGCAGACAACCCCAACGGAGGAGACATCCCATGCGACAAATCGACGTACACAAGCTGGCGGACGACGCCCGCTTCAACAGATTCCACGGCCTCGTGCTGCTGTGGTGCGCACTCATCATCGTGTTCGACGGCTACGATCTGGCGGTGGCCGGCATCGCCCTGCCCTCCATCATGAAGGAGATGGGCGTGGACGCGACCAGCGCCGGCTTCATGGTCAGTTCGGCCCTGTTCGGCATGATGTTCGGCAACATCTTCCTCGGCACCATCTCCGACCGCATCGGCCGGCGCTGGGCCATCGCCATCTGCATCGCGCTGTTCAGCGTGTTCACTGCGGCCGCGGGCTTCACCAGCGATCCGGTGACCTTCAGCATCACCCGCTTCCTGGCCGGCGTCGGCATCGGCGGCGTGATGCCGAACGTGATCGCGCAGATGACCGAGTATTCGCCCAAGCGCATCCGCGCCACGATGGTGACGCTGATGTTCAGCGGCTACTCGGTCGGCGGCATCCTCGCGGCGCTGCTGGGCAAGGGCCTGATCGAAAGCTACGGCTGGCAGTCGGTGTTCTTCGCCGCGGCCGCGCCGGTGGTGCTGATCCCCTTCATCCTGAAGTCGCTGCCCGAATCGATGCCCTTCCTGCTCAAGCAGGGCCGTATCGACGAGCTGAAGCGCATCGCCTCCCGACTGGAGCCGTCCTACCGCCCGCAGGCGAGCGACCGCTTCGCCGTGCCCGACGAGGACAAGGCGGACAACGCGCCGGTGCACCATCTGTTCCACGAAGGCCGCGGCCGCAGCACGGTGATGTTCTGGATCACCTGCTTCATGTGCCTGTTCATGGTGTATGCGCTCAGCTCCTGGCTGACCAAGCTGATGGCCGGCGCCGGCTACAGCCTGGGTTCGGCGCTGACCTTCGTGCTGGTGCTGAACGCCGGCGCCATCGCCGGGGCGGTGGGTGGCGGCTGGCTGGCCGACCGTTTCCACATCAAGCACGTGCTGGTGGGCATGTACCTGCTGGCGGCGCTGTCGATCACCCTGCTCGGCTACAAGCTGCCGACCGAAGCGCTGTACCTGGTGGTCGCCCTGGCCGGCGCCTCGACGATCGGCACGCAGATCGTGACCTGCGCCTACTGCGGCCAGTTCTACCCGATGGCGGTGCGCTCCACCGGTCTGGGCTTCATGCTCGGCATCGGCCGCGCCGGGGCCATCCTCGCCCCGATCGTCATCGGCATGCTGGTCGGCATGGCCCTGCCGCTGCAGCAGAACTTCGTCGCCATCGCCATCCCGGCCGTGATCGCCGCCATCTCGGTGATGCTGATCGACCACCGCCGGTCGGCCTCGGCCCACCACGAGGACGTCAGCGCCGAGCTGCCGGAGGTCGCGCCGAAGCAGGCAGTCGCGGCCGGCTCAGCCAGCCGCTGACGGACCACGTTCCCGTCACCCGGCCGCTGCAGCCGCATCACCGTCAGCAGGCCGCGCGCCGAGGCGCTGCAGCAGCGCCTCGGCGCCGTCGATGCGGCGCACATGCACGTCCATCCGGGCGAAGGCGATTTCGATGCCATGCGCGGCAAATGTCGCGTCGATCTCGCGGTTGATCTCGTCGATGGCCGGATAGCGGTCCGACAGTTCGCGCACATGGACCATCATCTCGTGGTCCAGCGTGCTGGCACCGAAATTCACGAAGAACACCCGCGGCGGCGGATCCGTCAGCACGCGCGGATTATCGGTGGCGATCTGCAGCAGCAGCCGCTTCACCAGCGCCAGGTCGCTGCCGTAGGCGACGCCCAGCTTGATGGTGACCCGCGTGACGGTGTCGGACAGCGACCAGTTGATGAGCTGGCTGGTGACGAAGGTCTTGTTCGGGACGATGATTTCCTTGCGGTCGAAGTCGACGATGGTGGTCGCCCGGATCTGGATGCGGCTGACGGTGCCCGACAGGTTGCCCACGGTCACCGTGTCGCCGATGCGCATCGGCCGCTCGAACAGGATCATCAGGCCCGACACGAAGTTGGCGAAGATCTCCTGCAGGCCGAAGCCCAGCCCCACCGACAGTGCCGCCGCCAGCCACTGCAGCTTGTCCCAGCTCACGCCCAGCGTGCCCAGCATGGCGACGAAGCCGACGGCGCCGATGACGTAGGAGAGCAAGGTGGTGATCGCGTACGCGCTGCCCTGCGCCAACTGCAGCCGCGACAGCACGGCGACCTCGAGCAGGCCCGGCAGGTTGCCGGCGAGCACGAAGGCGACCGCCACGATCAGCAGCGCGCCCAGCGCGTCGTACAGGCTGATCGGTTCCGCCCCGGCAGCGCCGGCGAACTCGTACAGCACGATGCCGTCGAGATAGGACGTGACCGTGATGAGATCCGCCCACACGCCGTACAGTGCGATCGCGAACAGCGTCAGCAGGCCGAGACGCATCAAGCGCAGCGACTGCTGGTTCACCTTGTCGACGTCCAGCACCGGCTGCTCGGTGACTTCGTTGCCCTCGGCATCCGCCCTTCCGCCGGCGTCGCGCTGGGCCAGCATGCGCTGGTAGGCCAGGCGCCGCGCCGCCACCGCGAGGCTGCGCTTGAGCATCGCGTCGAGCAGCCGCCACAGCACGAGCAGATACAGCGTCTCCAGCAGGCGGCCGGTGAGCTTCACCGTGGTGTAGTAGTAGCCCGCCAGCAGCATGCCCAACAGCGCCAGCGGCATCAGCGCGAGCAGCACGTTGACCAGCAGCCGTCCCGGCGCCAGGCGCTCACCGGACGGCGTGCCGGCATGCAGGCGGCCCATCAGCCAGGTCATCGCGGCATAGCCGGCGAGCAGCACCAGCATGCCGACCACGTCGTCGGCCAGGGCCGCCGGCTGGCGCTCGGCCACCGTCACCACGCCGGCAAGCGCGACCGCCACCAGGCCGAGATGGCGCATGCGCGGGCGCAGCGCGGCGACCTCGTCGCGCGGCCAGCCGAAGTGGCGTTCGGCCACGCCGTCGCGCGCCAGCAGACGGTAGGCGGTGCTGAACACCAGCCAGGCCAGCGCCATCTGCAGCAGCGCGACGCCGAAGGCCGCGTTCTGGCCGCGCTCGTCGGCCTGCAGGGCGAGCCCGCACAGCGCCAGAATCAGCGTACCGGGCAGCGCGAACAGCGCCGTGATGACGACCGCCAGCGGCGTGTGCAACTGACTGTCGGCATGCACGTTGCCGACCTCCTGCTCCAGGCGGTCGAGCCGTCCGGCCAGCCAGCGCCGCCGCCACAACAGCACCGCCAGCAGCAGCAGGCCGGGCAGGAAGAAGGGGCGATCCTCGAGGCCTGCCCGCAGCTCGCGCAGTCCTGCGCGCCAGGGCATCGCCGCGAGCTCCTCGACCAGATCGCGCGGGAGTGCCTGCAGCCACGCGAGGTCGAGCGGCGCGTTGCTCGGGATCCAGAACATCTGCTCGTCGAGCGTCTCGCGCAGCCCGTCCACCGTCGCCTGCAGCTTCTGCTGCGTCAGTTGAAGGCCGGTCGCCTCGTTGAGCACCGCGTTCAGCTCGCGGGCGAGGCGTTCGAGCAGTTCGCCGCGGGTGGCCAGCACGCCGGGCAAGACCTGGCGCAGTTCCGCGCTCACCTGTTCGGGCGGCGCCTGTGCGATCAACGCCTCGGCCACGGCCTCCGGGCTGGACAGGCGGTCGCGTCGCTGGTCGATCTCGAACTGCTGCAACCGCAGATCGGCGATGCGATCGGTGAGGTCGGCATCGAGGCGCACATACGGCAACGATTCCCGCTGCTGCGACAGGATACGGGACAGCAGCGCGCTGCCCTGCAACACGCTGATCTGCTCGCCCAGCGCACGCTCGGCCTGGACCAGACCGTCGAGTTGCTGGCGGGCCTGCAGGTTGCGCTGGGTCAGGGCGTTGAGTTCGTCGGTGGCCTGCAGCAGTTGCGTGGACAGGCTGCGATTGACCGCACCCTCACGCGCCAGCAGGCCGCTGGCCGCCTCGACGCCGTCGCTGGCCAGTGTGTCCACCGCCCGCTGCGAGGCCTCGCGGCGGCGCTCGCTGATCAGCGCCTGCAACTGGCGCACGGCCTGTTGCGCGCGAGCGATGCGCAGGCCGAGCACGTCGCGCCGCGCCTGGCCCAGCTCCAGCAGCCGGGCGTTACCGGCCAGTTCGATCTGCCGCAGGCGGTTCAGCGCATCGACCGCCTTCCACTCCGCGGCGAGGGCATCGCGCCGTTCCGGCGTCAGCGGCCGGTTGTCCTCGCGCCCGGCGGCCAGCGCGGCCTCGATCCGGCGCGCGCGCTCCTGGCCGGCACTGATCTCGGCCTGCACCACGCCGGGGCGGCTCTGCGCGTTGATGACCAGGCTGTTGGCCTCGACGAGCGCCTGCTGCCATTCGACCAGACGCGCACTGCGGTCGGCGAACTGCCGCTCGAGTTCGGCGAGGCCGAGGTCGGCCAGCCGCTCGCTGGCGGGCACCGCGGGCTCCGTGCGCAGACGATCGAGTTCACGTCGCGACTCGGCGATGGTCTGCGGTGCCTGCCGCAGCGTGGCTTGCAGTTCCTGCATCCGGCGCGCGCTGTCGTCGGCGGCCTCGAGCTGCGCCAGCGCCTGCTCCAGCAACTGCTGCAGCGCGCGCTGCTCGGCCTCGGGCAGCTTGCGATCGGCCAGGCCGGCGAGTTGCGCCCGCAGGCTCTCGGCCGCGGGCGCCGCCACCGGCTGGGCGGACACCAGGACCGCTTGCAGGCACAGCAGGAGGACCAGCAGCAGGCGGATCAGCAGGTTCGGGGGCGTCAAGATCTGGCGGCAGTGGAGATTCATTACGGAACAGGAGGGGGTTCGCACAACGGCAGGAGATCAGGTCAGGCACCGGCGACCGGCCGTCTTCGCCACAGGGGCATCAGCCCCAGCAGGCCGAGCAGCGGCCCCGGCAGCAGCAGCCAGGCCACATGGCCGCCCCAGTCGCCGATCCAGTGCGTGCCAATCTGGATCGACACCATGGTGATGGCGAAGCCGATCGCATTCTGCAGCGCCAGCGCACTGCCGACGAGCTCCGGCGCACTGGCGCGCGCCGACAGCGCGGAGAAGTGCGGCGAGTCGGCCACCACGCTGGTACCCCAGGCGAGCAGCAGCGCCAGCTTCACCCAGCCGGGCAGCCCGGCGGCGAGCGGAAACAGCGCGCAACACGCCGCCGACAGGGCGAGCGCGGTGGCCGCGACGCGGGCACTGCCGAAGCGATGGCTGCAGCGGCCGCCGGCGATGCAGCCGAGTGCGCCGACGCCGACAATGGCGAAGGCGAGCCCTGACAGCGCGGCACTGCCCGGTGCAGCGAGCCCGCTGCCGACGACCAGCGCCGGCACCAGCGTCCAGAAGGCATACAGCTCCCACATGTGGCCGAAGTAGCCGAGCGCCGCTGCGCGAAAGTCGGGAATCGACAGATTGCCCAGCACCCGCCCGAGACGCGGCTTCGGCGCACCGTGCCGGCGTGGCAGATGCGGGCCGTCGCCGAGGCGGAACACCATGGCGGCGGCGACGAGGGCCAGCGCCGACGACACCAGGATCGTCGCCTGCCATGGCAGCCCGCCACCGGCCAGGCGGATCCCGTGCGGCAGCGCGGTGCCCAGCGTGAGCATGCCGACCAGCCAGGCCAGCGCCGCCCCTGCGCGCTCCGGCACCCAGGTCACGACCAGCTTCATGCCCAGCGGATAGACGCCGGCGAGGCACAGGCCCACCGCGAAACGCAGCGGCACGCCGCTCGCGAGGTCGTGCGCGAGCAGCGCGAAGGCCGCATTGGCCAGCGCCCCCAGCAGCGCGCACACGGTGAAGATGCGGCTCGCCGGGAAACGGTCGGCGAGCCCGGAAAAGGCGAAGGCCAGCGTGCCGAGGATGAAGCCCAGTTGCACCGCATTGGTCATCGTGCCGATGTCGGCCGGCGCGATACCCCAGCGCCGGATCAGGTCGTCGGCCGCGCTGTTGGCCGAGAACCATAACGAGGTGCCGAACAACTGGGCGATGACGATGACGGGAATGGGTTTCATGGGGCAGCCAATGAGGAATGCGGTCGTCCTGTGCCCGGCGATGGAGGCGGGGAACGGTCCTCAGTCTATTGAACCGGCAACGAATAGTGTGAAGGTCGGGACCCCATGTGGGAACGGACCTGACCGCGATCCCTTGCCGCCCATCGCGGCTGCGCGCTCATCTCCAGGGCCTGCTCGCCTCGAGCAGCTCGTCGATCTGGCGACCGAGGGTGTCGAGCCGGGAGTCGAGTCCGGCGGCGCCCTGCTCGATGGCCTGCTCCAGCGCCCCGGCCGAATCCATCAGTTCAAGCGCGCAGATGAAGCCGGCATTGCTGCGCAGCGTGTGCATGCGGCGCGCTGCCGATTCGCGATCGCCGCGGGCGAGATCGTCGCGCGTCTTGAGCACGGCGTCGGCGTTGTCCTCGAAGAACAGCTCGAGCAGGCCGAGGAACATGGACGGATCCTTGCCCAGGCGCTGCCCCACCCGCTCGCGGTCGATGCCGGGGATGTCGGGGAAGCCCGCGCCATCAGTCGCCTTCACCATAGCGGCCGGGTGCGGCGGCTCGCCGGCGGGAGCCGCAACATCGGCCCCGGCCTCCGACGCCGCGCCATGACGGGCTGCGGCCGCGGCGCACCGGCCGGCATCCAGCCAGTGCGCCAGCACCAGCGCCATCTGCTCCAGGTCCATCGGCTTGGGCAGCACATCATCTGCGCCGGCCTCGCGCGCGGCCGCCTGCTGATCGTCGCGCACGCCGGCGGTGAAGGCGATGATGGGCAGGTCGGTGAGGCCGAGCTCGCCGCGGATGAAGCGCGTGGCGCTGAGTCCGTCCATCACCGGCATCTGCACGTCCATCAGCACCGCATCGAAGCCCTGCGGCCGGGTCTTCAGCAACTGCACCGCCTGCTGGCCGTCAGCCGCCAGCGTCGCAGTGGCACCCTCGAGCTTCAGCGCACGCTCGACCAGGTCGCGGTTCATCGCGCTGTCGTCGACCACCAGCACGTGCGCACCCACCAGCCGCGGCCCGTCAGGCGGCGCGGCCCGACCGCCCGACGGCAGCGGCGATTGGGCCTCGTCCGCGCGCGCGAGGGGCAGTTCGAACCAGAACACGCTGCCCTGGCCGAGCTGACTCTCGGCGCCGATCTGGCCGCCCATCAGCTCGACCAGGCGCTTGCAGATCGAGAGGCCCAGGCCGGTGCCACCGAAGCGACGACCGATGCCGGCATCGGCCTGAGTGAAGGGCGCGAACAGCCGGCCCAGCGCCTCGGGGGCGATGCCGATGCCGCTGTCGCGCACCTCGAAGCGTAGCCGCAGCGCGGACTCGGTGCTTTCGCGCACCTGCACCAGCACCGCCACTTCGCCGTTCTCGGTGAACTTGATCGCGTTGCCGGTGAGGTTGAACAGCACCTGCTCGAGCCGCAGGCCGTCGCCGACCAGCGGACCCAGCGGCGTTGCCGGCGCATAGGTGCGCAGCACCAGCCCCTTGGCGCGGGCGGTCTGCCCCATCAGGCTGTCGAGGTTGGCCAGCAGGGTGCCCAGTTCGAAGGGCCGCGGCTCGATGCGCAACTGGCCGGCCTCGATCTTCGACAGATCGAGCACGTCGTTGAGGATGGCGAGCAGCGACTGGCCGGCGCCGCGGATGCGCGCGACCATCTCGCGCTGGTTGTCGGCCAGCGGCTCGCGCTCGAGCACCTGGGCGAGGCCCAGCACCGCATTCATCGGCGTGCGGATCTCGTGGCTCATGTGGGCGAGGAACTCGCTCTTGGCGGCATTGGCGGCTTCGGCCGCGTCGTAGGCCTGCTGCAGTTCGCGTTCGTGGCGGATGCGCTCGCTGATGTCGCGGGTGACGCCGAGGATCTCGACGAAGCTGCCGTCGGCGCTCAGGATCGGGCTGGCGGTAACGTCGGCCCACACCGTGGCGCCGTTCTTGCAGCGGTGTTCGAGCTCGCCGCGAAAGGTCTCGAGCGGGCGGCCAGCCGCCAGGCTGGCGCGCAGGCGGTCCAGATAGGCGCGCGCCGTCGTCAGCGAGGCCGGCGTCAGCGCTTCGTCGAGCGGCTGCCGCAGCGCTTCGTCGGCGGTGTAGCCGCGCAGCTTCTCGACCGAAGGGCTGACGTAGGAGAAGCGGCCGTCCAGATCCAGCGTGACGATGACGTCGATGGCGTTGTCGGCGAGCAGGCGGTGGCGCTCCTCGCTGACGCGCAGCCGCTCTTCCATCTGCTTGCGCGCGCTGATGTCCTCGACGATGCCCAGGTAGCGCGGCGCCTCCTCGGTCTCGACCCGGACCGGCGCGAAGGTGACGCTGGCCCACACCACCGAGCCGTCCGGGCGCAGGTAGCGCTTGTTGAGGCGATAACCGCCGATCTCGCCGGCGGCGAGGCGGCGGATCTTGTCCCTGCTTTCGCCGACGTCGTCCGGGTGGGTGAGCTGCGCCGGCTCGAGACCGACCAGCTCGCCCGGGCTGCGGCCGACGATGTCGGCGAAGCGCTGGTTCACTTCGGTGAACCGGCCGCTGCGCGGATCGATCAGCACCACGCCCAGCGGCGCCTGCTCGAAGACCACGCGGAAGCGCGCCTCGGCCGCCTGGCGTGCATGCAGCGCGGCCAGCTCCCGGCGCTGGCGGTCGCGGCGCCACATCAGGTAGCCGGAGGAGTAGACCATCAGCAGCACGGTGCCCATCAGCACGCCCATGCCCCAGGTCAGCGTGCGGATGCCGGAATAGGCCTCCAGCTCGTCGATCTCGGCGAGCATGATCCATGGCGTGCCCGCCACCGCCGCCGCGTAGGCCAGCACCTGCACGCCCCGATAGTCGCTGCCGCCCTCGATGATGCCGCGCTCGCCCTTCGCCGCGCGTGCCGCCGGCAGCGCAGGCGTGTCGAGCGGCTTGGCCAGGGTGAGCGCAGCGTCCTGCCGGTGGCGCAGCGGCGTCAGGAAGCGCACCGCATCGCCATCACGGCGCACGAGATAGGTTTCGGCCGTGCGGGTGGGGACCGGCCAGGATCCAACCATGGGGTACAGCAGCGTGTCGGTGCGCAATGCCAGGTAGGCCACGCCTTGCGGCGCCGTGCCCACCGACGCGCGGATCGGCACGAGGACGCCGTAGAGCACCTCGCCATGGCTGTTGCGATGCAGATCGACGAATTCGACCCGCGGCCGGCGCATCATGTCGGCGATGACCGCGTCGTAGCCGCTCAGCTCGGCGCCGCCGACCACCGCGACCCGCTCGCCGTTGCCATCCAGCACCGCGATGCCGGCCCACGCACGCGCCTGCGCCATGCCATTCAGGAAGCCCTGCATGCGTTCGAGCGCCGCATCGTCGTGCCGCCCACTGCGCAGCCATTGCACGAAATCCTGCTCGACGCGGGAGTGGCCGGAAAAATAAAGCTGGGCGTCGAGCCGGACTTCGGCCAGCGAGGCTTCGATGGCCTGGCGCTTCTGCTCGGCGATGACCGCCAGCGTGCGATGAGTCTCGCGACGGATCTCGTTGCTCAGATAGCGGTAAGCCACTGCGCTCAACGCCGCGATCAGCAGGGAGATCGACAGCAGCGGCAGCACCAGGCGCTGCCAGAGTCGGGAGGCGCTGCCATCCGGCGTCGCTGGGCGAAGGGGAGCTGAGACGGTGGTCATGGCTGCAGATCCTGCTCGGCACGGAGGCTCAGCTTGGTACGGGGCACGAATCGCACGCGCCCACCTCATGGCGACGGCCGGGACCGGCAGCCGGAATGGCGAGGGGAGAATCGACGCGCGCAGACAGCCGCGCATGGTGTCGCAAGCGCCCGCGTATGTCTAATTTGAAGGGCTTATCCAGCCATGCGGCGGATGCGGTGGGCGCGCCCTTCCCCCATTGCATGATCGCCCCGACGGTGTTCCGATAGCGGCTGCGATACGCCCACGGCCCCCTGCACCGAACTTCGCCACTCGCCATCGACTCCGCTTCGCGCCACCGCATGACCGCACCCGACCCCGACCTCGACCAAGCCCCCGCGCCTGTCCCGAGCGCCGCCACCGGCGGGCTCGCGGCCCTCGCCCCGCTGCGGGTGCCCACCTTCCGCATGTTGTGGTCGGCGTGGCTGGTGGCCAACGTGTGCATGTGGATGAACGACGTGGCGGCGGCGTGGATGATGACCTCGCTGACCAGCACCCCCATCTGGGTGGCGCTGGTGCAGACGGCGGCCACGCTGCCGGTGTTCCTGCTCGGGCTGCCCAGCGGCGCGCTGGCGGACATGCTGAACCGCCAGAAATTCCTGCTGGCGACGCAACTGTGGGTGGCGCTGGTCGCGCTCGTGCTGTGCGCAGTCGCCTTCTTCGGCAATCTGTCGCCCGCCGTGCTGCTGGCGCTGACCTTTGCCAACGGCATCGGCCTGGCGATGCGCATGCCGGTGTTCGCCGCCATCGTGCCCGACCTCGTGCCACGCCCCCAGTTGGCCGCGGCGCTGGCGTTGAACGGCGTGGCGATGAACACCTCGCGCATCGTCGGCCCGATCGCGGCCGGCGCGCTGATCGCCAGCGCCGGCAGCGCCTGGGTCTTCCTGCTCAACGCGGTGCTGTCGCTGATCGCGGCGATCACCATCCTGCGCTGGCGCTACCAGCACAAGCCCGACCCGCTCGGGCGCGAGCGCCTGTTGAGCGCGATGCGGGTGGGACTGCAATACGTGGTGCAGTCCCGGCACCTGCAGGGCGTCATGTTGCGCACATCGATCTTCTTCCTGCACACCACGGCCGTTCTTGCGCTGCTCGCGCTGATCGCGCGCCGCATGGACGGCGGCGGCGCCGGCACCTTCACCTTGCTGATCGCATCGATGGGCGCCGGCGCCATCGTCGCCAGCCTGTTCCTTCCTCGCCTGCGCCAGCGCTATCCGCGCGATGCCCTGGTGCTGCGCAGCGCCGCCGTGCTGACGGGCGCAATGCTCACCGTCGGCAATACCGCTCACACCTGGCTTGCCGTGCCGGCCATGCTCGCCTGCGGCGCGGGCTGGATCACCACCGCCAATTCGCTCAGCGTGTCCGCGCAGATGGGCCTGCCGGCCTGGGTGCGGGCGCGCGGGATGTCGATCATGCAGATGGCGGTGATGGGCTCGAGTGCGCTCGGCGCCGCCTTGTGGGGCCAGGTCGCCACGTTCAGCAAGGTGCCG
>SHNC01000211.1 GCA_004295105.1 Betaproteobacteria bacterium | reverse complement strand
TCGCGCGCGGCTTCAACCTGCAGATCATCGCCGAGGGCGTCGAGCGGCAGGAGCAGGCCGATGCCCTGCGCGCCCTCGGATGCGACGTGATGCAGGGCTACCTGTTCGCCCGCCCGGGTGCCGCGCAGGAGGCGGAGGCGTGGCTCAGCCAGGCGCCGACCCCACGCCGCCATTGACCGCAGCACGCGGCGCGGGGCCGCCGTCGCGGCGCCCGAAATGATCGGGGCCGACATCGGCTGATGTCGGCCCCGGCATGGCGCGGCCATGATCCCGTCCCCGTGCAGCGCCGGGGACGGGCATCACGCACCCATTACTTCTGGGACAGGACCCATTCGGCCAGCGTCTTGGCGTCGGCGTCGTTCACCTGCGGGTTGGGGGGCATCGGCACCTGGCCCCACACGCCCACGCCGCCCTTCTGGATCTTGGTCGCAAGGGTGGCGGCAGCATCCTTCTGGCCGGCGTACTTTGCAGCGACGTCCTTGTAGGACGGGCCGACCAGTTTCTTGTCGACGGCATGACAGGCCAGGCAGTTCTTGGCCTTGGCAAGGTCAGCGTTGGCGAAGGCCGGCGCAGCCGACAGGAGACCCGCGGCGACCGCGGCAGCAACGAACACTTTCATGGTCCTCACCTCATCCTCTATGTAGGGCGGTTGAAACTGGCAGGGATGTTAACCCACGGCCCGTCAATTGCCTATGCCGAAAAACCGCCGGAAACATCTTTTTTTGCGCGCTTGCGACGCCGCCGGGCACGGATTTGAGCTGCATCAAGAATACACCCCGCGAGCGCTCAGGCGCCGGGTGCGGCCGCATCGGGCAAGGCGCCGCAGACACGGTTGCGCCCCTCCTCCTTGGCCCGGTACAGGGCGCGATCGGCCCGGATCAGGAAGCGGGTGATGCTCTCACCGGCCTGCAGCTCCGCGACACCGAAACTGCCGCTGACCGGCCAACCGAACTTCAGGGCGGCAATCGCGGTGCGCAGGCGCTCGGCAAGCTGCACTGCGGCGTCGAGTGGCGTGTTGGGGGCGATGACGAGGAATTCCTCCCCGCCCCAGCGCCCGGCGATGTCACCACCCCGGACTTCCCGCTGCAGGGTTCGGGCGATCGCGCCGAGCACTCGGTCTCCGGCGTCGTGTCCATGGGTGTCGTTGATCTGCTTGAAGTGGTCGATGTCGATCAGGATGATCGACATCGGGTGCGGTGTGCGCCGGAAGCGCCTGACCTCGGCCTTCAGCACCTGGTCGAGCCAGCCGCGGTTGAACAGACCGGTCAGGGCATCGTGGCGTGCCAGGCGCTCGACCTCGGCCAGCGCCTCGACGAGCTGGCGGTTCACCCGCTCGAGCGCCAGGCGCGCCTCCTGCTCGCGCTGGTAGTGACGATGGCGCATCATCAGCGCCGACAGGTTCTCGGCGGCGAGGGCCAGCAGCGCGCGGTCCGTGTCCGAAAAGCGACGCTCGTGCCGCGTGTCGTCGAAACCGACGAAACCGAGCAGTTCGCCGTCCGCCCGCACGGGGTGGATCAGCAGCGCACGCACCCCCTGGCCCCGCAGATGCTCCTGCGCCTGCGGGCCGAGGCGGGCGAGATCGGCCTCGCCCTCGATGGCCAATCCCTGTCCGCCGCGCAGCCTTTCGCACAGGCCGGGAAAATGGCCGAACGGCAGGTCGGGCGCCCGGCTGGGCTGCGGATCGTTGCGGTCGGCACACCATTCGTGGGTGACGATCCAGGCCTTCTGCGCGGAATCGATGCGGAACAGGAAGGCGCGCGTCGCGCCCAGGTAGCCTCCCAGGATGCGCAGGCAGTTCAGCACGCCTTCGTCGACGCCGTCGAGGCGCATGCGCGCGACCGCGGTCGCCAGTCGCGCCGCGTGGTCATGGAAGCGGTTGAGCGAACGCAGTTCGTCCGCGCGCGCCAGCGCCCGCCGGCTGGCGACGAGCTCGTGGATGTCGGTGAGCGCGCCGCCGAGCCAGCACACGCGGCCACCGCCATCGCGCAGCGCGTCGGCGGTCAGGCGGAACCAGCGGTAGTAGCCGTCGTGGCAGCGCAGCCGGCACTCGGCCGCGAAGCTGTCCGTGCCGGAACGCGCATACTCGCGCAAGGCATCGAACGTCGCGGCACGATCGTCGGGGTGCAGCAGGCGGAACAGGCTGTCCACGCGCGGGGCGAGCGGCTGGCCCGGCGGATGGCCGAGAAGACGGCTGAATCCCGCCGACCACGTCGCCGGGCCGGCGAGGTCGATGATGCCGGGCACGGACACCGGCATGTCCCACACCGCCGCGCCGACATGCCCGCGCAACAGCGCGAGGCGGTCGTCCTCTGCGCGATCGCCGGTCGACGGCCGATCGCGATCCGGTCCCGGCACGGTCGTGGACGGCAAAGGACTGGACATGGACTCCCCCGCGGCAGGCGCCGCCGCTATTGCCGCACTTCCATCTCGTCGCTGCCGGCCAGGCCGGCGTGACTGGCACGGAAGGGGTTGATGTCGAGGCCGCCGCGGCGCGTGTAGCGCGCCCAGACGGCCAGATCCACCGGGCGACAGCGCGCGAGGATGTCGCAGAACACCCGCTCGACACATTGCTCGTGGAACTCGTTGTGCTCGCGGAAGGACACGATGTAGCGCAGCAAGCCCTCGCGATCGATCGGCCGGCCACGATAGCGCACGACCAGCATGCCCCAATCGGGCTGGCCCGTGACCAGACAGTTGGACTTCAACAGGTGGGAATACAGGGTTTCGCCGACGTCACCGACGTCGCCATCGACCCGCAGGAAGGCCGGCTCGGGCTGGTAGGTGTCGATGTCGATCTCCAGCGCATCCAGGCAGACGCCCTGTGGATAGACCGTGGCACGCTGTGGCCGCGACAGCAGCGGCACGACCTCCACCGCCACGGCCCCGCCTGCCGCCGCCGACAGGTCGTGCGCGATCGTGTCGCGCACCAGCTCGAGCGACGCGAAGCACTGCTGATTGAAGGAATTCAAGTACAGCTTCAGCGACTTCGATTCCACCAGGCGCGGCGTCGACGCCGGCACGCGAAAGCGCGCCAGCGCCACCACCGGCTTGCCCCGCAGGTCGAGCCAGGACAGTTCGTACGCGTTCCACAGATCCTCGCCGACGAAAGGCAGCGCCCCGCGATGCAGCCCAAGCTCGGCACGCTTCAACTGGCGGTCGATCGGAAACAGCAGCTCCGGCGCGTAGGTGTCGCGATAGGCTACCGGACGGCCGAGCGGGGACGCTTCGGCACCGTGCGGAGGATTGGCGGTCGGCTTCATGCGCACATTGTAGTCTTGCGGATGATACGCACAGGCCTCGTGTTGCAGGCCGCGACCGCGGCGCGTGCAGGGACGACCCAGGCGCCCCGTCATGCTCGCACCATGCGCTCGCGGCCGGCCTGCTCGCCGACCGTCTGCACGGGGGCCCGCGGTGCCGGCATCCGCCCGTCGGATTCGGCCGCTGGGCCGCCGGCGGCGAGCGGGTGGTCGGCGCCTGTGCGGCCGCGGGCAGAGGCCCGCGGGCCGCGAGCCCGGGTTTCAGTAGCGGCGCGCGGTGTCCTGATAGCGCCGCTGCCAGCCCTCGCGGGCGTCTTCCCACCACGCACGATCGAAGGCCCATGCCAGCGTGGGCAACAGCGGACCGAAATAACGACCAGCCGCGGACGGCTGGTCGTCGGCGGCCGCACGCAGCGGCGCGCCGAGCGCGCGCAGTCGTTCGTGCAGCGTCGGGTGAAGCGGCAGGGAACCGCCACCGGCCTCGTAATGCGACAGATCCTCGGCGACCGATTCCCGGCGCAGGAAACCCGCCGCGACCCCCAGCCCCATCTCGCGATAGGGGCGGATCGACGGGCTGGGGAACTGCGCGCTCTGCGCCATCACCTTGGGCCAGTAATCCTGCTCCAGGAAGCGGGCCTTGAGGCCGATCTCGACCAGGGTCTCGCCCATCAGCCCCGGTCCGACCAACCGGGCGGCGCAGGTATCCGCCTCGAACTCCTCGAGGCGCGCGAGGCGCAGCATGTCCCGATAGAAGCGATGCGCCCGCCGTTCCAGCCAGTCGGTTGCCCACGGAAAGTTCTCGAAGGCCTCGTCCAGCGCGCGCGCCCACCAGGCGCGCAGATGCGCGCCCTGCGCGCCCAGCCCCGAACGCTGACGGGCAAGGTGGGCGAATTCATGGGCCAGCACGGCCGCCATCTGGCCCGCGGATACGCTGTGGGCCAGCGGCAGCCCGATCAGCAGATGCGTGCGGATCGGGCCGATCCAGCCCCAGGCGGGACGCTGCAGCACCATCGCATTCATGTCGCGGCTGATCCACACCGTCGTCACCGGCGCGACCCCGAATCGGGCCGCGATGTCGTCGAGCAGCGCATGGAACTCTTCCGCCGCCTGACGCGGCAGGCGGATCCCGTCGGGTTGCGGCGAGGTGTGACAGACGACGCCGACGAGCCGGACCGCGCACAGCGCGCAGGTGACGGCGGCCAGGCTCCAGGCGCCGGCGCGCAGCGGGTCGCCCTGCACCACGCCCTCCCAACTGTGACCCATGGCGACGATGACGACGCCCCCCATCCCCACCATGACCATCGTCACCAGTGCGAGGCCGACCGCCGATACCAGGACGAGCCGACGCGCCAGGCGTGACCGCAGGTCGAACACTCTCGATTGAAGCGTCACGTCGCCAACACTCCCGCTCAAGTCCGGAGAACCTTGGGACGATAAGACTTATTCCGCGTCCCAACCATTAGCCGAAGGTCGTAAACTACCCAAAACCGGCATCGCTGCGGGAACTTTCGCATTTCAAGGGCGGAGGCAGCGGCGCCCGACAATTCTTTCGCTGCGGCGCACAAACCGTCACGGTCTGCGCTATAGTCCTGAGGTGCCGCGCATCCAGCCGATCGACCGCGGCCCCTTTCCGAACCGACGCATCGGGCCGTGAGCGGCCCGAACGTCTTCCGCGCGCCCAGATCGGCGTCGTCCGCAAACGGATGGCAGGCTGACGCGAGATACATCCCATGACATCCGAAACGACTTTCGCCAGCCTCGGGCTGGCCGAGCCGCTGCTTCGCGCCATCGCCGAAGCTGGCTACACGCAACCGACCCCCATCCAGGCACAGGCGATTCCGCAGGTGCTGGCCGGCGACGACCTGCTCGCCGCAGCACAGACCGGCACCGGCAAGACCGCCGGCTTCACGCTGCCCGTGCTGCACATGCTGGCCGCCACCCATGCCCATCCGCACCCGCCCGGCCGCCCGCGCTGCCTGATCCTGACGCCGACACGCGAACTCGCGGCGCAGGTGGAAGAATCGGTGCAGACCTATGGCAAGCACCTGCCGCTGAGCTCGCTGGTGATGTTCGGCGGCGTCAACATCAATCCGCAGATCAGCGCGCTGAAGAGGCGCGTCGACATCCTGGTGGCCACCCCCGGCCGCCTGCTCGACCACGTCGGCCAGCGGACGCTGGACCTCTCCGGCGTCGAGATCCTGGTGCTCGACGAGGCCGACCGCATGCTCGACATGGGCTTCATCCGCGACATCCGCAAGGTGCTCGCGCTGCTGCCCAAGAAGCGCCAGAACCTGCTGTTCTCGGCGACCTTCTCGGACGAAATCCGCGAGCTCGCCGGCGGCCTGCTGCACCAGCCGCGCACGGTGGAAGTGGCACCGCGCAACACCACCGCGGAACGCGTCGACCAGACGGTGTACCTGATCGGCCAGAAGCACAAGCGCGAACTGCTGGCCCATCTGATCAAGAAGCACCAGTGGTTCCAGGTGCTGGTGTTCACGCGCACCAAGCACGGCGCCAACAAGCTCGCCGAATACCTGACGAAGCACGACGTCCCGGCCGCAGCGATCCACGGCAACAAGAGCCAGGCCGCACGCACGCGGGCACTGGCCCAGTTCAAGGACGGCTCGCTGCCGGTGCTCGTCGCGACCGACATCGCCGCGCGCGGCCTGGACATCGACCAGTTGCCGCAGGTGGTGAACTTCGAACTGCCCAACGTGCCCGAGGACTATGTGCACCGCATCGGCCGCACCGGCCGCGCCGGCGCCGAGGGCAACGCGATCTCGCTCGTCGATGGCGAGGAGGCGAAGCTGCTGACCGCCATCGAAAGGCTGATCAAGCGCCGCATCGAGCGCGCCACGGCGGACGACTTCGTGCCCAGCGCCGGTGCGGAGGCCGCCCATGATGCCGATCATCAGCGCGAACCGCTGCCGCGCCGCGGCGGTCGTGGCGGACAGCCCCGCAACGACGAGGGCGGCGCACGCGGCGAGCGCGCCAATACCGGCCGCGCTCCGGCGCCGGCACGACCCGGCGGCCGGCCGCAAGCGGCCCCGCGGCGCGAGGTCGATGGCAACCGCACCCCGCGCAACAATGCGCCGCGCGAAGTCGACGGCAACCGCATGCCGGCATCGCGTCCCGACGTCGACGGCAATCGCATCGATGGTAACCGACGCGCCGAAGTGGACGGCAATCGCGCGACCGCACCGCGTCGCGGCAACGGCGGCGACAACCGCGGCAGGACGTCGTCGGGTCGCGGTGAGCCCCAGGGGCAGAAGCGGGGCCCGGCACCGCGCGCCGCGCTGTTCTCGCCACGCGACGACAGCAAGCGCTGACGCCCAATCGCGGTCCGCGCGGACCGCGGGGTATCGATCACGGCGACCCGCCTGGAAAGGACCACCCTTCGCGGTGGTCTTTTCGTATCCAAGCTCGGCACATCGCAGCACGACCCCGGTCCGCAGCGAGGCCCGTCCGCCGCGGCTTTTCCACTACTTCCACATTCCAGTGCGCATGCACGTTCAGCGGTCACATCCACTTCCATACGTAACAGTATGGAAAACCCGTATAATGGTCTGGTTCGCAACATAAAAGACCACAGGAGCGGGAGAGGATGATGTCGAACGTGCAAGCCCAGTACACCCAGAAACGCATGACCGCCGCGGACGCCGTGGCCATGATCCACGACGGCGAGACCATCGTCGTTCCCACCGGGGTTGGCGAGCCGCCCGCGCTGCTGCACGCGCTGTCGGACCGTCGGCACAGCCTGCGCGACGTGGTGGTGAGCCAGATCCTGCCGCTGCGCAAGTACGGCTATCTGGACGAGGAAACGCGCCACAACGTGCGCCACGACGCCTATTTCTACGGCGGCGCCACGCGCCCGGGCGGCCAGGCGGGCTGGATCGACTTCCTGCCGGCCTACTTCTCCGAGCTGCCGATGCTGATCGACCGCGGCCTGAGCCCGGCCGACGTGGTGGTGTCGATGGCTTCGCCGATGGACGAGCACGGCTACTTCTCGCTGTCGCTGGCCCCGGACTACACCATGGCGGCGGCGCGCCGCGCGCGTGTGATCCTGCTCGAGGTCAACCCCAACGTGCCCTTCGCCTACGGCGACTGCCATGTGCACATCTCTCAGGTCAGCGGGTTGGTGGAAAGCGACGAGCCCCTGTTCGAGGTCGGCTTGCCCAAGATCGGACCGGTGCAGGAAGCGATCGGCAAGTACGTCGCCGACCTCATCGACGACGGCTCCACGCTGCAGATCGGCTACGGCGGCATCCCCGACGCGGTGGTCATGCAGTTGCAGCACAAGCGCGACCTCGGCATCCACACCGAGATGATCGGCGACGGCATCCTGTCGCTGATCGACAGCGGCGCGGTCACCAACCGCAAGAAGACCTTCATGCCGGGCAAGACGGTGGCGACCTTCGCGCTGGGTTCGCACAAGCTCTACCGCCATCTCGACCGCAACCCGGCGCTGGAGATGCACCCGGTCGACTTCACCAACGATCCGTACAACGCGGCGCGCAACGACAAGCTGTGCGCGATCAACGCCACGCTGCAGATCGACCTTCTTGGTCAGTGCGGCTCGGAGAGCCTCGGCCACATCCCCTACTCCGGTACCGGCGGCCAGGTCGACTTCGTGCGCGCAGCGAACCGCTCCAACGGAGGCAAGGCCTTCATCGTGCTGCCCTCCACCGCGAAGAACGACACCGTGTCGCGCATCGCACCGGTGCTGTCGCCGGGCACCCATGTGACGACGAGCAAGAACGACATCAACTACGTCGTCACCGAGTTCGGCGTCGCCCAGTTGCGCGGCAAGACCGCCAAGCAGCGCGCCGAGGCGCTGATCGGCATCGCCCACCCGGACTTCCGTGGCGAGCTGCGCGACGCCGCGAAGAAGATGAACCTGCTCTGAACCCCGGCAGGGCACGGTGAGCGCGGCGAGGGCCGCGCCGGCGCATGGCATCGAACCCCGCCGGCGCGGCCCTCGCCGCGCTCACCCGCACTTACAGGATGACGGTGATCTCCTCGCGCCGCACCAGTTCCGCGCCGAAGGCCTCGGCATCGAGCGCCAGCGCGTCGCGCGCGGACAGCAGACCCACCGGCCGGCCGGCACGATCGAGCACCGGCACGTGGCGGAAGCCGCCGTCGTACATCATGTGCAGCGCGTGGCCGAAGGGCTTGTCGTCGGTGATGGTCTGCGGCTTGTGCGTCAGCACGTCACCCACCGGGGTCTTGTCGGGATCCAGCCCGGCCGCGAGCACACGGAAGGTGGCATCACGCTCGGTGAAGATGCCGGTGAGCACGCCGTGCTCGGTGACCAGCGCCGCGCTCTGGCGGCGGTCCTTCATGAGCTGGGTGACGGCGCGTACCGACATGTCGATGGGTACGCAGACGAACGGCTGATCGGCAATGACCTGGTGAATCGGACGGCTGGGCATGGTCTGTCTCCTGGTGGTCGTTGTGCTTCCTGCTGAGAGTCCTGCCCACCTTGCGGCAGGGTAGCGATATGCAAGCTTCAACCGTGCCAGGTCGACACACTTTCGCCCGTCAGTTCAAGACATTCATTTAACCATCTGATTAACATAGGTTAATTGAAACTAAACGGGATGCTAGCAGGCCCGTGATTCGCACGTGGCAATGACGGATCGAGCCCCGTCTGCGTGCATGGCAACTGTTTCCGCACAGCGTTGGTGCAAAACCATCAGCACGCCACGGCCCTCGTCATACCGGCTATGCGTGCGCCAGCCCCATCGCCTCGCCCATGCGGATGGAGCGCGCCGGCGCCCAGGCGGGATTGAACCGCACGCGCCCTGCGGGGAACAGCATCACCACCGTCGAACCCAGCAGGAAGCGGCCCATCTCGTCGCCCTTCGCCAGCACGACCTCGCCGTCCTCGTACAGCCAGTCGCGCACAGTGGCTGTGCGCGGCGGATTCACCACCCCATGCCACACCGTGGCCATGCTGCCGACGATGGTCGCGCCGACCAGCACCAGCACGAAGGGGCCATCGTCCGAATCGAACACGCACACCACACGCTCGTTGCGCGCGAACAGCCCCGGCACGCCGCGCGCGGTGGTCGGGTTGACCGAGAACAGCTCGCCCGGCACGTAGATCATGCGCCGCAGCCGTCCATCGCAGGGCATGTGGATGCGGTGGTAGTCGCGCGGGCTGAGGTACAGCGTGGCGAAGCTGCCGTCCTGAAAGCGCGCCGCCAACCGGGCATCGCCGCCGACCAGTGCCGTCGTGGAATAGGAATGGCCCTTGGCCTGAAAGATCTGGTCGCGCTCGATCGCGCCGAACTGGCTGATGCCGCCATCGACCGGACATACGAGCGCGGCCTGCGCCAGCGGACGCGCACCCGCGCGCAGCGGCCGGGTGAAGAACGCGTTGAAGGTCGGGTAGCTGGCGATGTCGGGGTTCGCCGCCTCATCCATGTCGACCCCGTAGCGCCGCACGAACCAGCGGATCACTGCGGTGGTCAGGCCGCCGGCACGGGCACCGGCGAGCTTGCCGGCGAGGACGGTCAGGGCCTGCTTGGGCAGGAGGTATTGCGGCAGGACGGCGAGGCGGTCGGACACGATTTGACCCGGATGACGGCAGAAGCCGGCGATTATAGCGGCGCGCCCCCGCCCGGGCCGGCACGCCGCCCTCGAATTGATTCCGCGCATTGCATGCGAGGGCGCAACGCAGGCAACATCGGCCCCCCGCAATTCAACCCCGCACCGGACATGTGTTCCGAAAATCACGTTCGAGGCGCGCCATGAGGCGCCTCGCCCCCTGGCTGCGCAGCTTCTGGCCGGCACCCCTCAATGCCGGCGGCCGCGAGCGCATCGTCGGCTGCATCGGCGCCCTGCTCGGCCTGCTGTCAACCGAATGGATCAGCCACCTCGCGCTGGGCGAATCCAACCCCTGGTTCGTCGCGCCGATGGGCGCCTCGGCCGTGCTGTTGTTCGCCGTCCCGTCGAGCCCGCTGGCGCAGCCCTGGTCCATCATCGGCGGTAACGTCGTGTCGGCGCTGATCGGCGTCGGCTGCGCCCAGTGGCTCGGGCACTCCGGCGTGGCGGGCGCGATCGCGGTGGCGCTGGCGATCGGCGTGATGTTCCAGTTGCGCTGCCTGCATCCGCCGGGCGGCGCGGTGGCGCTCACCAGCGTGCTGGGCGGGCCGGCAGTGCATGCCATGGGGTTCGGCTTCGCGCTGTGGCCGGTGGCGGTAAACTCGATGTGCATGCTGCTTGTCGCGCTCAGTTTCAACAACCTGTCGCGCCGCCGTTATCCGCACCGGCCGCCGCTGGCCCCAGCGCAGGCACACGGCACTGCCGACCGGCCGCCGAGCGAGCGGATCGGCATCACGCACGAGGATTTCGACGCGGTGCTGAAGGAGCACAGCGAGCAGTTGGACATCGCCATCGAGGACCTCGAGGACCTGCTGCAAGCGGTCGAGCGCCGCGCCTACCGCCGCCGCTTCGGCGAGATCCGCTGTGGCGACATGATGTCGCGCGACCTGCTGACGGTGACACCGGCGCTGCCACTGGGCGAGGCCTGGGAGCTGCTGGTGCGCCACCGCATCAAGGCGCTGCCGGTGGTGGACGGCGGGCGCCGCCTGGTCGGCATCCTGTCGCTGCACGACTTCCTGGTGTCGCGCGACACCCCGAGCGAGGCCGAAGGCCGCCAGGTCGATGCGCACCCGCAGATCGTCGCCGACCTGATGTCGACCGAGGTCGTCACCGTGCGACCCGAGCAGCCCATCGTCGACACCGTGCCGCTGTTCTCGGATGCCGGCCTGCACCATCTGCCGGTGGTCGATGCCGCGCACGAGGTGGTGGGCATGCTGACGCAATCCGATCTGGTGGCGGCGCTGTTCCGCGCCAGCCTCGAGCACACACCTGCCGAAGCGCCGCCGGCCTGAGCGGGCGAGCGAAAGGGTCGGAGCTCAGTCGCCCTCGTCTGCCGCGCGCTCCGGATGTACGCCGGTACAGCCGGCGTGCGGCGCCGTTTGCGCGGCCACCGGCAGGTCGCCCCCGAACCAGGCCAGGCGCGGATACAGACCGACGACATCGCCCACCACCGTCAGCGCCGGCGGCCGCACGCCCTCTTCGCGCACGCGCGCCTCGAGTGTGGCCAGATCGGCAGCCACCACCCGCTGCGCATGCGTGGTGCCACGCTCGACGACGGCCGCCGGCGTGCTCGCCGGCAAGCCGTGCGCCACCAGCCCCGCGCAGATCTCGGCCAAGCGCGAGATGCCCATGTAGATCACCAGGGTCTGGCCGCGCCGCGCCAGCATCGGCCAGTCGAGATCGAGCCGGCCGTCCTTCAGGAACCCGGTGGTGAACACCACCGACTGCGCGTGGTCGCGGTGGGTCAGCGGAATGCCGGCATAGGCGGCGATGCCCGAGGCGGCGGTGACGCCCGGCACCACCTCGACGGTGATGCCGGCGCCGACCAGGGTTTCCATCTCCTCGCCGCCACGGCCGAAGATGAAGGGGTCGCCGCCCTTCAGTCGCACCACCCGCTTGCCGGCACTGGCCAGGCGCACCAGCAGGGCATTGATCTCGTCCTGCGGCAGCGTGTGATCGGACGCCTTCTTGCCGACATAGATGCGGTCGGCGCCCGCCGGCGCGAGATCGACGATGGCCGGCGCCACGAGATTGTCATACACGACGACGTCCGCGCCGCCGACCAGGCGCGCGCCACGCAAGGTGAACAACTCCGGGTCGCCGGGGCCGGCACCGACCAGGTATACATGGCCGGGCAGCGGGCCGGGGCGAAAGTGGGCGAGTTCGGGCAGGGACATGGCAGTGCGGGATGAAGGAATCTGCGCTTCAAGTGTGGCAGGCCGGGCGCCGGCCGTGCAAGGCGAACACGGGGCGAGCTGCTCGTCGCCTCGGATCCGGTGTGCCGCGGCGAGACCCTCGGCCGATATCGACGACCCGAGGCGGACACGCGCATCCCGTAGAATGCAGCCTTTCAGCTTCTGCACGGCATTTCGCGCCGGCCCGCTCCGCTCGCCATGACACGCCGTACCCACATTCGCGCAATGCAGGCCCTGCTCGCCGTGCTGCCCGCGATCTGCGCGCACGCCGCGGTGGACCTCACCGACGACGCCGGCCACCGGCTGCGGCTGGAACGGCCGGCGCAGCGCATCGTCAGCCTCGCGCCGCACGTCACCGAGCTGCTGTTCGCCGCCGGCGCCGGCAGCAAGGTGGTCGGCGTCGTCGCCCACAGCGACTACCCCCCGGCCGCCGCCACGCTGCCGCAGGTCGGCACGCATACCCGGGTCGACCTGGAAGCCGTCGCCGCGCTGAAGCCCGACCTGGTGATCGCGTGGCAGAGCGGCAATCGCGACACGCATCTGGAGCGGCTCACCGCCCTCGGCATTCCGGTGTACGTGAACGAGCCGCGCAGCCTGGAGGCGGTGGCGCAGAGCCTGGCACAGTTCGGCCGTCTGGCCGGCACCGAGGCGACCGCCGATGCCGCGGCCGCCGCCTTTCGCCAGCGCCGGGCGGCGCTCGCCGCGCGTTACCGCGAACGCCCGCCGGTGCGCCTGTTCTACCAGATCTGGGATCAGCCGCTGATGACGATCAACGACCAGCAGGTGATCTCCGACGCGATCCGGCTGTGCGGCGGCGTCAACGTGTTCGGCGGCCTCGAGCAGCTTGCGCCGCACATCAGCACCGAGGCGGTGCTCGCCGCCAATCCGGAGGCCATCATCGCCAGCGGCATGGCTGACGCGCGGCCCGAGTGGCTGGACCAGTGGAAGCGGTGGCCCGGCCTCAAGGCCACCGCCGCCGGCAACCTGTTCTTCATCCCGCCCGACCTGATCCAGCGTCACACGCCACGCCTGCTCGACGGCGCCGAGCGCCTGTGCGGCCAACTGGAGGAGGTGCGGGCCAAGCGGGTCGGCAATACGCGCTGACTGTCGCGCCCCCCCGCCACGGGCCATCGGCTCGCCTTCGCCGCGCCGCTCTGCGCCTTCGCCTCGCCGCGCGGGATGTTCATCCTGAAGATCGCTCGTGCCTCGACGCCGTGCTGGCCGCTCGCATCGAGCGCATCAATCCGGCACGAAGGTCACGCGGCCATCGACCTCGAAACGTCGCAGCGGATGGCCGAAGGCATGCGACAACAGCTCGGGCTGCAGCACGCTGTCGCGGTCGCCGGCACGCACGCCGCCGCGGCCATCGAGCAGGATGACGTGATCGGCGTAACGTGCGGCGAGGTTGATGTCGTGCAGCACCATCACCACGCCGCGCCCTCGCTCCGACCGGTCGGCGCCTTCGCGCACCAGGCGGCGGAACAGGTCGAGCGTGGCGATCTGGTGATGCAGGTCGAGATGGTTCAGCGGTTCGTCGAGCAGGAACAGGCGGGGCGCCTGCGCCAGCAGCGCGGCGATCGCCACGCGCTGGCGCTCGCCCCCCGACAGCGTCAACACGTCGCGCCCGGCAAACTCCGACAGGCCGACCGCTGTCAGCGCGTCGCGCGCGATGCGTTCGTCCTCGGCCCCTTCCCAGCCCCAGCGACCGAGATGCGGATGGCGGCCGATCAGCACCGTTTCCAGCACCGACGCGGCGAAATGGTCCGGTTGCTGCTGCACCAGCAGGCCACGAAAGCGTGCCGCCTCCAGCGCCGGCCAGGCGGCATACGGCCGGCCGCCGAGCCGCACCTGGCCGACCGTGGGCTCGCGCAGGCCGGCCAGTGTGTGCAGCAACGTCGTCTTGCCCGCGCCGTTGGGGCCGAGCAGGGCGAGACATTCGCCCGGCGCGAGCTTCAGGCTGAACTCACAACACAGCCAGCGCTCGCCCACCCGCAGTGCCAGACCCTCGGTCTCGAGCAGGACGGCCGCCGTGCTCATGCCCCCTCCCACGTCGTGGCCAACCGGCCCGGAACGCCCCGCACGGCTCATCGCGGATGCCTCGCCAGCAGGAACAGGAACACCGGCACGCCGATCAGGGCCGTCAACACGCCGACCGGCAATTGTTGCGGCGCCATCACGGTGCGCGCCGCGGTGTCGGCCAGCAGCAGCAGCGTGCCGCCGGCCAGGGTCGAAGCCGGCAGCAGCACACGCTGGTCGTTGCCGATCGCCAGCCGCACCACATGCGGCACGATGAGGCCGACGAAGCCGACCGAGCCGACCAGGGTCACCGCCACTGCGGTGAGCAGCGAAGCCAGCACGTAAAGCCCCAGCCGCAACTGCGTGACGCGCACGCCGAGCGCGCGCGCGTTCAGCTCGCCACGCGCCAGCACGTTGAGGTCGCGGGCGAAGGGCATCACCGCTGCCACGCCGACCACCAGCACCGCCAGGGCCGGCCACGGCCGCGCCGCGCCGCTGGCGTCGCCCATCAGCCAGAACAGCATGGACAGCACGCGCGTATCGGTGGCGAGCGCCAGCATCATCGACACTGCCGCGCCACACCCGGCGGCGACGATCACGCCCGTCAGCAGCAGCCGCGTCTGCGTCCAGCTTCCGTCGCCGTGCGCCAGACCGAACACCAGCAGCATCGCCGACAGCGCACCGACGAAGGCGGCGGCATCGACCCAGAACACCGCAGCGCCGAACGAGATCGCCGCCAGCGCACCGACCGCCGCGCCGCCGGAGATGCCGAGGATGTAGGGATCGGCGAGCGGATTGCGCAGCAGCACCTGCATCAGCGCACCCGCGGTGGCGAGCAGCCCGCCGCACACGAAGGCCGACACCGCGCGCGGCAGGCGCAGCTCACGCACCACCGCCGCGGCGGTGCCGTCGCCACGCCCCGCCAGCGCGCCGAGCGCCTCGTCCAGCGTGACCGGCAGGTCGCCCGCGATCAGGGCCCACAGGAAGGCGATCGCCGACAACAGCCCGAGGGCGAAGAGCAGGCCCGAGGGGGCCGCTCCGGTTCGCCTCATGTCCGCGCCGCGCTGCAGCACACCGGCCGCCATGAGCGATCAGCGCGGCGCGCCACACCGGGCGACGAGGGCACTCGCGCCGGCGACGGCGCACACCCATTCGTCGCCCTCGTCGAGCAGGTTGTCGAAGCGGGCCTCGATTCGCCAGTTGCGCGCCGGTCCGTGAGCATGTGCTTCCCTTCGGGCGGACTCAGAACGAGATGCGCGCGCCGAGCTTCCAGGTACGGGTGAAGTCCACCGGATAGATGACCACCGGCGGCCGGAACGTGCTCTCGACCCAGACGCCGTTCTCGTGCGCGAACAGGTTGCTGACCGCCGCGTACAGCTCGACGTCCTTCGTTACACGATGGCGGTAGACCGCATCGGTGGACTGGAACTCCCGCTGCCGGGGGGCGTTGTTGTCGAAATCGCCATCGGCCCAGGCCTTGCTGCGCCAAGTGTGCGACAGGTTCAGCGTGCCGGCGTCGCTCATCCTGAAGCTGAGGCCCAGCACCAGATTGTGCCTGGGCACGGTCGGCAGTTCCTTGCCGTCGAAGCTGCCGCTGCCGCCGTCACGGTCGATCATTGCCCGCGCCCACGCATAGTTCAGCGAGCCGGTCAGCGCGGGCGTGATCTGCCAGGTATCCTGCAGTTCGAGGCCGTACTTGTGCGACCGGTCGAGGTTGGTATTGGTGAACGTGAACGGATCGAAGTAGATCTCGTCCTTCAATCGCGCGTGAAACACCGAGACCTTCAGCCGATTGGACGGCAGCACGTGGTTGAAGCGAGAGTGAGCGTCCTCGCGTGCGCAGGCTCGATGAACGCGTTGAAGCCGGTGCGCACGCAACTGAAGTTCAGGTCGAACTCGCTGCAGATGAAGAAGCGGTCGATGTCCGGTGCCTGATAGGCGTCGTTGTAGTTGCCGAAGACCGACAGCGCCGGATCGATGCGGAAGTTGAAGCCCACGTCCCAGGCGGTGAGACGCGCATCGTCCTTCAGCCTGTCGCCGGCATCGGAACGGTGTTCGTACTCCACGCGCTCGCGGCGGGCGCCGGCCGACAGCGTGAGCTTGTCGAACGTGTATTGGCCCTGCAGGAACCAGGCGAGATTGCGCTTCCAGGTCCGGTCGTCCTCACCCTTGCGCACGCCGTCGAAGCCCTGCACGCCAGCGGTCGCCGACAGGCTGTCGCCCAGGTATTGCACCGCGAGTTCATCCGAATCGTAGGTGTAATCCGACTGGCTCAGCCACGCGCCGAGAAATTTCGAGGTCTTGTCCTCGGTCCCGTGCCGTGCCGACAACTGCCATGCATCGGCGAAGCGGTATTCGGCCCCGATGTTCCAGTAGGTGGCGTCCGAGCGCTGGTGCGTGTAGACACCCCCGTCGTTCTGCGCCGGATCGTCCCTGAACTGCGCCTCGCTGAGCGGGCTGGGATAGCGGGTGTCGATGCGGCTCTGGCCGGCATCGGCGTTCAGCTTCAGCCGGTCGATCGGCCGGGCGGTGGCCCCCACGCGCCAGGTGTCGGCCGTCGACTCGTCGCTGTGCCCCGACGGATCCTTGTCGGAAAATCCATCGGTTTGGCCATGATCGACCGTCGCCGACAGCGTGAACTGGTCGCGAACGAGGCCCGCGGCGATCGTGCCACCCAGCGTGCCGTGGCTGCCGCCGAAGGCTTCGACGCTGACCCCGTCGCGCGGCTTCGTGTAGATCTGCACCGATCCCGCGGTGGCGCCATCGCCGTGCAGCACCGAGCCGCTGCCCTTGGTGATCTCGATGCGGTCGATGTCGGCCAGCGCGATGCCGCCCAGCAGTTGCGGCACCATGTCGATGTTGTTGAGCCGGCGTCCATCCACCGAGATCACCACGTTCTGGTGGCCGTCGGTGAGGCCGTAGCCGCGCATGTTTAGGCTGGGCGTGAAGCGGTTGCCGAAACTGGGCGCGACCTGGATCGAGGTCTGGCGCGACAGGTAATCGACCAGCGTGGTCGCGCCGGAACGCTCGATGTCCTTGCGCGTATGCACTTCGGAGGCGTAGGGGGCATCGACGTCGGGCAGGTCGATGCGGGTGGCGGACACGATGACCGGTTCCAACGCGTGCTCGCCGGCAGCGATCGCGGAAGTCGCGGGAAAGGCGGCACAGACCGCGACTGCCGCGGCCGAAAGACGGATGCTCATGGATGGGAACTCCCAGAGCCGCGACCCGCGTCCCCGCAGTCCACGGCAAGCTGCACATGGACGCACCGCAAACGGGGCAAGCCTGGGCACGGGGCCGACCACGCCCGTCGCCGCTACCCCGCGGCACATCCGCCAACGCGCTCGGGCCGGTATCCGGGCTTGCGAATCGTGGCAGCCGGGCTTCGTGATGAAACCGTCCACACGCGACGCATCGCCTTCCCGGGCCGAGGCCCAGTGGCCGAGTGATGCGCCTTCCATTCGCTTACCGTTGCGGGGGCAGCACAGGCATTGCGGGGCGAACCTGCGGGTTCGTCGCGCCGCGCACCTGTTTCCCGTTTACCCCTCGGACGAGGATCGCCGTCGGGCACCTGAAACGCAGCGCCCCTTCCGGGGCAGCGGCGCGGATGATACCTTTTCCGGTTCGTTTTTGCAGTGCAATAGCCTCCCCTCTTCAAATGAAGCTCGAACTGATCCTCGGCGGCGCACGCTCGGGCAAGAGCCGCTACGCGGAACGACGCGCGCTCGATTCGGGGTGCGCCGTCACCGTCATTGCCACCGCTGAGGCGGGAGATGCCGAGATGACCGAACGCATCCGCCGCCACCAGGCCGACCGCCCCGCGGCGTGGAAGACGGTCGAAGCCCCGCTGGCGCTGGCCGACGCCCTGCGCCGCGAAGCCGCCGCGGATCGTTGCCTCGTCGTCGATTGCCTGACGCTGTGGCTGGCCAACCTGCTGGCCGGCGCGGAAGAGCTGCCCCCGGCAGCGAGCGCAGAGGCGCTGCCGCGCTTCCGCCGGGAGCACGACGACCTGCTCGCCACGCTACCGACCCTGCCCGGCCACATCATCCTGGTCGCCAACGAGGTCGGCCTCGGGCTGGTGCCCGACACCGCGCTCGGCCGCCTGTTCCGCGATGAAGCCGGACGACTGAACCAGGCGGTGGCGGCGCTGTGTACGCGCGTGGTGTTCGTCGCCGCGGGGCTGCCGCTGGCGATGAAGGGGTAGAAGGCCGCGTGCTACCATCCGCCGCCACCGAAAGCGCCCTTCCCGCCATGAAGCCGAATCTGTCCGCCCCCGACCTCGCGCTCGCCGCTGCCCTGCAGCACAAGATCGACCGCAAGACCAAGCCGCTCGGCGCCCTCGGTCGCCTGGAGGCGCTGGCGCTGCAGATCGGGCTGATCCAGCAGACGCTCTCGCCCGAGCTGCGCCAGCCGCACATCCTCGTGTTCGCCGGCGACCATGGCGCGGCGCGGGCCGGGGTGTCGGCCTATCCGCAGGACGTGACCTGGCAGATGGTGGAAAACTTCCTCGCCGGCGGCGCGGCGATCAACGCCTTCACCCGACAACTCGACATCGGCCTCACCGTGATCGATGCCGGCGTGAACCATGACTTCGGCCGGCGCCCCGGCCTGGTCGATGCGAAGCTAGGCCGCGGCACCGCGAACTACCTCGAGCAGCCCGCGATGTGCGCCGAAGCCCGCGACGCGGCGCTGGTGCGCGGCCGCGAACTCGCCCACGGGCTGGCCGGCAACGGCTGCAACTGCGTCGGTTTCGGCGAGATGGGGATCGGCAACACCGCCTCGGCCTCGCTGCTGACACACTGCTTGGTGGGCGACGCTGCCGGCGCCGACCTCGCCACCATCACCGGCCGCGGCACCGGGCTTGACGACGCCGGCCTCGAGCGCAAGCGTGCGCTGCTGCAGCACGCGCTGATGCGCGGCGGCCGGCCGGCGGACCCGCTCGCGGCGCTGGCCGAGTACGGCGGCTTCGAGATCGCGATGATGGCCGGCGCCATGCTCGGCGCCGCCGAAAAGGGCATGGTGCTGCTGATCGACGGCTTCATCGTCACCTCGGCGCTGCTCGTCGCCCACGCCATCGAACCCGCCATCCTGCCGTACTGCGTGTTCGCCCACCGCTCGCAGGAGCCGGGCCACCGCGTGCAGCTCGCCCACCTTGGCGTCGAGCCGCTGATGGAGCTCGACCTGCGCCTGGGCGAAGTCACCGGTGCCGCGCTGGCGTTTCCGCTGCTGCAGGCGGCAGTGAATCTCCTCAACGAGATGGCGAGCTTCGAGTCGGCCGGCGTCAGCGGCAAGGCCGACTGAGGCCGGCTGCCCGCCGTCGATGCGCTACCAGCTCGAACTCTTCTTCACCGCGCTCGGCTTCTTCACCCGGCTGCCGGTGCCCGCCTGGGTGCCGTGGTCGACCGAGCGCCTGAACCACTCGGCGCGCTACTTCCCGCTGGTGGGCTGGGTGGTGGGCGGAATCGGCGCCGCCACCTATGTCGCCTGCGTGACGGTGCTGCCGCCCATGCTGGCCGTGCTGCTGTCGATGGCGGTGACGATCCGCGCCACCGGCGCCTTCCATGAGGACGGCTGGGCCGACGCCTGCGACGGCCTGGGAGGCGGGTGGGACAAGGCGCAGGTGCTCACCATCATGAAGGACTCGCGCATCGGCAGCTACGGCACCATCGGCATGGTGCTGATGCTGATGGCGAAGGCCGCTGCGCTGTACGAACTGGGCACCGTCGATGAGCTCGACGTGGCCATCGCGCTGCTGGTGGCCCACCCGCTGTCACGCCTGGCCTCGACCAGCCTGATCCACCGGCTGCCCTACATGCGCGAGGACGAAACCTCGAAGGCGAAGCCCCTCGCCCGCCGCCTCACCGGCTCCGAACTGGCGATCGCGATGCTGTTCGGCCTGCTGCCGCTGACGCTGTTGTCGCCCGTCGCAGCGCTCGGCGCCGCGCTCGCCACGCTGCTGGTGACGGCATGGGCCGCGCGCATGTTCCTGCGCCGGCTCGGCGGCTACACCGGCGACCTCCTCGGCGCCACGCAGCAGGCCTCCGAACTGGCGTGCTACATCGGGATTCTTGCGGCATGGAACTCCACCTGATCCGCCACCCCAGGCCCGACGTCGCGCACGGCGTCTGTTACGGCCAGCACGACGTCGGCCTGGCCGAGCCCGCCGAGGAATCGGCCGCGCGGCTGCGTCCGCTGCTGCCCGCCGAGTTCGATCTGCATGCCAGTCCGCTGGCGCGTGCGCGGCTGCTGGCCGAGGCGCTGGGCGCACCGCGCCTCGACGAACGCCTGAAGGAGATCCACTTCGGCGCGTGGGAAGGACGGCTGTTCGACGACATCGGCGCCGCGATCGACGACTGGGCGGCCGATCCGCTCGGCTTTTGCGCACCGGGCGGCGAGTCCGCGCGGGAGATGGCCGCGCGCGCGCTGTCGTGGCTCAACGGGCTGATGCTGAACCGGCCCGAGCGCCCGGTAGTGGTGGTCGCGCACGGCGGACCGCTGCGCGCGATCGCCGGCCACCTGCTGGGCCTGCCCGCCGAACGCTGGCTGGCGCTGGACTTCGCCTGTGGCCACGTGACCCGCATCGACGTGGAGAGCTGGGGGGTGGCGCTGAAGTGGTTCAACCGGTAAGGCATCGAGCTCCCGACCACCGTATCGCGGTCAAGCCCGCCAATAGCGCCAAAGGCTGGTGCTGGATGGGCCGCTGGCGCCGCAAAGTCCGAGGGGGCCGCGTTCCGCTACACTCGCGCCCATGACGCCCATCCCCAACGCCACGCATCTCACCGCCCCTCTCGCCGGCCAGCGGCCGTCCGCCGCGCCGCCAGTCTGGCTGCTGCCGGTGCTCGCGCTCGCCTTCACGCTCTACCGCGCCTGGGTCATCGTGCATCTGAACATCGACCCCTACGTCGATGAAGCCTACTACTGGGGCTGGGCGCAGGCGCTGGACTGGGGCTATTACTCCAAGCCGCCGCTGATCGCGGGATTGATCGCGCTGTGCCAGGGGCTGTTCGGCGACAACCTGCTGGCGCTGAAGGCACCGTCGCTGATCCTGTATCCGGCCGCCGCGCTCGTCATCCAGCGACTCGGCCAGCGCCTGTTCGATGCCCGCATCGGCTTCTGGGCCGGGCTCGCCTTCCTGACCCTGCCCATCGTGTCGGCGCTGGGACTGTTCGTCAGCACCGACGCGCCGCTGCTGTTCTTCTGGGCGCTGGGCATGCTGCTGCTGTGGCCGACGCTGCAGACCGGTGCGCTGGCCGGCTGGCTGGCGATCGGCCTGGTGTCCGGACTGGGGCTGATGTCCAAATACACGATGGCGGCCTTCGTCGGCTCGGCCTTCCTCACCCTGCTCGCGCATCCGGGCGGCTGGCGGCATTTGCTGCGCCCCGGGCCCTGGCTGGCGCTGCTCGTGGCCTTCGCAGTGTTCGCGCCCAACCTGTGGTGGAACTGGCAGACCGGCTTCCCCACCTTCCAGCACACCGCCGAGATCACCCGCATCGGCGGTACCGCCGGCGCCGAGCGCGGCTTCAAGCCGGGCGAGTTCTTCGAATTCATGGGCGCACAGTGGGTGTCGTTCGGCCCGCTGCTGACGATCGGCCTGGCCTGGGCCCTGCTGCGGCTGCGCGGGCTGTGGGCGGACACGCGCTTCCGCTTCGTGCTGATGATGGTGCTGCCGCTGCTGCTGGTGGTCGGCATGCAGGCGCTGACCGGGCGTGCCAACGGCAACTGGGCGGCGCCGATCTTCGTCGGCGGTTGCGTGCTGGTGCCCGCCTTCCTGGCGCAGGGCGGCAGCGGCCGCTGGCGGCTGATGGTCGCGGCCGTGGCGCTCAACCTGCTGCTCGCCCCCATCGCCTATCACTGGCCCGACCTGCTGCGCGCCGCCGGCAAGGAAGTCACCTCACGCAACGACCCCTACAAGCGCGCCCGCGGCTGGCAGGCGTTCTCGGCTGCAGTGCGCCCCTATCTGGCGGAGCAGACGGCAGCCCATGCGGACCTGGTGCTGCTGTCGGACGACCGCGAGACGCTCGCGCAACTGATCTACCACCTGCGTCCCGCGCGCTACGCACGCTGGCAGCCGCAGGCCCACATCAACGACCACTACGGCCTCACTGCGCCGCTGACGCTGAACAGCGGCAAACACTTCCTGCTCGTGACCGACCGTGCCGACAGCGGCGCAATCGCCGGGCGCTTCGCCGTTGCCGAACGGCTGGGCGACGTCGATATCGCCGTCTACCCGAAGCTGCACCGTCGCGCCACCGTGTGGCTGCTGCGCGACTTCCAGGGCTACTGAGCGGCCGCCCATCGGCCGCGCCGGAACGGTGCGGCGCGGATCCATGGGATAATCCGGCCGTTTCCCGCTACAGGCTCCGTTCCGTTCCATGCTGCTTCCCCTCCCGGACTTCTCCGGCAGCCGCGTGCTCGTCGTCGGCGACGTCATGCTCGACCGCTACTGGCATGGCGCCACCTCGCGCATCTCGCCCGAGGCCCCCGTGCCGGTGGTGCGTGTGGGCGAGGATGAGGTGCGCGCCGGCGGCGCCGGCAACGTGGCCCTGAACGCCACTGCGCTCGGTGCGCAGACTACCGTGGTCGGACTCGTCGGCGAGGACGAGGCCGGCCGCCTGCTTGCCGCACGGCTCGACGATCGGGGTGTGCATTGCCGGCTGCAGACGGTGTCGGATGCACCGACGATCACCAAGCTGCGGGTGATCAGCCGCCACCAGCAACTGATCCGGCTCGATTTCGAGCAGACCTTCGCCGCGCAGCACGACGGGCTGATGG
>SHNC01000058.1 GCA_004295105.1 Betaproteobacteria bacterium | reverse complement strand
CGACGAGCAGGTGCGGGCGCAGATCACCGGCTGCGCCGAACGCATGCTGTTCCGGCTGGCGATGAACGCGCGCCAGCCCGCCGCGCGGCCGAAGACGCCAATGCCACCACCGGCCGCCGCCCATGCGGCCGCCTTCCTGCAGTCGGCTGACCTGCCGGCGATGACAGCCCAGCTCGAAGGGCTGCTGACGCAGCGTTCCCTCACGCCCGCCGCCGTGCTCGCCCGCCCCTACGCGACGCTTGCCCCGTGCGTGGCGGGTACCGACTGACCTGCGCCGAGGAGCACGACCATGACCGAGCCCACCCGCCCCGCGCCCACGCCGGTCGCACATCGCAGGCCGGGCCTGCTGTGGCGCGTCGTCGTCTGGCTGCCGTGGATCGTGATCGTGATCGTGGCGCTGTACGCGGCCGCCCGCTTCCTGCCCGACGAGCCGGTGACCTACGCCGACCCGGTGCAGCACTTCAAGTACGGTTCCACCGGCGGCGAGCGCGAATCCGGCTTCCCGTACTGGATCTGGCAGGCGCTGCCGCAGGTCTGCGCCGAACACATGCCGGGTGGCGCCCGCCCTGCTGCGTCGGCCAACAGGGCGGCGACGGCCGCCGCGGTGACCGGCTACGCCGCGCTCGGCCTGATCTACGAGGACGGCCGCGACCTGCCGATCGGCGTGTCGAAGCGGCGCAACCTCGGTCTGGACCGCGTGTTCCTGAACTGCGCCGCCTGCCACACCAGCACCGTGCGCGACGCGCCGGACGCCGCGCCGCGCATCGTCGTCGGCATGCCGGCGCACCGCTTCGACATCCGCGCCTTCGAGACCTTCTTCTTCAATTGCGCCGCCGGGCCGAAGTTCTCGCGCGAGTTCATCGTCCCCGAGATCGACCGCCTTGCCGGCAAGCTGAACCCGATCGACCGCTACCTGGTGTACCCGGTGGCGATCGCGCTGATGCGCGAGCGCCTGCTGATGCTGCGCGGCCGCTTCGAGTTCGTGTTCGACCAGCCGGACTGGGGCCCGGGCCGGGTCGACACCTTCAACTCGGCCAAGGTGCTGTTCAACTTCCCGATGAAGGCTCTGCCGGCGCAGGAACTGCTGGGCGCGTCCGACTTTCCGTCGATCTGGAACCAGAGGAAGCGCATGACGCGCGACGACGGCCAGCGCATGGAGCTGCATTGGGACGGCAACAACACCCACACCGAAGAGCGCAACAAGAGCGCCGCCTTCGGCACCGGCACCACGCCGCCCACCATCGACCTCGCCGCGATCGGCCGGGTCGAGGCCTGGCTGCTGGACGCGACCCCGCCGCCCTTCCCCTACCCGATCGACCGCGAACGGGCCGCGCGCGGCGCGCCGCTGTACGCTGAATACTGCGCCGGCTGCCATGGCGCCAGCGGCAGCGACTTCAAGGGGTCAAAGGTCGGCCATGTGACGCCGATCGCCGAGATCGGCACCGACCGCGCGCGACTCGACTCCTACACGCGCGACCTGGCGGTGAACCAGGCCACGCTGTACGCCGGCTATCCGCACCGCTTCCAGCATTTCCGCAAGACCTGGGGCTACGCCAACATGCCGCTCGACGGCGTGTGGCTGCGCTCGCCCTACCTGCACAACGGCTCGGTGCCGACGCTGCGCGACCTGCTCGAGCCGTCGGCGATGCGCCCGGCCAGGTTCGCGCGTGGCAGCGACCTCTACGATCGCGAGCGGGTGGGCTTCGCGTCCGCGCTGCCTGCCGATACGAAGGACGTCGGCGCGAGACTGTTCGTGTTCGACACCACCCAGCCCGGCAACGGCAACGCCGGTCACGAAGGCCACGCCTACGGCACCGATCTGGCGGACGCCGACAAGGATGCGCTGGTCGAATACCTGAAGACCTTTTGAGGCAGGAGACCATCATGAAATCCGCCTTCCGCACCATTCGGCCGCGCCCGATGGCAGCCGCAGCCGCCGCCGGAAAACACCTGCCCGCCGGCGGCCGGGCGCGTCCCGCGGCGTCGCGCAGCGCCGGCCGCAGCCTGCTCGTGGTCCTCGGCCTGCTGCTGGTGCTGGGCGCGGCAGGTGGCGCCTTCGCCTGGTACAAGTTCTTCCGCGAGGAACCCCAGCCGGAGTGGGTCACCAGCAACCCCGACATGCGCTTCAAGTACGGATCGATCGGCGCCGAGCGCGACGCCGGCATTCCGTACTGGATCTTCTACGTGCTGCCGCGGGTGTTCCCCGACCTGCTGCCCGGCCCGGGCGGCTATGCCTCTTTCGGCGTGGTGTGGGAGGAGGGCCAGGAGCTGCCGGCCGGCTTCTCGAAGAAGGTCGTGGGTTTTCCGCGCGTGGCCAACAACTGCGCCTCGTGCCACGTCGCCAGTTACCGCAGCGCGCCGGATGCGGCGCCGGTCTTCGTCCCCACCGGACCGAACCACACGCTGAACCTGTGGGCCTTCTTCCGCTTCCTGGTCGATTGCGCGAAGGACCCGCGCTTCAATGCCGACAACCTGATGGCCGAGATCCGGCTGGTCACCGACCTGTCCTTCATCGACCGGGTGATCTACCGCTTCCTGATCATCCCGATCACGAAGAAGCGCCTGCTCGAGCGCGAGCAGCAGTTCGCCTGGCTGTACCGTGCCGACTTCCCGCCCTGGGGCCGCGGTCGCGACGACGCGATGAACCTCACCAAGTACTTCATGATCAGATGGCCGATGGACGACAGCCTGGGGCCGACCGACATGCCGTCGATCTGGAACCTGGGCAAGTACAAGCCGGAACAGGGCATGCGCATGAACTTCGCCGGCGACAGCCACGATCCGTTCTCGGTGATCATCGACTCCGCGCTTGGCCTGCTCGGCGCACCACCCAAGAACAATGAGGAATTTCTCGGCCACGTGCGCTGGATCCAGGACTACGTGAGCGCCAAGCGCGCACCGAAGTATCCGTTCGCGATCGACGCAGCGCTGGCCGAACGCGGCAAGGCGATATTCGACAGCACTTGCGCCGCCTGTCATGCCTCGGCACGCACCGGCACCATCGTGCCGCTGGCCGAGGTCGGCACCAGCCGCGACCGCATCGACACCTGGAACGAGAAGGCCGCGCGCGAGGCGAACAAGGTCGTGCGCGACATGGGCATCGAGCGCCCGGGCCTGGTCGAGGCGCCGCTCACCGGCTATGTCGCCGCCTTCCTCGATGGCATCTGGCTGCGCGCGCCCTACCTGCACAACGGCTCGGTGCCGACGCTGCGCGACCTGCTGGAGCCGGCAGCGCTGCGGCCGAGGACTTTCCGCCGCGGCTACGACGTGTATGACCCGGTCAAGGTGGGCTTCGTCACCGAGGGCGCCGAAGCGGAACGCATCGGCACGCTGCACGACGTCACGCAGAAGGGCGGGGGCAACCAGGGGCACGAATTCGGTACCGGATTGCCGCCGCACGACAAGGACGCGCTGCTCGAATATCTCAAGACGCTCTGACCACCGTGGTGCCGGTGCCGGTCGGCGCCGCCGACTGAGCGCGATCACGCCGGCGGGCGAGGCCGAGCGAACCTGTCGCGCGGCGAAACCGCCCGTCTATGATGAAATCGTGGGCTCCGACTGCCGCCGCGACGCGCGCAGCCGCGGCGAACACAGTGCCGAGGAGGATGCCATGGTCGTCATCGTGTTCCGCACCCGCCTGCGCGACGGGGTGGACGAGCAGGAAATGGAGCGCGTCGGCGCGCGCATGTATGAACTCGCCTCGGGCATGGCGGGCTTCGTCTCCTACAAGGACTACGCGGCCGCGGACGGAGAGTTCGTGTCGGTGGTCGAGTTCGACTCGCTCGAGGCGCTCGGCGCCTGGCGCGACCACCCCGAGCACCGCGAGATCCAGGCGCGCGGTCGCAGCCGCTACTTCAGTGACTATCGGGTGCAGGTGTGCACCACGGTGCGCGAATACAGCTTCACACTCGCCGGTGGCCGCGTCGAGGGGCCGCCCTGAGATGGAGCGGTGGATTTTATCTGCGCGGGTTCGTCGCGTCGCCGGGCGGTTCGCGCGGAGCGCACACACACCGGATGCAGCGTCGGAAAGCCCGCCCCTCCCGATGCCGCCCTCCGACGGTAATCGGCGCCCTCTGGAGCAGGAGCGATCAGCGTGACGACCGTGAAGATATTTCTTGCCTCGTCGTCCGAACTGGAGGACGACCGGAAGGCTTTCGCGCTTTTCATCGGTCGCAAGAACAACGAGCTGCAGTCCCAGGGCATGTATCTCGACCTGGTGATGTGGGAGGACAGCTTCCTGGACGCGATGTCGCAGACCCGCCTGCAGGACGAGTACAACAAGGCCATTCCCGGATGCGACATCTTCGTGATGCTGTACTGGACCAAGGTGGGCCGCTACACGAATGAGGAGTTCGAGATCGCATACAAGCATCTAAGGGAAGAGAATCGGCCGAAGATCCTCACCTATTTCAAGGATGCCCCGATCAGTATGGAGACGGTGTCCGATCGCCGGGAAGACGTGCAGAGCCTGTGGGCGTTCCAGGATAGATTGAGGGTGGAGGGTCGGGAGCACTTCGAGACTCGGTACAAGAACTTCGAACAACTGGCCTTGCACTTCGAGCGCCAACTCGGCGAGCTGGGAAAGGCGGCTGCGGGGACGCCGCCCGCGAAACGCGTGCCGAAGCCCCATCTGCGCGATCCGCAGCACGCGATCGTCGGCCGGCAAGCGCTGGTCGACAAGGTGCTCGCCGGGTTGCAGGCGGGCAAGCGCGACTTTGCCTTCGTCTATCTGCCGGGCATCGGCAAGACCACGGTCGCGGCCAGGCTGATCGGCAACGAGGACGTCATGAAGCACTTCCCCGACGGGGTGCTGTGGGCGCACCTCGGCCAGGACCCGGACGTCGGCCGCGAACTGGCGAAGTGGGCCAGGGCGCTGGGGCTCTCGAAGGAGGACATCGCCGACTGCAACGGCCTCGGGGAACTGGCTGAAGCGGTCATCGATGCGATCGGCGACGGCCGCATGCTGCTGGTGGTCGATGACGTGTGGACCACCGAGGCGGCTGACGCCCTGATGCTTCGCGCGCCGAACTGCGTCCGCATCATCACCACGCGCTACGGCAACGTGGCGCGCGAACTCATGCCGACCGTCGACCGCGTCCTCGAGGTGCCGAAGCTTTCGGCGGACGATGGCGTTCGACTTCTGGCCGATGAGCATCTCGCGCCCAACGCCGTCCGGCTTGCGCCTCGCGCCGTGCGCCAGCTCGTCGAACGGGTCGACGGCCTGCCCATCGCACTCGTCCTGATCGGCAAGATGATCAAGCGCGATGGCGACGACGAGCAGGCAACGCGCGCCACCCTGAAGGCGCTGTATGACATCGACAGGGTATTCAAGGAGAAGAAGACGCTGGAGTACGACGAAGACCGCAATCTCTCGCTCGGCGACGTCATCGAGGCAAGCTACCGCGCGCTGGGCAAAGCGGGCGCGCTGAATCGCGACACCGACGCCGATGCGGGCGACGCGTTGCGAAGTGCCCTCGATGCGTTGTCGATCCTGCGCCCCGACCCCGCCTGGTTCCCCGCTGCGCTGGCGCGACGGGTGAGCGGCGCCTCCGATGTGGCGCTGAAGGCGCTGGCCGACGCCGGCCTGATCGAGCGCGTCCGCTACGAAAGCGAAGAAACGCTGGACGATGGCGAGCCGCGCTACAGCATGCACCGGATGATCGCCGAGTACATCCGCAGCAAGCTGATGACGCAGCCACGGCGCCTGCAGGCGCTCAACCGCCTTGCAGCCGACTACTACCTGGCGCAACTGACCGAGCTCGAGCGGACCTACCAGGAGGGCGACGCCACCACCTACAGCGCCATGTACCGCTACGAGGATCCGGAGTGGCAGGACTGTCAGGACAACTGGCTGTACTACTTCGCGCAGACCGGCTACGACCGGGAAGCCAGCCTCTCCTTCCTGCGCGCCTGGTTCGACGGTTTCTGGTGGTGGGGCTGCTTCACCGAAGAGGGCTACGACTTCTGCGACGAGCTGCTGAACGACTGGGACCACCGGCTGTCGCTGGCGGCCGGCGGCGATGCGACCTCGCCCGTGCTGAACGAGAAGCGAATCGAGCGCCTGATGGATGGACTCGAACTGCTGCGTCGCTTCAAGTCCGCCTATCCGAAGGAGACGGAGGATCGGGGCGGCGGAGCATGGAACGAAGTCACCGCCACCCTGCGCGAGATTCGCCGCCGCACCGGCCTGGAGGGCGAGCCTGCACGGCTGGCGAACGCGAATGCGCGGCATGTGCGGGCGCTGACCGACATCTTTCTCGCCGAGGCGCAGCGTTTCGGGCAGGGCGACATCGCGGTCGCCGAAGACTGCTACCGTGAGGCGATCGGTCTGTTTCGCGATGCGAAGGACAGTTGGAACATCGCCTGGTCGCTGTATCACCTGGGAGACATGCTGAGCAGTTGCGGGCGCCACGAAGACGCTCGTCCGCTCGGCATGGAGGCGATCGAGCTGGGCGACGCGGGCGGCGATCATGAAGTCGCGGCGCTCGCGCACCGGCTGCTGGGCGATGTCGCGCTGGCGGCGAACGCCGCCGACGATGCGCTCGGCCATTACCGCTCGGCGGTGGAGCGCGCCTATCGCTTCCAGGTGCAGCCCAGGAACCCCGACCCGTACACGATCCAGTTCTATGCCGACGTGTGCGAAGTGGTCGCCGCACGCCTGCTGGCGCACTACGCCGCGATGCCGGAGCCGGCCCGCTTCATCGCGGGACAGCTCCGGCAGGTCTGGCTCGACGCCGGGGTGGAGCTGGCGTCGCAGCCAGCCGGACCCATCGTGCTCGAGGGCATCGCGGTCGGGGAACTGGTTGCACGGTTGTTTCCACCCAGCCTGCCGGTGAAAGAGCTGAAGGCGCATGAGGACGCCTACGCAGCACGGGTGAAGCAACACCTGGCCGCGATCGACGGGCTCGAAGCGTCTCGAAGCGGCGCGTCGCCGGGTCGAGACTAGCGCGAGCGCAGCAAGTCCAGCTCGGCGCGGTTGCGCTCGTCCGTGTAGGGCTCGAGCGCCTCCGGCACCGGCCCGGCGAAACACTGCACCAGCACATTGCCCTGCGGCCGGTCGCGGAACAGCAGCTCCACCGCGCACGGGCCAAATACCGACTGGATGGTGCCGAGCACGCTGCGCGCATAGGGCGAAGCCAGCCGCTGGTCGAGGATCAGATTGACGAACAGCACTCCGTCGCTGGACAGCGCGCGGCGCGTCGCCTGCCAGAACTCCTGAGTGACGAGGTGGCCGGGCACGTTGGTGAGCGCGCTGTAGGCATCGACGATGATGGCGTCGAAGCGTTCGTCGGTGTCGGCGACAAAGCGGCGCGCATCGGCTGCGATGAAGCGCCCGCGCACCGGTTCATGCAGAAAATCGCGCTCGGCCAGCTCGCGGATGGCCGGATCGATATCCACATAGGTGTAGTGGTTGGCCGGCTCACGGTGCGACAGCGTGAAGCCGCCCGCGCCCAGCACCAGGATGCGGCGGTCACGAAACCCCATGTCCTCGAGCATCACCTTGCGCAGACGCTCGATGTAGCGCGCGTAGCGTGGCGGCGAGCTGCCGTCCCTCAGCGACGCCAGCGAGTTGTTGACCCAGAACGCACGCGGCTCGTGCATGCCCGGCAGCTCCACCGTTTCGACGCGGTAGGTGGCGTAGGCGGTTTCGATCTGCTGCGGCAGCCACAGGTTGGCGGCAAGTGCCGCGACCACCAGCGTGCCGGCCAGCCCATTGCCTTGCCAGCCCGAGTGCCCTGCCGCAACCGACAGAAAAGGCACCAGCGCGAGCAGCGACAGCGCGCAGACGAGAATCGCCGCCGACACGCCCAGCCACTGCATCACCAGCAGCGACAGCGACACTGATCCGAGGAAGGAACCCAGGGTGGACCAGTACAGCGCCGCCCCACTGCGCGCACCGGCACGCTCATGGCGCAGCAGGTTGGTGAGCACGGGCACCGTCTGGCCGAGCAACCAGGCGATCGGGCACAACACACCACCGACGAAGACCAGATAGGCGAGCCACACCGGCCGCACGTGCGTGAACAGCGCATCGACCACCGGCCCGGCCATGCCGAGTGCGATCAGCGCCGCCGCCATGAGGAAATTGGCACGCACTCGCGGCAGAAAGTCGCGTTCCACGCGCCCGCCCGCCTGGTAACCGAGCGCCAGCGCGAGCAGGAAGAAGCCGATGGTCGGCGCAGTGACGGTGATGGCGCTGCCGAGCTGCGGCACCAGGCGCCGCAGCGCGACGATTTCCGCGCCCAGCGACGAGAAGCCCTCGACGAAGACCAGCGCGAACAGCAGGGCATACGGCAAGGCCGACGGTGACGCTGCCTCGGACGCGACAGTAACCGATGGCCGCTGGCTCATGACCACATGTTCCGCATCTTCGCCGCGAGGTCGACCGCCGCCTGGCGCGAGGCAGGCGATCCGCGCAGCTCGGGCGGCGGCAGCGGCCAGCTCATCTGCTCGAACCGCTCGAGCAAGCGGTTCGGAATGAAGCGGCTGCGGCCGGCATACACGTGGCGGTCGCCCAGACCCTGCTGCTGCGTGACGTAGAAGCGCTGCGGCACGACGAGGTCGAGATGGTCCTTCGCCCGCGTCATCGCCACGTACAGCAGCCGGCGCTCCTCCTCGATCTCCGCCGCGTTGCGGGTGGCGATGTCGGACGGGATGCAGCCGTCGACCACGTTCAGCACGCTCACCGCACTCCACTCCTGGCCCTTCGCCGAGTGCATCGTCGACAGGATCAGATAGTCCTCGTCGAGCAGCGGCGTGCCGGACTCGTCGCTGGTGGCGCTCGGCGGATCGAGCGTGAGCTCGGTCAGGAAGCGCTGGCGGTTCGGGTAGCTGGCGGCGATGCGCGCGAGCTGCTGGATGTCGAGCAGGCGCACGGCGGCGTCCTCGTAGAGGCGCGGCATCTGGGTCTCGTACCAGCGACAGGCAAGCTCGAACTCCGTCGGCCACGACGATGCCTTGCCGCCATCGCGGCCCGCGAGGCGGTCGATCAGTGCGGCGAACACCGCCCAGGCATCGCGCGCTGCATCGGGCACCGGCTGCTCGCCGAGCAGCGCGCAGCCCTGCGGCGCCGCGCAGACGTTGTCCAGCACCCGCGCTGCGGTCTTCGGCCCCACGCCAGCCAGCAACTGGATGGCACGGAAGCCGGCGATGCGGTCGCGCGGGTTCTCCGCCCAGCGCAGCAGCGCCAGTACGTCCTTGACGTGCGCCGCTTCGAGGAATTTCAGGCCGCCGAATTTCACGAACGGAATGTTGCGCCGCGTCAGCTCCATCTCCAGCCGCGCGCTGTGGCTCGAGGCGCGGAACAGCACCGCCTGCTGCCTGAGCTTGAGGCCGTCCTCGCGCCGCGCGAGCGCCTGCTCGACGATGAAGGCGGCCTGATCGGCGTCATCCTTCACCGACACCAGCCGCGGGCGCTGCGAGGAGGTACGATCCGACCACAGGTCCTTGGTGTAGCGCTCGGCGGCAAGCGCGATCACCGCATTGGCCGCGCCGAGGATGGGCTGCGTCGAGCGGTAGTTGCACTCGAGCGTGACGACCCGCGCCGGCGGTTCAAATGCGGCCGGGAAGTCCAGGATGTTGCGCACCGTGGCGCCGCGAAAGGCATAGATCGCCTGGGCGTCGTCGCCGACCACGGTGAGGCCGCGGCCATCGGGCTTCATCGCCAGCAGGATGGCTGCCTGAAGGTGGTTGGTGTCCTGGTATTCGTCGACCAGCACGTGCTCGAACAGCGCGCCGACTTCCTGCGCCAGCGCCGGTTCGGCCATCATCTGCGCCCAGTACAGCAGCAGGTCGTCGTAATCGAGCACCTGCTGCTCCTGCTTGGCCTCGACGTAGGCGCCGAACAGGCGCTTCAAATCGCCTTCCCACTCGACGCACCAAGGGAAGGAAGCCTGCAGCACCGCGGACAGCGGCGCGCGAGCATTCACCGCGGCGGAATAGATCGCCAGGCAGGTGCCCTTCAGCGGAAAGCGCCGGTTCTTCGCCGACAGACCCTGTTCATGCCGGACCAGGTTCAGCAGGTCGGCGGAATCCTCGCGATCGTGGATCGTGAACGCCGGATCGAGTCCGATGCGGCCGGCGTACTCTCGCAGCAGCCGCGCGCCGACGCCGTGGAAGGTGCCGGACCAGGCGAGCATCGCGTGAGTGAGCCACGGGTGGGTCACCACGAGCTCGCCGAGGATGCGCTGCACGCGACGCCCCATCTCGTCGGCCGCGCGACGCGAAAAGGTCAAAAGCAGGATGCGCCCCGGATCGGCACCACCGGCGATCAGGCGCGCGACGCGGTGCGCCAGCGTGCTGGTCTTGCCCGAACCTGCGCCAGCAATCACCAGCAGCGGGCCGGCCGCATGCTCGCCCACTCCCTCGCCCGCACCATGCTCCACCGCCTCCCGCTGTGCGGCATTGAGCCGGGCCAGCCACGGCGCGGAATCGGCTTTTTCGCGCGCGGGGTGGCTGGCGGAATACGGCGAATCGGGCAGGGTCTCGGCGGCGCTCATGACTGAAATTATATCCAGTCAAAGCCCCTGTTGCGGAATTGGCGCGGAGGGATCAGCCGAACAGGCTGTGCAGCATCTTCAGCGACAGCGCAATCAGGACGCCGGCGAAGATCTTCTTCAGCACCGGCACCGGGAGCTTGTGCGCAAGACGCGCGCCGACCGGCGCCATCACCATGCTCACCGTGCTCACCAGCACCAGCGCCGGCAGGTAGATGTAGCCCAGCGTATGGGCCGGCATGCCCGCCGCGCCCCAGCCGTTGATCATGTAGCCGATCGTGCCCGCGACCGCGATGGGCAGGCCGATCGCCGACGAGGTGCCGATGGCATGCTGCATCTTGACATTGCACCACGTCATGAACGGCACCGACAGCGAACCGCCACCGATCGCCACCAGCGCCGACACGCCGCCGATGCCTGCGCCGGCCGTGCTCAGGCCGAGCAGGCCAGGAATCTCGCGCGTAGGCTTGGGCTTGACGTTGATCAGCATCTGTATCGACACATAGCCCATGAACGCGGCAAAGAAGATCGCCAGCGGCACGGTATCGACGCGCGAGGCGATGAAGGTGCCGCCGAAGGTGCCGAGCAGGATGCCGGGCGTGATGCCGATGACGATATCCCAACGCACCGCGCCATGCTGGTGATGGGCGCGCAGGCTGGAAATCGAGGTGAGCACGATGCCGGCCATCGAGGTGCCCAGCGCCATATGCACGACCTGATCGAAGGGAAAGCCCTGGGCGACGAACAGCGTCGTCAGGATCGGCACCATGATGCCCCCGCCACCCACGCCGAGCAACCCGGCGAAGAAGCCCACCAGAGCGCCGAGCGCCGGGTAGGCCAGCCACCACACGTTCAAATCCATTGCCCTGCAGACACTCCACGAACGCGTGCGCCCTGCCGGGCGCAGCAAAAAAAAACGCGGCTTTCGCCGCGCTTCTCAAATGGCCCCCCGCCTGTGCCGTTTCCACCGGGCATCCTGAACCTGGGGTTCAGGGAGGTCGCTTTCCTTCCGCTTAAGGCTCACCCACGAGGGGCATGCACACCGCGGCATCCATGGTAGGCAACCGAGTCTCTCGACTATTGGTTCAAGGAATCTACGGCTTCAACGAACACTGCAGGGGATTGATCTTCGCCGCCCCGGACCGGCCCTCAGAAGAGTTTTTCCTGCTGGGCCAGAACCCCGTCGAGGCGTGCTTTCATGAGCCCGATTCTACGCTTCGCGCCTGCCATGTCAAACCCGCCGCTGCGCTGGTACATGAGGAATTCATGGGCGACGTTGAGCGCCGTCATGACGGCGAGCCGCTCGCCCGATGCATGCGTCTTGTCGGCGAGTTCGACCAGCTTGTCGTCCACGTAGGACACGGCAGCCTGCAGCGCCGCCTTGTTTTCCGGCGTGCAGGACACTCGGTATTCCTTGCCCAGCAGAACGATGTCGAGGTAATCGGTCGCCACGTGCTCAGGCCTCCGGCAGTTTGTTCAGCACCGCCTCCAGGCGCTCGGCGGCACGCCGCACCTTGTCGGTCAGTTGATGGTTTTCGGCTTCGAGCTTCACGACGCGGGCACGCAGCGACAGGTTCTCCGCCCTGAGTGCACCGTGAAGGCTGATGAGCTGCTCGAGCTGAGTTTCGAGCTGGGTAAGTTCGGCATCCATGCGCTGATGGTAGAAGGGAGAAAGAGAGGCGGTCAATACACCGCCGCGGGCATCCGGCCAGCCGGCGCGGACATGCCGCGCCGGCTGGCATCGCCGTCAGCGCTGGACCTGGGTGACGTCGCGCACCGCGCCCGTGTCGGCCGAGGTGGTGAGCGCCGCATAGGCCTGCAGTGCCGCCGATACCACGCGCTCGCGCTGGGCGGGCTTCCAGGCGGCGGCGCCCTTCGCCTCCATCGCCGCACGGCGCCGTGCGAGCTCGTCGTCGCCGATGGCGAGATGGATGCGACGCTGCGGGATGTCGATCTCGATCGTGTCGCCGTCCTCGACCAGCGCAATCGCACCGCCGCAGGCGGCCTCGGGCGAGGCGTGGCCGATCGACAGGCCGGAGGTGCCGCCGGAGAAGCGGCCGTCGGTCAGCAGCGCGCACTGGGCGCCGAGGCCGCGGCTCTTCAGGTAGGAAGTCGGGTACAGCATCTCCTGCATGCCGGGCCCACCCTTCGGGCCCTCGTAGCGGATCACCACCACGTCGCCTGCCTGCACCTGTTCGCCGAGGATGCCCTCGACCGCATCTTCCTGGCTCTCATAGACGCGCGCCTTGCCGGTGAACTTCCAGATGGACTCATCCACGCCGGCCGTCTTCACGATGCAGCCCTTCTCGGCGATGTTGCCGTACAGCACGGCGAGGCCGCCATCGGCGGTGAAGGCGTGCGCCTTGTCGCGGATGATGCCGCCCTGGCGGTCGGTGTCGAGCTCCTTCCAGCGCCGATCCTGGCTGAAGGCGACCTGGGTCGGCACGCCGCCGGGCGCGGCACGGAAGAAGGTGTGCACCGCCTCGTCGTCGGTCCGCTTGACGTCCCACTTGTTCAGCGCCTCTGCCATGCTCGCACTGTGCACGGTGGGCACGTCGGTGTGCAGCAGGCCGGCACGGTCGAGTTCGCCGAGGATGGACATGATGCCGCCGGCGCGGTGCACGTCCTCGATGTGCACGTCGGCGATGGCCGGCGCGACCTTGCACAGGCAGGGCACGCGGCGGCTGATGCGGTCGATGTCCTTCATCGTGAAGTCGACGCCGGCCTCGCGCGCGGCCGCGAGCAGGTGCAGCACGGTGTTGGTCGAGCCGCCCATGGCGACGTCCAGGCTCATCGCGTTCTCGAAGGCGCGGAAGCTGGCGATCGAGCGCGGCAGCACGGAGGTGTCGTCCTGCTCGTAATAGCGCTTGGCGAGGCCAACGATGCGGCGGCCGGCCTCACGGAACAGGCGCTCACGGTCAGCGTGGGTGGCGAGCGTGGTGCCGTTGCCGGGCAGCGACAGTCCGAGTGCCTCGGTGAGGCAGTTCATCGAGTTGGCGGTGAACATGCCCGAGCACGAGCCGCAGGTCGGACAGGCGGAGCGCTCGATGGCCTCGACCTCTTCGTCCGAGCAGTGCTTGTCGGCGGCCTTGACCATCGCGTCGACCAGATCGAGCGAGATCACCTTGGCCTCCCACTTGACCTTGCCGGCCTCCATGGGCCCGCCGGAGACGAATACCGCCGGGATGTTGAGGCGCATCGCGGCCATCAGCATGCCCGGGGTGATCTTGTCGCAGTTCGAGATGCACACCAGCGCGTCGGCGGTGTGGGCATTCACCATGTACTCGACGCTGTCGGCGATGAGTTCGCGCGAGGGCAGCGAATACAGCATGCCGCCGTGCCCCATCGCGATGCCATCATCCACCGCGATGGTGTTGAATTCCTTGGCGACGCCGCCCGCGGCCTCGATCTCGCGCGCGACGAGCTGGCCGAGATCCTTCAGGTGCACATGCCCGGGCACGAACTGGGTGAAGCTGTTGGCAATCGCGATGATCGGCTTTTCGAAGTCGCCATCCTTCATGCCGGTGGCGCGCCACAGCGCGCGGGCGCCCGCCATGTTGCGGCCGGCGGTGGAGGTGCGGGAACGGTATTGGGGCATGGAGGCGCTCCGGGAAATCTGCGGGATAGCAGGAGATTCTAACGCCGGGCGCCCAGCCGGTCACGCGTTGCGCCGCAGCACCGGCCCGGCGCGCGCACGGTGGCCGGGACGCCCTCGCGGTGCGTATCATCCCTGCCCTGTCAGCCATCTCGTCCGGAGCCATCATGGAAGCCTCCAACCCGTCGCCCGCCCCGACACCGGGCAATCCCCCCAGCGCCCAAGCCGAAGGCTTCGACCTCGACCCGGTCGAGATCCGCGTGCTCGGTGTGCTGATCGAAAAGGCCTTCGTCACGCCCGACGCCTATCCGCTGTCGATCAACGCCATCGTCACCGGCAGCAACCAGCTCACCGCGCGCGAGCCGGTGATGGCCATCAGCGAAGGCGAGGCGCAGGCCGCGATCGACAGTCTGATGGCGCGCAAGCTGGTGTCTCGCCGCGACCAGGCCGGCGCCCGCGTGCCCAAGTACGAGCATCTGGTACGGGTGCGCCATTCGCTGCCGCCGGCCGAACAGGCGGTGCTGGCGACGCTGATGCTGCGCGGCGCGCAGACCGCCGGCGAAATTCGCCAGCGCTGCGAGCGCCTGCACCGCTTCGACGACATCGCCGCGGTGGACGCGGTGCTCGAACACCTCGCCGAGAAGTTTCCGCCCATGGTCGCGACCCTGCCGCGCGCGCCCGGCACCAAGGAGGTCCGCCACGCGCACCTGCTCGGCGGTGCGGCGCTGTTCGAGGAAATGGCCGAGGCGCAGGCCGGCGGCAGCGGCGGGCCGGCGGGGCGGGGCCGCATCGCCGAACTCGAGGACGAGCTCGCGCGGCTGCGCAGCGAGGTCGACACCCTGCGTCGCGACTTCGACACCTTCCGCCAGCAGTTCGACTGACCCGCGTTCGCCAGGCCTCCGATGCTGATCCATCCCCAGTTCGACCCTGTCGCCTTTTCCGTCGGCCCGTTGTCGGTGCGCTGGTACGGGCTGATGTATCTCGTTGCCTTCGTGCTCTTCATCGTGCTCGGCCGTCTGCATGCGCGCCGCCGCCCCGAACTCGGCTGGAACGCCGTCATGATCGACGACCTGCTGTTCTACGGCGTGATCGGCGTGATCGTCGGCGGCCGGCTCGGCGAGGTGCTGTTCTTTCAGCCCGGCTACTACCTCGCCCATCCGGCGGAGATCCTCGCCGTATGGAAGGGCGGCATGAGCTTTCACGGCGGCTTCCTCGGCGTGCTCGTGGCGATGTGGCTGTACGGACGGCGACACGGCAAGGGCTTCTGGGAAGTCACCGACTTCATCGCGCCGCTGGTGCCGACCGGGCTGGCGGCCGGTCGCATCGGCAACTTCATCAACGGCGAACTGTGGGGCCGGCCGGCGACCGGCGAGCTGCCGTGGGCGATGGTCTTCCCATGGGTGGACGCCGTGCCGCGCCACCCCTCACAGCTCTACCAGGCCGCTGGCGAGGGCCTGCTGCTGTTCGCGATCCTGTGGCTCTACGCGGGCAGCCCGCGCCCGCTGCGTGCGGTGTCGGCGATGTTCCTCGTCGGGTACGGCATCCTTCGCTTCAGCGCGGAGTTCTTCCGCACGCCCGATGCCGGCATCTTCGGGACGCTGTCGCTGGGACTGTCGACGGCACAGTGGTTGTGCGTACCGATGGTGCTCGTCGGCGCGCTGATGCTGGTCGCGGCCGGACGCCGCCCGGCTGGGTGAGCCGGCGCGGCGCCGGGGTGCGGTGCCCGGTTCCGGGCATCGTGGCCCGCGCGGCACCCTGCCGCTGGTCGATGACATGCGATCCGCATCGGCGCGCGCCGGGTGATTGCCGGCCAGCGGGTATTTATGCACGACAGGATCGCCCCCATTGGGGCTAACATGATCCCAAAAAAAGGACATCCACACACGACGCAACAGGGAGGGACGACATGTCAGCAGGGGATCTGGTCTCGCGCAGCCTGTCCAGGATTCGGGCCTTGATGTCGGGCTCGGCGGCCCGCGTGCGAGCGCCCTCCGAGCGCGACATCGAGCGCATCCGCCAGCAGTTGCAGGAATGCGCCGAGAGCCGCGGCGGCGAGGTCTCCACCCGACAGCGCGCGGCGCGACTCGCCGAGACCTACCTGCGCCTGAACGACGAGGGCCGGCATGCGTTCCTGCGCATGATCGCGCTCGAATTCGGCCCCGATCCCGCACGTGTGGCCAAGGCCCATCGTGCCTACCAGGCCGCCATCGGCAGCGACCGACAGTGGGACGCTGAGGCCGAGCTGCGCGCCGCGATGCGCTCGCAGCGCCTGCGCATCCTGACGCAATTCAATGCGATCCCGCAGGGCGTCAAGTTCCTCGTCGACCTGCGCGCGGATCTGCTGCGCTACCTCGCCGACGATCCGCTGCTGAAACCGCTCGACCGCGAACTGGAAGCGCGTCTCACCGCCTGGTTCGACGTGGGATTTCTCGAGCTGCATCGCATCACCTGGCAGTCGCCCGCGGCGCTGCTGGAAAAGCTCGTGCAGTACGAAGCGGTGCATGAAATCCGCTCGTGGGAGGACCTCAAGAACCGCCTCGACTCGGACCGCCGCTGCTACGCCTTCTTCCATCCGCGCATGCCGCTGGAGCCCCTGATCTTCGTACAGGTCGCGCTCGTCGACGAGCTCGCCGACGACGTGCAGAAGCTGCTCGACATCGAGGCCCCGCTGGCCGACGCGAGCCGCGCCAACACGGCGATCTTCTACTCGATCACGTCGACGCAGGAAGGTCTGCGCGGCGTATCGTTCGGCAACTTCCTGCTCAAGCGCGTGGTGGACGACCTGCAGCGCGACTTCCCGCGCCTGAAGGTCTTCTCGACCCTGTCGCCGATTCCGGGGCTGGTGCGCTGGGCAGCGCGCAATCCGGCCGAATGCGCACGCATCCTTGCCTCCGCGGACTGGAAGAGGCTCGCCGCCGCCGGACTCGAAGGGCCGGAGTCGCCGCGCATGCGGGCGCTGCTCGAAGGCGCATCCGACTGGGTGGAGGACAAGGCTCTCGCACGCGCGCTGCGCGAACCGCTGACGCGCCTGGCTGCCTACTACCTGCTCGACGCGAAGCGCGAAGACAAGCCGGCCGATGCCGTGGCGCGCTTCCACCTCGGCAACGGCGCACGCGTCGAGCGCCTGAACTGGCTCGCGGACACGTCCGACAAGGGCCTGGCGCAGTCCTGGGGAATGATGGTGAATTACCTCTACGACCCTGACCGCATCGATGCCAATGTCGAGGCGTTCGCCGCTCAAGGCCGCATCGATGCTGCAGCCGCAGTGCGAAGACAGGCGAGATCGTGACGCTTCGGCAGGACGTTCCGACCAGCGGACATTCCGGCACGTACGCGGGCGGGATAGGCTATTCTGCCAACGCGTGGCGCGATCCGCCCGCGACGACGCCCCCCGGAGACAAGCGCGTGCGCCTGCCTTTCAGGCATTCATCCATCCGTTTTCGACTCCTTCTCGCCAGTACCGCGGTACAGATCGTCCTGTTGACACTGCTGCTTGCCAACAGCGTGCGGTTGATGAACAACGCGGCGTCTGCGAGCCTGGACACGCTCGTCACCCAGAACGCCAGCATGCTGCACGCGATGGCGGCCGCCTATGGCGACCAGCAGCGCTTCGACGAACTGCAGGACATCCTCGGCGAGCTGCTGAGCGACTCCTCCGAAGGCCTGGTCTACGTGCGGATCGTCGCGCCGGGCGGACGCCGGGTGCTGAGCGCCGGCATGCCCGAGATGCAGAGCCTGCCACCGCCGTCCGTGGCCGACGAGGGTGTGCTCGAAGGCATCTTCGATACCAAGTTGATTCATGTGCGTCGTCCGCTGCTGCTCGCGCGCAACGAGATCGGCTTCCTGCAGTTCGGCGTCTCGGTGTCGGTGCTGGCCGCGGCGCGCAAGGCGATCATCGAGCAGGGGGCCATCATCTCGCTGGTCGAGATCGCGCTCACCTTCGTGCTGCTGTCGGGCATCGGCTACCTGCTGACGCACAATCTCGGCCGCCTGCTCGCCGGCAGCAAGGCGATTGCCGACGGCCACTTCAATCACCGCCTGCCGGCCACCGGCAATGACGAACTGGCCGTGCTCGCGCGCCACTTCAACATCATGGCGGCGACGCTGCAGCAGCGCATCGGCGAACTCGAGGACACCGCCCAGCGCCTGCAGGCGAGCGAGGAGCGCTATGCGCTGGCGATGCACGGTGCAAACGACGGGCTGTGGGACTGGGACATTCCGGGCTGCACCATCTACTTCTCCGACCGTTCGTGTGAAATCCTCGGGCTGCCGCCCGGCTCCCTGCCGTCCGATCCGGACGGGATCATCCCGTTCCTGCACCCGGATGAAGTCGAGGCCTACAAGGAGAAGATCCTGGCCCACCTGCAGGGCCTCACCTCGCAGTTCATGCTGGAGCATCGCGTGCGCCAGCCCGACGGCAGCTACCGCTGGGTGCTGACCCGCGGCGTGGCCCGGCGCAACGGCGCGGGTCGCGCGGTGCGCATGGCAGGATCGATCGGCGACATCCACCTGCGCAAGCGCGCCGAGCAGCGGCTGATGCACGACGCCCTGCACGACGGTCTCACCGGCCTGCCCAACCGCGCGCTGTTCATCGAGCACGTCACGCGTGCAATGGGTCAGCAAAGGCGCGACGATCGCTATCACTTCGCGGTGCTGGCGATCAACATCGAGCGCTTCAGCCTGGTCAACGACAGCTACGGGCATGCGGTGGGCGACGAACTGCTGCGCCGCGCGAGCGAGCACATCACCGCGACCATGCGCGAAGGCGACGTCGCCGCGCGCGTCGGCGGCGACCAGTTCGCCGTGCTGCTGAACGGCGTCGCCGATTCGCTCGAGGCGCTCCGCATCGCCGAGGCCCTCGTCGAGCTCCCCCGCTTCGCCACGCCTTCGGGCGAAGGCGAGCTGCACCCGCGCTGCCGCATCGGCATCGCGCTGAGCGATGACGAGCGCAATGATGCCGAGGCCCTGCTGCGCGACGCCGACAACGCCCTGCACAAGGCGCGCCGCAGCGACGGTTCGCCCGTCGAATTCTTCCACACCTCGATGCACGCGCAGGCAATGCGCTCGCTCAAACTCGAGGTCGACCTGCGCGTGGCCCTGCGCGAGGGGGGACTGACCGTCCATTACCAGCCCATCGTGTCGCTGGCCGACCGGCACATTTCGAGCTTCGAGGCCCTGGTACGCTGGCCACACCCCACCCAGGGCCTGCTGCCCCCGTTCGAGTTCATCTCGCTCGCCGAGACGCTCGACCTGATCCACGAGCTCGGCATGCAGGTCCTGGCCATGACCTGCCGCGACATCCGCGCCTGGCAGCAGCTCGCCCCGCTCGATCCGCCCGCCCGCGTCGCGGTCAATCTGTCCGCCCGCCAGTTGTCTCGACCGCAACTGGCCGACGAACTGCTGGCGGTGATCGACGCCTACGAACTGCCGCGTGCGGCGGTGCGCTTCGAGATCACCGAAAGCGTGCTCGCCCACCCCGGCGGCCCGGCATCGCGCACCCTGCACCGCCTGCGCGACGCGGGCGTAGACATCCTCATCGACGACTTCGGCACGGGCTACTCGACGCTGAGCTACCTGCACACCATCCCCTGCGACCAGGTCAAGCTCGACGGCTCCTTCGTGCGCTCGATCACCGACGACGGCCGCCTGCGCGCCATCGTCGCACGCAGCATCGAGCTCGCGCACGATCTCGGCATGACCGTCGTCGCCGAATGCATCGAAACCGAAGACCAGGCCCGGCTGCTGCGCGAGATGGGTTGCGACTACGGACAGGGCTACCTCTTCGCACGCCCGATGGACGCGCACAGCGCGCAGGATCTGCAGCACAAGCAAATGCCACTGGGGGCATGATCGTATGAAATGGGCAATCATCCCGGCGCTCACGTTGTGGGCGCTGGCGGCGGCCGCCAGCGACGACCGGCCCGCCTTGAGCCTGTCGGGCTTCGCGACGGTGGGCATCGTCGCCACCGACGAGGCGGACATGCGCTTCACCCGCGTCGGCATGGACCGGCCGGGCAATGAAAGGCCGGACACCGGGCCCGATTCGGTCGTCGGCGTGCAGGGCAACCTGCGCCTGGGCGAATCGAGCGCCGCCGTCGTGCAGGTCATCAGTCGCGAGAATACCGACGGCAACTACCGCCCCAGGCCCACGCTGGCCTTCCTCAGCTACGAATTCACGCCGGAAGTCACCGCACGCTTCGGCCGCCTGCGCATTCCCTTCTTCATGCAGTCCGACTCGATCAACGTCAACTACGCCCACCCCTGGGTACGTCCGCCGGAAGAAGTGTACGGTTTGAGCCCGTTTGCCGACCTCGACGGCCTCGACCTGCTCTACCGCGTGCGTGCCGGCGATACCGACATCGAGTTCCACCCCTTCCTCGGCACCAGTCGCATATCGCTCTATCCGGACACCAAGGCCCGCCTCAGGCGCGTCGCGGGCGCGAACCTGACCCTGTCGCGCGGGGACTTCTCGGTGCATCTGGGCCACGCCGAAGCGAAGCTCGAAATCAACTGGCAGGATCCTTTCTACACCACCCTCGCCCCGATCCTGCGGTCACCGGACCTGCGGGCATTTGGCGGCAACGAGATCGTCGCCCAGATGTCGGGCGACGACGGCATCGTCCGCTTCAGCTCCGCCGGTTTCCATTGGGACGACGGCCGCTGGCTGGTGATCGGCGAGTATGCGCGACGACAGGCCCAGCGCTATGCAAACAGCGCGCACGCGTGGCAGCTCACGGCGGGCTATCATTTCGGCCCGGTCACGCCATACGTGGTCATTGCGCGCCACTCCCAGGACGAGGCGGTGATCGGGGCCGAGCAACTGCGCAGCCTGCCCCCCGTACCCGAGTTCGACGAATTGCGCAGCGGTCTCGCCGGCTTCAACGCTTCGCGCAATCTCGCCCAGCGCAGCATCACTGCGGGCGTGCGCTGGGACGTGCACGACAACGCTGCAGTCAAGGCCGAGTTCACCCGTGCCCGCACCGCCGACGACGCCTGGGGAACCTTCGATCCGGCAAGCGAGGCTGCCGCCGGCCGCATGGGGGGCCGCTCGATCAACATGCTGAGCCTGTCCGTCGATGTCACCTTCTAGCCTTCATTGCCGCCTTCGATCGGCCGTGCTGCTGCTCGCCGGTGCCATGGCGTTCGCCGTCCCCGCGCGGGCGGCCGATGTCGTGCTCGTCACCTCCGCGACGGGAGGCATCCCCGGTCTGACGGTCGAGGAAGCCAGCCAGCTCTACCTCGGACGACGCACGACGCTCAACGACGGCACGCCGGTTGCCCTGTTCGACCTCCCCAGTGGTCCGACACGCGACCGTTTCTATGAGCTGCTGACCGGCAAGAACCCCAGCCAGATCCGCGCCTACTGGTCGCGCCAGGTATTCACCGGCCGCGCCCTGCCGCCACGCGAAGTGAAGAGCCCCGCGGAGCTTACGAACCTGCTGACCAACGACGGTGCCGCGATCGGCTACCTGCCCGAAGGCCCGATCGACCCCAGGTTGCGGGTGCTGCTGAAGCTGCCGTAAGGCGCACAAGCCGGCGGAGGTCACCGACCGCGCCTGAGTTGCCGGACACGCCACAGTCGTCGGATGCGTCGCATGCGACACCGCAACGCAGTTGCCATTTGACGGCCAAACCGGCAAATGGTTAAATGCGAATCATTGTTGTTTGCAAGATCGATACTGTGAGCCAAATTTCCTGCTTCGCACCGCTGACCTCCGCCCCCGAACTGCCCGCCGCCGCACCCGGCGCGAGCCCCGAGGCAATGCGGACGCTGTCGAGCGCCGAACTTCTCGGCGGGAGTCAGGCGGTGCACATCGAGCACCTGGGCACATGGTACGTGCTGCGCGCGACGCGCAGCGGCAAGCTGATTCTGACCAAGTAATTCTTCCCGGCTTAGGCAAGGCTCTCTGGCGAGGCTAGACTATGTACGTCTGCGTCTGTAATGCAGTGACCGAAAGGCACATCTTCGAGGCGGCACGAAGCGGCATGACCCGGCTGCGGCATCTGCGCGAGGCACTGGGCGTGACCGCGGAATGCGGGCGCTGCGCCAAGTGTGCCCACCAGTGCCTGCGCGATGCGCTGAATCGGCCCGACGGTGGCGATGGCTCGGGCCTGCGCCTGCAGACGCAGTTGCACTCCCCGTTTTCCCTTGTACCGGAGGCCACATGAAAGGCGACAAGAAGGTGATCCAGTTGCTCAACAAGCAGCTCACGACGGAACTCACCGCCATCAACCAGTACTTCCTGCACGCACGCATGTACAAGAACTGGGGCCTGGTGAAGCTGGGCAAGCATGAATACGACGAGTCCATCGAAGAAATGAAGCACGCCGACAGCCTCATCGAGCGGGTGCTGTTCCTCGAAGGCCTGCCCAACCTGCAGAACCTCAACAAGCTGATGATCGGCGAGAACGTGCCGGAGTGCCTGCAGGCCGACCTCAAGCTCGAACAGGGCGGGCGGGCGGACCTCGTCGAGGCAATCGCCTACTGCGAATCCTGTCGTGACTACGTGTCCCGCGAACTGCTCGAGCACATCCTGGAAGAGACCGAGGAGCACATCGACTACCTCGAGACGCAGATCGGGCTGATCGACAGCGTCGGATTGCAGAACTACCTGCAATCCCAGATGGAACCCGGCGCATCCTGACCGCCCACCGACCGTGGCCGGCCGCCGCGCGTACCTCGGCGGCCGCCTTTTCCCACAGATCATGAACGCTGCCTCGCCCACAATCTCCCTCCGGCCGGTCTCGATGCAAGACTCCATCCTGCACGGCGCCA
>SHNC01000139.1 GCA_004295105.1 Betaproteobacteria bacterium | reverse complement strand
GCCTTGCGGCGAAGCGGCAAGCACACCGGCAGCGCTTTCCGCCGCCGCCGCGCGGACGGCAGGAATTGCCGCCCGGCGCACGACATTGGCGAGGTCGAAGCCGCCGGAGGGGCCGCCGTCGCCACCACTGCCGGCTGCGATCGCATCGAGGGTGGCGCCGCTCGCCTTGCCGCCCAGTTGCCGATACAGCGTCTCGGCAAAGCCGGTGCCCCTGCTCTGCGCCATGTTCAGCGCCAGTTGCTGGTCGAGCAGGCCCCGGAACAGCCGGCCCTGCTCGCTGTCCATCAGGCCACCGGTCGGCGTGGCGTCGCGCATCGACTTCATCACCATCTGCACGAACAGGGCCTCGAACTGCTTCGCCGCTGCGCGCAGGGCCTGGTCGGACTGACCGTCGGTCCGCGCAAGGCGCTTCAGGTCACCGAGCGCGTTCGGATCGAAGGCGTTGAGCTGCACGCCGGCGTTGATGCGAGCTGCCGTCATCGCCGCGACCTCAGATGACCTCGAGTTCGGCGCGCAGCGCACCGGCCGACTTCATCGCCTGCAAGATGCTGACGAGATCCATCGGCTTGGCGCCGAGCGCGTTGAGCGCCTTCACCACGTCGGCAAGGTTCGCGCCGCCTTTCACATTGAACAGCGCGCCGCCCTCACGATCGATGTCGACCTGGCCGCGCTGCGTCACCACCGTCTGGCCGCCCGACAGCGGCGCCGGCTGGCTGACCTGCGCTTCGGTATTCACCGTCACCGTCAGATTGCCATGCGCCACCGCGCAGTTCTGCAGCGTGACCTTCTGGTTCATGACCACCGAGCCGGTGCGCGAATTGACGATCACCTTGGCCGCCTGCAGTGCGGGCGTCACCTCCAGATTCTCGATCTGGCCGAGGAAGGCCACGCGGGCGGTGGAATCCACCGGCGCGCGCACCTGGATGCTGCGGCCGTCGAGCGCCTGCGCCGCACCGGGCGCGGCAAGGTTGATCGCGTCGACGACGCGGCGCGCAGTGCCGAAGTCCGTGTCCTTGAGCTCGAACACCACATGTTCGCCCTGCCCCACCAACGCGGGCACGGCGCGCTCCACGGTGGCGCCGGCGGGAATGCGGCCGGCGGACAGATGGTTGATGGTCTGCGAGGCGCCACCGGCCGATGCGCCCGCGCCGCCCACCACCATGTTGCCTTGGGCGATGGCATAGATCTGCCCGTCGGCGCCCTTCAGCGGCGTCATCACCAGGGTGCCGCCACGCAGGCTCTTAGCGTTGCCGATGGACGACACGGTCACGTCCAGCGCCTGCCCGGGCCGCGCGAAGGGCGGCAGCGTGGCGGTCACCATCACCGCGGCCACGTTTTTCAATTGCAGGTTGGTGCCGGCCGGCAGAGTGACCCCCATGTTACCCAGCATGTTGAGGATGCTCTGCACGGTGAAGGGCGTCTGCGTGGTCTGGTCGCCCGAGCCGTCCAGGCCCACGACCAGACCGTAGCCGGCGAGCTGGTTGTCGCGCACGCCGGCGATCGAAGCGAGATCCTTGAGGCGTTCGGCCGCGGCCGGCGGTGCAAGTACGAGGAAGAGGCCGGCAAGGCTTGCCGCCAGCAGTCGATCGAATGAAAAAGGACGATTCAGCATGTCGCCGCCTCAGAACGGCAGGATGGCCACGAAGAAGCGTTGCAGCCAGCCCATCGTGTTGGATTCGTCGATGAAGCCGCTGCCGCGATACTCGATGCGCGCATCGGCCACCTGGGTGGACTGCACCGAGTTCGCGGCCGTCACCGAGTTCGGGTTGATGACGCCGGAGAAACGGATGAACTCGTTGCCCTGGTTGATCGCCACCATCTTCTCGCCCGACACCAGCAGATTGCCGTTGGGATAGACGTCGATCACCGTCACCGTGATGGTGCCGTTGAAGGCGTTGTTGGCCGCCGCCGCGCCCGTGCCGGTGAAGTCGGAGGTGACGCCAGCCTCGGCGTTCAGCCCGGCGAGCCCGCCCAGCGGCAGCCGCGAGCTCGCGGTGATGCCCCCAGTGAGGCTGGACTCGCGGCCGGCGCTGGCATTGGCGTTCTTCTGCGCGGTATTGCGCTCCACCAGGTTGATCGTGATCGTGTCGCCGACATGGCGCGCCCGGCGATCCTCGAACAGCGGCTTGCCATAGCCGGGCTGGAAGATCGCGCCAGTGGCCGGCATCGCCTGCGGCCGCGCCTCCGGCCGCGCGGTCATCGGCTGATGCACCGCGGTGGGCGGCGTCGAATAGATCGAAGCGCAACCGGACAGCAGCACGGCGCCGACCAGTACGAGTGCGCCGGACGTGTTCATGATGGATTTCCTCAAAGCTGCGTCAGCCGGCTCAGCATCTGGTCGGAAGTCGAGATCGCGCGCGAATTCAGTTCGTAGGCGCGCTGGGTCACGATCATGCTCACCAGCTCCTCGGCCACATTGACGTTGGAGGTCTCGACGTAGCCCTGGTTGAGCACGCCAGCGCTGTTGGTGCCCGGCTGCGTCGGCGTGGCGACGCCGCTGGAGGCCGTCTCGGCGAACAGATTCTCACCCAGACTCTGGAGGCCGCCGGGATTGATGAACGTGGCAAGCTGGATGGCGCCGATCTGCACCGGGGCGGTGGCATTGGCCTGCAACACGCTCACCGTGCCGTCCTTGCCGATGGTGACGGACTTCGCGTCGGCGGGAATGTTGATGTTGTCGGCCAGCAGGTAGCCGCTGGCGGTGACGACATTGCCCTGGTTGTCGAGCTGGAAGGCACCGTCGCGGGTATAGGACGTTGTGCCGTCCGGCATCGTCACCTGCAGGAAGCCGTTGCCCTGGATCGCCACGTCGAGCGAGCCGCCGGTCTGCTGCAGGGTGCCCTGGGTGAAGATGCGCTCGGTCGCCACCGGCTTGACGCCGGTCCCGATCTGCAGACCGCTGGAGATCTGCGTCTGCTGCGTCGACTGGGCGCCGGGCTGACGGATGGTCTGGTACAGCAGATCCTCGAAGATGGCCCGCTGGCGCTTGAAGCCGTTGGTCGAGACGTTGGCCAGGTTGTTCGAGATCACGTCGAGTTGCGTCTGCTGGGCGTCGAGGCCGGTGCGGGCGGTCCACAGGGAGCGGATCATGATGTTGTAGTCCTCTTTTCGCGTTATCAGCCGACCGACAGCACTTTCGACGCGGCCTGGTCGTTCTGCTGGGCCGTGGTCAGCATGCGCGTCTGCATCTCGAACTGGCGACCGAGCGAGATCATCTGCACCATCTGGTCGACCACGTTCACGTTGCTGCCTTCAAGGTAGCCACCGGCCACGCGCACCGCCTCGTCGGCCGGCGCAGCGCCACCCTGCTGCAGGCGGAACAGGCCGTCGTCACCGCGGACCAGGGATTCTTCCGCCGGATTGACCAGCTTGAGCCGCGCCACCACATTGACTACGCCGAGCTGGCCCGGCTGCAGCGCCGAGATCGAGCCGTCGTTGCCGATGCTGATCTCGTTGTCGGGCGGGATCGAGATCGGCCCGCCATCGCCGACCACCGGCCGACCGTCGCGCGTCTGCAGGATGCCATTGGCGCTGACCTCCAGACTGCCGTTGCGGGTGTAGGCCTCGCTGCCGTCGGGCATCTGCACGGCAAGCCAGCCCTTTCCGGCCACCGCCACGTCGTAGGGTCGGCCGGTGAATTGCATCGGCCCGGCCGAATGGTCGTTGACCACGCTGGCATCGACAGTGAAGGAGCGTGTGCGCAGTGCTTCGGTCTGCACTTCGACCGCGCGCAGCTTGTGCAACTCGGCGCGAAAGCCGGTGGTGGTGGCGTTGGCGATGTTGTGCGCAACCGCCGCCTGCTGGTCCATGGTGCCCTTCGCACCGGTCATCGCGGTATAGATCAGGCGATCCATGATTCAGCCTCCCGTCCTCGTGCCGGGCTCAGCGCAGGTTGACGAGCGTCTGCAGGATGGCGTCCTGCGTCTTGATCGATTGCGCATTGGCCTGGTAATTGCGCTGCTGGATGATCATCTGCACCAGCTCCTGGGTCAGCTCGACGTTGGACTCCTCGATGGTGCTCGACGAGATCACGCCATTGAGGCCCTCCCCTGGACCGTTCTCGAACGCCGGCCCGGATTTGCTGGTCGCTTCCCACAGGTTGTTGCCCAGCGAATTCAGCCCATTGGCGTTGCGGAAGGTGGCGAGGGCGACGCGGCCGAGGTTGTAGGTCTGGCCGTTGGTATAGCTGCCGACGATGAGACCGCTCTGGTCGACGCTGAGGCTGGCCAGTTCACCCGCGCGCCGGCCGTCCTGGTTGATGTCGTTGATCAGGAACGTGCCGCCGGTCTGGGTCATGCTCGTCAAGTCGAGCACGGTCGCAATCGCCGCCGCATCCGGCGTCAGGGCTGTATCGACGTTCCAGGTCACGCTCGCCGGCGACGCCGTGTCCAGGCGCCCGGACGTCGTGAAATTCAGTGTCAGCAGCGGAGCCGTGTCCGGCCGGGCGCCATCGAAGCTTGCATAGACGTCCCAGGTGTTCAGCGCCGTCGCCTCGGGCTGCTTGACGAAATAGAAGGTCATCTCGTGCGACTTGCCGAGGCTGTCGAAACCCTGGATCGAGGTGCTGAAGTTGTAGGTGCGCGCGTCGCGCCAGTCGGTCGCGGTCGGGAACGGATCGAGCAGCGGAAAGGCCTCTGCCGGGCTGAGCGCCTCGGCGTCGAGATTGCCGGCGATCACGACCTTGCTCGTCGGCACCGGTGCCGAACTGACATTGGGAATCTGCAGTTGCTTGAGTCCGCCGATCTCGGTCGGCAGCCGGCTGCCCGCGTCGGGAATGCTCTGATAACCGATCAGCCGCTCCCCCGTGGCCGTGACGATGAAACCGTCCTTGTCGAGATCGAACTGGCCGTTGCGCGTGTAGGCATTGGGGCCGTTGTCGCGGTCGATCATGAAGAAGCCGTTGCCGTTGATCGCCAGGTCGAGCGGATTGTTGGTGGTCGTCAGGTTGCCTTGGGCGAAGGTCTGCCGCACCGCGGACAGCGTGCCGCCGGCGCCGACCTGCTTGTCCGACACCGTACCGCTCAGCGACGCCGCATAGACGTCGGCAAAGTCCGCTGAGCCGTTCTTGAAGCCCACCGTGTTCGTGTTGGCAACGTTGTTGGAGATGATGTCGAGCGCCTTCGAGGAGACGTTCAGGCCGCTCAAACCTTGCTGGAAAGACATGATCGGGGCTCCGGATCAGAGGATCTGCTTGATGTCGTCGTACTTGAAGATGCCGAGCGAACCGACCTGGAAGTCGGTGCCGCCGGGCCCGCGAATGACGCTGGACACAGCACCGAACTCGAGCGGCCGGCCGGTCACGGCTTCGCCCTCGCGGGTCGCGGTGACCTCGATGGTGTAGACGCCGTCGGCGGCACGCGAGCCGTCGCGGCTGGTGCCGTCCCAGGTGAAGTTGTGGCTGCCGGCGGCGACGGCGGCGAACGGAATCTGGTTCACTTCGAGGCCCGCGGCATCCTTGATCGACAGCACGACCTTGTCGGCCGCCGCATCGATCTCGAAGCCGCCGACCGCGCCGGCGCTGGTCAGCGCCAGCTTGCGCCCCTCGACGAGCACGCCGTGGCCGACCAGCGCGGCCGCCTGCATCGAGTCGCTCGTATCCTGCGCATCCACGAAGGCCTGGAACATCTTGTTCAGGCGTTCGATGCCGTCGACCGTGCTCATCTGCGCGAGCTGGGACGTGATCTCGGCGTTCTCCATCGGATTCATCGGATCCTGATGGCGCAGTTGTGTCGTCAGCAAAGTCAGGAAGCGCGACTCCTCGGGCTTGGTCGCCGGCGTGGCGCTGTCGCTGCGGGCCAGGCTGCTCATCACGCTCTGCGCAGTCTGGGTGCTGGATACGGTGCTCATCGAATTCTCCTGCGTTCGGCGTTCATTCCGGTTCGGCGCTTACTGTCCGATCTGCAAGGTACGCTGAAGCAAGGTCCGTGCCGTATTCATCACCTCGGCGTTGTTCTGGTACGAACGCGAGGCCGAGATCATGTTCACCATTTCCTCGACCACATTGACGTTCGGCATCTCGACATAGCCGTCGGCGTTGGCGGCCGGGTTGTTCGGTTCATAGACGAGGCGCATCGGCGCCGTGCTCTCGACCACCTGCGTGACCTGCACGCCGATCGACGCTGCACCGGCCGCAACCGGCCGGGCTGCGAACACGACCTGTTTGGCGCGGTACGGCTGGCCGTCCTCGCCGACGACGCTGTCGGCGTTGGCGAGGTTGGACGCGGTCGTATTGAGCCGCAGCGACTGCGCATTGAGTGCAGAGCCGGCGATCTGGAAGACGTTGAGCATGCTCATGATCGATCCTCCGTCCTTACTGGCCGGTGATCGCGGTGTTCATCGACCGCAACATGCCGTTGATGAAGGTGATGCTGGCCTCGTAGCGCAGCGCATTCTCGGCGAACGCGGCACGCTCGACGTCCATGTTCACCGTGTTGCCATCCACCGCCGACTGCAGTTCGGTGCGGTAGCCGGTCAGCCTCTCGAGCGAACCGCCCTCGACCGAAGCGAGGTGACCCGGCCGCGTCGTGGTCAGCGCCACCCCGCTGGTCTGCTGCGCCAGCGCCTCGTTGAGCGCGGCGCGGAAGTCGATGTCGCGCGCCTTGAAATTGGGGGTGTCGGCATTGGCGATGTTCGATGCCAGGAGTTGCTGACGATGGGCCTGCAGGTTGAGCGCGCTCAGATGGAAATTCATTTGCTTGTCGAGCAGGGTCTTCATCGCCTCACCTCGGATGCTTGCGTTGCGCCCCGGAACATATGGACGGGACGCCGACGGGTTGCGGAAGCCGTGCAGCTTCCATGCCAGACATGGTAGTGATGCAGGGGTGGTCCCCTTCGGCCGATAAGGCGAGAAATCCCCGGCCAATTTCGCCGCCACAGGCCGGGCCGGCAGCCCCCCTTGCCGCTCGCGGCAATCTTTGCCGCCGTGTTGCCTGCGGCATCGGGACCATGATGCAATCGCGCCATGAACGACCAATCGAAACGCGCCGACCTGGCGCGACATGCACGCTTCCCGCGGTCGCGGCGCCACATTCGCAAAGCACTCGCGTACGCCGCGCTCGCGGCCACGGTGCACGGTCCGACGGCGCACGCGCAGCAGTCGCCCGAAGCCGTGGGCAGCGTGGTCCGGGCTTTTCTGGAGCGCGAAACCCGCGGCCTGCCGGGGCAGGTCAGCATCACGCTGAGTCCGCTCGATGCGCGCAACCAGTTGCCGCCCTGCGCGGCCCTCGTGCCCTTCCTGCCAGGCGGCACGCGTGCCTGGGGAAGGATCAGCGTCGGCGTGCGCTGCGACTCGCCCGTCACCTGGACGGCCTACCTGCAGGCTCACATCGCAGTGCTGGCCGAGCACCTCATCACGAAACGGCCGCTGCGGGCCGCCCAGATCGTCGGGCCGGACGACCTCGATCTGCGCCACGGCGATCTCACCGCCCTGCCCGACAACACGCTGACCGACGCCGCCCAGGCCATCGGTCACCACACGCGCCACGCGATCGCAGCGGGCGTGCCCTTGCGCGGCGAGATGCTGCGCATCCCGCCGGCCGTGCAGCAGGGGCAGCCGGTGCAGGTGATCAGTACCGGAACGGGCTTTCGCGTCGCCAGCGAAGGCCGCGCGCTGAACAATGCCGCGCCGGGCGAGTCCGTTCGTGTGAGAATGGCGAACGGTCAGGTCGTCACCGGCACCGCTCGGGCAGGAGGCAGTGTCGAGGTCGCGTTCTGAGAAAGATTTCCGTGTTTCAGCGCTAAAGTTCGGTCAAGGCTGGCCGTTACACCGTCTGAGACATTCTGTCCGGGAAAGCATCATGAAAATCGAGAACTCAGGAAAACCGGTTGCGACCAGCCCTGCGAACGAGGCCAGGAACCGCGCGTCGGTTTCCAGCCAGAACGCGTCGACCACCGTTGCTGCCGCGTCGGACAAGGTAGAACTGTCGTCGCTGTCGTCGAGCCTGCAGAAGGCCGAGGCGGCGATGGCCGAAACCCCGGCGATCGATCAGAAGAAGGTGGACGAGATCCGCCAGGCCATCGCCGATGGCCGTTTCAAGGTCGACGCCAATCGGGTCGCCGACGGCCTGATCGCCAGCGTGCGCGAGATGCTCGGCCGGCAGGGCTGACCCGGTCGGCGGCGTCGCGCCGACCCTGCCGCAACGGACGACACGGAAACGCGATGAACCGTCGATCGCAGCCCCCCACGCCCGCCGACATGCAGCGGCTGGCGCTGCTCGTCGAGGCCGAGCTCATCCAGTTGCGCGAGTTCATCGCCGTCCTCGACCGCGAGGAGGCGCTGCTGGTTGCCGGCGACAGCGATGGCCTGCTCACGCTGTCGCACGAAAAGAGCGACCGCTACCGCCAGTTGCAGCGCCTGCACGACGATCGCGCGCTGCTGCTCGGCCGACTCGGCCATCGCGACTCCGACGCGGCGATGCGCGAATTGTGTGCCGGCTTGCCCCGCGTGCTGGCACGCTGGACCGAACTGCTCGAGCTGGCGCGCACTGCGCGCGACCGCAACGCCATCAACGGCAAACTCATCCTCGAGCGCATGGCCAGCAACCAGGCCGCACTCTCGGTGCTGCTCGCTGCCGCCGACCAGCCCCAGCTTTACGACGCCGACGGACAGGCCCACCCCACCCGCGGCGGCCGCATGCTCGGCAGTGCCTGAACATTCATTCAGTTCCCGTCTCAGTTCGCCATCTGCCTCTGCTATCCTTTCGCCCTTCGTGAAACCGGACGGCCCCGCAGCATGGCAGGCAAACAGTACGACGAATCCTCCTTCCGCGTCCTGAAAGGACTCGAGCCGGTGCGCGAACGCCCCGGCATGTACACCCGCACCGACAGTCCTGCGCACATCATCCAGGAAGTCATCGACAACGCCGCCGACGAGGCACTCGCCGGCTTCGCGAAGAAGATCCATGTCACGCTGCACCTCGACGGCTCTGTCACGGTGGCCGACGACGGGCGCGGCATCCCGGTCGGGCTGCACCCCGAGGAAGGCGTGCCGGTGGTGGTGCTCGCCTATACCCGCCTGCACGCGGGCGGAAAGTTCGACAAGCGCGAGGGCAATTCCGCCTACGCCTTCTCTGGCGGCCTGCACGGCGTCGGCGTGTCGGTGACCAATGCGCTGTCGACCCGCATCGAGGTCGAGGTCAGGCGCGACGGCAAGATCCACCGCATCGACTTTTCCGACGGGGGAGAGACCATCGGCGCGCTGCGTGTCGAGGGCGAATGTGGCCGACACACCGGCACCCGCGTACGCGTGTGGCCGGATGCGAAGTACTTCGAGTCGCCGCGGGTGCCGATGGCCGAGCTCGAGCGCCTGCTGCGCTCGAAGGCCGTGCTGCTTTCCGGGGTCAATGTGCGGCTGGACATCGAACAGGTGACCGGCCCTGCCTTGACCAAGACCTGGTCCTATCCGGACGGGCTGGCCGGCTACCTGAGGGAACTCGCCGGCGACGTCGAGGCCGTGGCCTCCATCTTCACCGGCGAGAAGTACGCGGGAAAGGACGACCCGTCCTTCGCCCCCGGCGAAGGCGCCGCCTGGGCGCTGGCCTGGTACGAGTCGCCGGTGCCGAGCGAGTCCTACGTCAACCTCATCCCCACGGTGAACGGTGGTACGCACGAGTCCGGCCTGCGTGCCGGCGTGTTCGAGGCGATGAAGTCCTTCATCGACCACCACACCCTGCTGCCGCGCGGCGTCAAGCTGCAGCAGGAGGACGTCTGCGGCAGGATGAGTTTCGTGCTGTCGGCGCGTCTGCTCGACCCGCAGTTCCAGGGCCAGGTGAAGGAAAAGCTCAACTCGCGCGAGGCGGTCAAGCTCGTCTCGGCCCAACTGCGCGACCCGTTCGAGATCTGGCTCAACAACCACGTCGAGGCCGGCAAGGCGATCGCCGAACTGTCGATCCGGCAGGCCCTCGCGCGCCAGAAGAGCGCGCAGAAGGTCGAGAAGAAGAAGACCTCGGGCGTGGCGGTGCTGCCCGGCAAGCTGTCCGACTGCGAATCCGAGGACATCGCCGACAACGAACTCTTCCTCGTCGAGGGCGACTCCGCCGGCGGTTCGGCCAAGATGGCACGCAACAAGGAAACGCAGGCCATCCTGCCGCTGCGCGGCAAGGTGCAGAACGCCTGGGAGATCGATCCCGACCGCCTGTTCGCCAACGCCGAGATCCACGACATCGCGGTGGCACTGGGCGTGGACGCGCACAAGGCCGACGCCGCAGTGGATCTGTCCGGCCTGCGCTATGGCAAGGTCGTCATCATGTCCGACGCCGACGTCGATGGCGCGCACATTCAGACCCTGCTGCTGACCCTGTTCTTCCGTCACTTTCCCAAGCTCATCGAGCATGGCCATGTGTACGTGGCGCAGCCGCCGCTGTACCGGGTAGACGTCCCCGCCCAGGGCAAGAAGCGCCCGCCGCGCCGCCTGTATGCGCTCGACGAGGGCGAGCTGTTCGCCATCCGCGAGCGGCTCGAAAAGGAAGGCTTCAAGCCCGACGCGATCGAGATCGGCCGCTTCAAGGGCCTCGGCGAAATGAACCCCGATCAGTTGCGCGAAACCACCATGGACCCGGCCACCCGCCGCGTGCTGCCGGTCAAGGTGCGCAGCGGCGCACTCGACGACACGCTGAAGATGTTCACGCTGCTGATGGGCAAGGGCGAAGCCTCCGGCCGGCGCGCGTGGATGGAAGAGAAGGGCGACAGCGTGGAGGCGGATGTCTGAGCGCCGGAGGACCTGCACATGAATACGAATCCTTATAACAACCTCACGCCTTGTCGCGCACTCGACGCGCTGCGCCTGTTCGAGCCCGACTTTTCGATGGCGCGAGCTCAGCCCGCCGCAGCCGAAACCCGCACACCGATCGATGCGCGAACGAACGCAGGGAACGCGCCGAACGAAGGCGAAGATCACCAAGCATGAGCAACGACACTCCCGACCTGTTCGGCGCCTCCGGAGCGCCTGAACCCGCCGCGTCGCCAACGGCCGCCGTCGTACCGGCACAAGCCGCCACGGGCGAGACGCCTGCGTCCATGGCTGACGCGGATTTGCCGCCCCCACCTGCCCCGCCCGCCGCACCGGACCCCGAGCCCGAGGACGACGGCAGCCTTGCGCTGGACCGCTACGCCGAGCGCGCCTACCTCGCCTACGCGATGAGCGTGGTGAAGTCGCGCGCGCTGCCACAGGTCGAGGACGGCCTCAAGCCGGTGCAGCGCCGCATCCTGTTCGCGATGAACGAGATGCGCCTGTCGCCCACCTCCAAGCACGTGAAATCCGCGCGCGTGGTCGGCGACGTGATCGGCAAATACCACCCGCACGGCGACTCCAGCGTCTATGACGCGATGGTGCGGGTGGCGCAGGATTTCTCGCTGCGCTATCCGCTGGTCGACGGCCAGGGCAACTTCGGCTCGCGCGACGGCGACTCGGCGGCGGCGATGCGCTACACCGAATGCCGCCTGACGCCGATCGCCGAGCTGCTGCTGGCGGAGATCGACCGCGGCACGGTGGACTTCATCCCCAACTACGACGGAGCCTTCGAAGAGCCGCAACTGCTGCCCGCCCGCCTGCCCTTCGTGCTGCTCAACGGCGCCTCGGGCATCGCCGTCGGCATGGCCACCGAGATCCCGCCGCACAACCTGCGCGAGGTGGCCGAAGCCACCTGCCATCTGATCCGCCACCCGGAGGCGACGCTCGACGACGTGCTGGCCATGCTGCCGGGCCCCGACTTCCCCGGCGGCGGTCAGCTCATCTCCCCGCCCGAGACCATCCGCGAGGCCTATGCCACCGGCCGCGGCAGCCTGCGCCTGCGCGCGCGCTGGAAGATCGAGGAGCTCGCGCGCGGCCAGTGGCGCGCAATCGTCGAGGAGCTGCCGCACGGCGTGTCTGCCGCGCAGGTGCTGTCCGAGATCGAGACCCTGACCAACCCGCAGCCACGCGCAGGAAAGAAGGAAGTCTCGCAGGAGCAGAAGAACCTCAAGCAGCTCGTGCTCGGCGTGCTCGACACGGTGCGCGACGAGTCCAGCGACAAGGCGCCGGTGCGCATCGTGCTCGAGCCCAAGTCCAGCCGCCAGAACCGCGACGAGTTCATGGCGGTGCTGCTCGCCCACACCAGCCTGGAGACTTCGGCCTCGGTCAACATGACCATGATCGGCCATGGCCCTGTCCATGGCGGCCGACCGCAGCAGAAGAACCTGGTGCAGATCCTGCGCGAGTGGATCGACTTCCGCTTCGTCACCGTCGAGCGCCGCACCCGCCACCGCCTGGACGAGGTCGATCGCCGCATCCACATCCTCGAAGGCCGCATGATCGCCTTCCTGCACATCGAGGAGGTGATCCGCGTGATCCGCGAATCGGACGAACCCAAGCCGGCGCTGATCGCCGCCTTCGGCCTCTCCGAGATCCAGGCCGAGGACATCCTCGAGATCCGCCTGCGCCAGCTCGCCCGCCTGGAAGGCTTCAGGATCGAGAGGGAACTCGCCGAGCTCAAGGACGAGCGCGACGGCCTGCAGCACATCCTCGACAGCCGCGCGGCGATGACGAGGCTCATCCTCAAGGAGATCCAGGACGACGCGAAGAAGTTCGGCGACGACCGCCGCACGCTGGTCGAGCCGGTCGCCGCAGTGGCGCCGGCCGAAATCTCGGTGCCGGACGAGCCGGTGACGGTAATCGTGTCGAAGAACGGCTGGGTGCGGTCGCGCCAGGGCCACGGCATCGACCCCGCCGGCATCACCTACAAGGCCGGCGACTTCGGCTTCGCGGTGATCGAGACGCGCACCACCTCGCCGCTGGTCGTCATCGACAGCAACGGCCGCGCCTACACGGTGAAGGTGTCCGACCTGCCGGGCGGCCGCGGCGACGGCGTGCCGATGACCACGCTCGCCGACTTCCAGGACGGTGGCAAGCTCGCGCAGGTCGTCACCGATGCGCCCGAGGCGGTCTACTGCTTCGCCAATAGCGGCGGCTACGGTTTTCTGTGCAGCTTGATGGATGCCACCAGCCGCCAGCGTGCAGGCAAGGCTTTCATGAGCCTGGAGAAGGGCGAGAAGGTGCTGGCGCCAGCGAAGGTCTTCGGCGACTGGATCGCCGCCGCGTCGGAGAACGGCCGCATCCTCGTCTTCCCGCGCCCCGAGATGAAGACGCAGAGCGGCGGCCGTGGCGTGATCGTGATGGCGCTGGACGACGGCGAAAGCCTGGCGGCAGTCGCCGTGCCGGCAGACGATGCGGTGCTGACGATCGAAGGAACCGGTCGCGGCGGCAGGGCGGTGACGATCGAACTCAAGCCGTCACAGCGCGAACCGCTGCGACATCGCCGCGCGCGCAAGGGTTCACCGCTCACACCGAAGCTCAGGCCGGAACGGATGCGCTGACCTCACGCTGGGCCGCCGGCGAACACATCACCGCCGGGCACGCGAACGAATCCCACGCCGGCAGCCGACAGCAGGCGGCTTTCAGGCGCTACCGCGCCGCGTCCGGTTCGACGGTGGCCGCGGGGGGCTCGTCGGCGGCCGGCGCCGGCCCTGGCGCTGCATTCGTCGCCGGCGGCAGGATGGCTCGGATCGGGTCGTCGGGCGCGATCTGGCCAGTCGCCCTCGGCACCGCATCGGCCACGCGCGACTCGATCAGGATGGTCACGCGGCGGTTGCGTGCCCTTCCCTCCTCCGTGGCGTTGAGCGCCACCGGCCGCTGATCGGCGTAACCGGCGGCGGTGAGCCGGTCGGGCGCGACGCCCGTCTCGATGAACAGCCGCACCACCGACGCTGCACGCACCGCCGACAGCTCCCAGTTCGACGGAAAGCGCGGGGTGGCGATCGGCCGGTTGTCGGTATGGCCCTCGACCGTGATCGGGAAGCTCGCCGGCGCCAGCACCTGGCCCACCGAGCGCAGCGCGCGCACCGCCTCGTCGCCGAGGACCGCCTCGGCCGGGGCGAACAGCAGGCTGGCGTTGATCTCCACGCTGATGCCGAAGGCGCCCTCGGACACGCTCACCTGCCCGTCGCGTGTCAGCGGCGACAGCACGCGGCGGATGTCGTCGGCCATGCTGCGCAGGCGCTGGGCCTGCTCGCGGCGCTGCGCCTCCTGTTCCGGCGTCACGGCTGTCGACGGGGCGGGTGCCTTGGTGATCGGCTGCATGATGATCTGCTGGCCGCTGTCGTTGAGGTTGATGTTGCGGAACGCCTGCACCATGGAGTCCGACAGCACGCGGTACTTGCCCTCGTTCACCGACGACAGCGAATACATCACGACGAAGAAGGCGAACAGCAGCGTGATGAAATCGGCGTAGGACACGAGCCAGCGCTCGTGGTTGTCGTGTTCCACGTCCTTCCTGCGCTCACGCCTGTCCCGACGCACCATGGGAAGCCTCGCTCGTGTCGCCGCGGCGCGCCGCGCGGATCAGGCCACGTAGCCGCGCATGCGACTCTCGACGATGCGCGGGTTGTCGCCGTTGGCGATGCCGACGATGCCATCGACGAACATCTCGCGCATCGTCGCCAGGGTGGAAATGTGCGACATCAGCTTCTTCGCGATCGGCAGGAAGACCAGGTTGGCCAGCCCCACGCCGTAGATCGTCGCGACGAAGGCGACGGCGATGCCGGCGCCGAGCTTGGACGGATCGGTCAGATTCTCCATCACGTGGATCAGCCCCATCACCGCGCCGAGGATGCCGATGGTGGGCGCATAGCCGCCCGCCCCCTCCCAGATGCGCGCGGCCTGGCGCATCTGCGCCTCCCACACGCCGATCTCGACCTCCAGCACTTCGCGCAGACGTCCGGGCTCGATGCCGTCGACCAGCAGTTGCAGACCCTTGCGCATGAAGGGGTCGCTCAGCGCCGCGGCACGGTTCTCCAGCACCAGCAAGCCTTCCTTGCGCGCGATCTGGCTCCAGCCGGCAACCTGCGTGATGATTTCCTCGTGACTGACGGCCGGTGGCACGAACACCCAGCGCGCCATGCGCACGCCGTCGACGAAGGTACGCCGCGGGCTCTGCAGCATCACTGCGCCCAGGGTGCCGCCGATCACGATCAGGAAAGCCGTCGGCTGCACCAGCGACGAAATGTGCCCGCCCTCCAGCGCCTGTCCGACGAGGATGGCGGCGAGACCCAGCGTGACACCGACGAGGCTGATGCTATCCATGCGCAAGACGCCCCTTCATCCCCTCGGCATCAGCTCTGCACCGGCTTCTTGGGCGGCCGGCCGCGACGGCCGCCGCCCGACACCGGGCCGCCGACGCCCAGCACGCGTGCGCGCAAGCGCGCCACTGCCTGGCTGTGCAACTGGCACACGCGCGACTCGGTCACGCCCAGCACCTCGCCGATTTCGCGCAGGTTCAATTCCTCGTCGTAGTACAGGCCCATCACCAGCTTCTCGCGCTCGGGCAGATCCTCGATCGCGCGCACGAGATTCAGGCGCATGTCCACGTCCTCGAGGATGGCGAGGGGATTGGCCTCCGGCTGGCCGAGGTGGCGCTCGAAATAATCCTCGCCCTCGCCCTCGGTGAAGTCCTCGAAATAGACGAGCTGGTGACCGCGAGCGTCCTGCAGCATCTGCTGGTATTCGGCCAGCGGCACGCCGAGCGATTCGGCCAGTTCGGTCTCGGACGGCGGGCGCCCATGCTGCTGCTCGAGCGCATTGATCGCGGCCTCGATGCGGCGCATGTCGCGGCGCAGGCTGCGCGGCAACCAGTCGTTCTCGCGCAGCCCGTCGAGCATCGCGCCGCGGATGCGCTGTACCGCGTAGGTTTCGAACTGCGCTCCCAGGCCTTCCTCGTAACGTCCGATGGCGTCGAGCAACCCGATCATTCCGTTCTGGATCAGGTCATCGACATCCACGCTTGCGGGAAGCTTCGCCATGAGCTGGAACGCGATGCGCTTCACCAGCGAGGCATAGGCTTCCACCAGGTGCCCCTTGTCGAGTTTTCCGGCAGCGTCGTACATCCACTCAGCCTGTGTCTTGGTGTGGCGGAAGGGCACACGCGCACCATCGCCATCCTGATTGCGGGCCTGCATTCTCCCGCACTGTTGCAGGCATTACCAGCGGCGTCGATCACGCATGTCATCGATTCCTTCAGATACCCCTCGCATTGCCGGGCGGGATCCACCCCCAGGCGGCATACCGTCGCGCAGCCGGGGGCGCCAGCGGCCCGCGCTGCGGCGCCAGCACGGGCCGGGCAAGCCCGGCCGCAAGATCGTCGCGCTCGAGCTCGCCCAGCCAGGCGAGCGGAACGCCGACGTGGCGCCGCACCAGTGCGTCGAGCGTGGCGAAGAAGGCGGATGCGTCGCTGCGGCTGCGGGCGCGGCACACCGCGACATCGACCGACCCTGCGCCACCTGCCGCCAGGTGCTTGATCGCCTGATAGGCCTGGGTGGCGCCACAGGCGCTCGCCTCCGCCACCAGCAAGCGGCGCGGCGCGGCGTGGACGAAGGGCGAAGGCGCGTCGGCCGTTGCGCCGTCGGCGTGGATCAGCACGAAGCCCGCATGGCGATGCAGGATGCGCAGAGCCTCGAACAGGCAGGCGCGCCGGGCGTCGTCGAGCAGCGGCAGCGCGAGTGCCGCCGCAGCGGCCGGCACCCGCCCGAGCAGGCCGGGAACGGGCTGCACCACCGCAGCCAGCAGCGTGCGCCCATCCAGCAACTGCAGCAGGTCGGGCCCGGCGCCGAGGTCGAGCGCCGCGCCCAGGCTCGCGTCACCTTCCGCCTCGTCGATGAGCAGCACGCGCTCGGCCTGGCCGGCGATGCGATGGGCGGCCATGACCGCGTTCTCGGCGTGCAGCCGGCCGGTGGCATAGAGCGCCACCACTTGGGGAGGCGCCTGGCGGAACAGCCGGCGCAGGCCGGCCGCCTGATCCTCGCGCATGTCCGCCCAGTACGCGCCGGGCCGCCCCAGGCGTACTGCCGCCACCTTTGGGGGCAGTGAACGCAGTGAGCGTGGGAGTAGTTCCATGTCAGACCCCCGCACCGGCCGCGGCGAGCATCAGGCCGGCCTCGTCGTCGTGCAGGTGCCAGGGCGAATCCGCCGCCTGCTCGCGCATCGCGCGGTGCAGCAGATAGGCACGGTTGGGCAGATGCAGATCCTCCGGCACACGCTGGCCGTTGGTCAGGAACAGGATGTCGAGCTTGCGCCGGATCGCCACGTCCAGCGCCGGCGCCAGCGACGCGGCCTCATCCACCTTGGTGAAGATGCAGCCGGCCAGATCGCCGCCGCGGTAGGCGCGCACCACGTCGTCGAGCGTGTCGCCGCGGCAGGTCGCGTTGAGCAGCAGGATGCGGCGCACCTCGCCCGCGTCGTTGAGCATCCGCGCCTGCTCCGGCACCATGCGGTCGCGCTGGCTCATGCCCATGGTGTCGATCAGCACCATGTGCTTGTCGCGCAGGCCGGCCAGCGTCTGGCGCAGCTCGGCGCCATCGCGCACCGCGAACACCGGCACGCCGAGGATGCGGCCGTAGATGCGCAACTGCTCCTGCGCGCCGATGCGGTAGCCGTCGGTGGTGATCAGCGCAAGGCTGCTCGCGCCGTGGCGCACGACACAGCGGGCGGCGAGCTTCGCGGTGGTGGTGGTCTTGCCGACGCCGGTGGGGCCGACCAGGGCATGCACACCGCCACGATCGATCAGGTCGTCCTCGCCGGTGCGCGCGCGCAACAGGCTGTCGAGCGCCCTGCGCACCGACGTGCGGGCCTCGGCCGGCGTCGCGTTGTCCTTGATCACCTCGGCCAGCCGGCGCGACGAGTCGGCGGAGAAGCCGGCTTCGAGCAGTTCGCCCATCACCGTGGCGCGCGACGGGGCATGGCGGCGGGTGTCGCCCCAGGCAAAGCCGGCGAGCTGGCGCTCGATCATGCCGCGAATGCCGGCCAGTTCCTCCATCAGCCGTGCATTGGCTTCCTGAAGCTCGCGTACGCGACCCTCGGCCGCACCGGCGGCCGCCGCCGCCGCCGCACTCGGCGCCTGCGGTTCGGCCTGCAGCGCCGCCGCGCGCGCGCGCGCAGTCCGCTCGGCCTGGGTGGCGAGCATGAATTCCGGTGTCTCGATGCGCGGCGGATTGAACGGCCGGATCACCGCCTCGGCCGGCGTGCGCGCACCATTGGCGGCCTGCCCCAGGCGGGCGTTCGCGGCAAGCCCGGACAGGCTGACGCGGAAGTCGTCGTCGGTCGCCTGAGCCGTCGCCTGAATCGCCGTCTGCGCAGCCGGCCGTACGACAGGCTGTTGCGGCGCGGGCCGGACCGGGGCGGCAGTTGGCGCCGCCGCGCCCGCCCTCGCCTTCGCCGCGGCGGCCTGCAGCGTGCCGACCGCATCGCCGGGCAGGGCCACGATCTCGACACCGCCTTCGACGGCCCGATTGGACAGCACGATGGCCTCCGGACCGAGCTCCTCCTTCAACGCGCGCAGTGCCTCGCGTGCGGTGGGGGCGAAATAGCGTTTCACGTTCATGGTGTCTCTCCCGGCGACCGGACATCGGTCGCAGCCTGATCGGGATTATCACCACGCGGGCATCGGCGACGAGGCGCGAAAAAAGGCCCTTTCCCCCGTCTATTCGCGTCGGCTCGGCGGACCGCGATGACGTGCCAGGCGGTCTTCGGCCGTGCTGGCCGTCGAATGCGCGACCTGACCCGCGCCGGCCAGGGCTCAGCCCTGCGCGCCGATCATCGCAGTGACGCGGATGGTGCGCGACTCGGGCACTTCGTTGTTGGAGATGACCTTCAGCGTGGGCACCGCGCGGCGCAGGAAGCGCGACAGCAGCATGCGCAACTGCGCCGGCACCAGCAGCACCGGCGGCAGGCCGATGTCTTCCTGGCGCTGGGCGATCTGCGCCGTCTGCCGCAGCAGCGTGTCGGCCAGGCCCGGTTCGATCACCCCGCCGTCGCCGCCCGAGCTCATCGCCTGCGTCAGGATGCGCTCCAGGCCCGGTTCGAGCGCCATTACCTGAACCTCGGCATTGCCCGGGAACAGCGACTGCACGATGGCGCGGCCGAGCGCCTCGCGCACCCGCGCAGTGAGTTGCACCGGATCCTGCGTGCGCGGCGCATGCTCGGCCAGCACCTCGATGATGCTGCGCATGTCCCGGATATTGACGCCCTCCTCGAGCAGGTTCTGCAGCACGCGCTGCACGGTGGCAACCGGCAGTTGTTTGGGCACGAGGTCTTCCACCAGCTTGGGCGCGTCCTTGCCGATATGGTCGAGCAGGGCCTGCGTTTCCTGGCGGCCGAGCAGCTCGGCGGCGTGGCTGAGGATCAGGTGGTTGAGATGGGTCGCCACCACCGTACTCGCATCGACCACGGTGTAGCCGAGCGCGTGGGCCTGCTCGCGGAGCCCGGTCTCGATCCACACCGCCGGCAGACCGAAGGCGGGATCCTTGGTCTCGCGTCCGGGCAGCGTGCCCGATACCCGACCGGGGTTGATGGCGAGGAACTGGCCGGGATAGGCCTCGCCGCTGCCGATCTCGACGCCCTTGAGCGCGATGCGGTAAGCGTTGGGCCGCAATTCGAGGTTGTCGCGGATGTGCACCGGCGCGGACAGGAAGCCCACTTCCTGTGCGAACTTCTTGCGCAGGCCGCGGATGCGCTTCAGCAATTCGCCGTCCTGTGCCTTGTCGACCATGGGGATGAGCCGATAGCCCACCTCCAGGCCGAGCACATCCACCGGTGCGACGTCACTCCAGCTCGCCTCCTGCGCCTCGGGCCCCGGCGCCGCCGGTGCCGCCGGCTGCGCCGCGGCGGACGCGACCGCCTCCTCGGCCATCTTCTTGCGCCGCGTCCATGCCAAGGCCCCGAGCGACAGCGCCAGCAGCAGGAAGACGAGGTTGGGCATGCCGGGGATCAGGCCGAGCACGCCGATGATCGCGGCGGTGAGCAGCATCACCTGCGGGTTCGAGAACAACTGGCCGATGACCAGACCGCCGACATCGCCGTCGTCGCCGACACGCGACACCACCAGGCCTGCCGCCACCGAGATGATCAGGGCCGGAATCTGCGCCACCAGGCCATCGCCGATGGTCAGCAGCGTGTAGTTGTGGGCCGCGTCGCCGACCGCCATGTTGTGCTGGATGATGCCGACGAAGAGGCCGCCGATGATGTTGATGACCAGGATCAGGATGCCGGCGACCGCATCGCCGCGCACGAACTTCGACGCGCCGTCCATCGCGCCATAGAAGTCCGATTCCTGCGCGATTTCCTTGCGCCGGCGCTTGGCCTCCTTGTCGTCGATGAGGCCGGCGTTGAGGTCGGCGTCGATCGCCATCTGCTTGCCGGGCATCGCGTCCAGCGTGAAGCGCGCGCTCACTTCCGCGATACGCCCCGCGCCCTTGGTGATGACGACGAAGTTGATGATGGTGAGGATCACGAACACCACGATGCCGACCGCGGTATTGCCGCCGACGAGGAAATGGCCGAAGGCCTCGATCACCTTGCCCGCCGCATCCGGGCCGGCGTGGCCGTGCAGCAGCACGATGCGCGTCGACGCCACGTTGAGCGACAGCCGCAGCAGCGTGGTCACCAGCAGCACCGTGGGGAACACGGAGAAATCCAGCGGCTTCTTCGAGTACATCGCCACCAGCATCACCATCACCGAGATGGCGATGTTGAAGGTGAAGAACACGTCGAGCAGGAACACCGGCAGCGGCAGCACCATCATCGACAGGATCATGATGATGAGCAGCGGCGCCGCCAGCGGGCGCAGGTTGGCCGGCGTCAGGATCTGGCGGATGTTGAGGGCGTCGTTGATGGCCATGTGTCAGGCCCCGGTCCGGATATTCATGTTGTCGTGCATGCGTGGCGTCACGTTGGTGATGGCGTTCACCCGTCGGGCGAGCCGGGGTCCATGTCCTCTGGCACCGGCAGGTTCGTCGGCACCTGCGGCGGCAGTCCGCCGCCAGCCGTCCAGGCGTCGAGCTGATACACGTAGGCCATGACCTCGGCCACCGCGGTGTACAGCGCAGCCGGAATCGCCTCCTCGAGATCGCAGTGCGCATACAGCGCCCGCGCCAGCGGCGGCGCCTCGAGCAGCGGCACATCGCTTTCCGCGGCGATCTCGCGGATCTTCAGCGCCACTTCGCCGCGCCCCTTGGCGACGACGATGGGCGCGCCCATCTTGTCAGCGTCGTACTTCAGCGCCACCGCGAAGTGCGTCGGGTTCGTCACCACCACGTCGGCCTTCGGCACCTGCGCCATCATGCGCCGGCGCGCCATCTCGCGCTGCATCGCGCGGATGCGGCCCTTGATCTGCGGGTCGCCTTCCTGTTCCTTGCTCTCGCGCCTGACCTCCTCCTTGGTCATGCGCAGCTTGCTGTGGTACTGCCACAACTGGAACGGCACGTCGATGAGGGCGAGCAGGCCGAGGCTGGAGACGATCAGCAGGGCGGCGAACACGACGGTGTCGGCGAAATCGGGCATGCCGACCTCGAGCGGCTCGATCATCAGGTCGAACAGGTGCTCCTTGTTGTTCCACAACACGGCAGCCGCCACGCCGCCCACCAGCAGCGATTTCAGGATGGCCTTCACCATCTCGGCCACGCCGTGCAGCGAAAACATGCGACCGATGCCCTGCAGCGGGTTCAGACGGCCAAAGTTCAGTCCCAGCACCTTCGGCGCGAAAACGAAACCGCCGAGCACGATCGGTGCTGCGACGGCGGCAACCAGCAGCACGACGAACAGCGGCATCAGCATGAACAGGGCGCTTTCGAGCTGGTCGCGCAGCGCGTCCAGCATCAGCACGTGATCGAAGGCGCGTTCGCGCTCGAAGGCGAAGGCCTTGCGCACCAGCGCGAGCATGCGCGCGCCCATCCAGTCGCCCATCATCCACAGCGACACCACGCCGGCCATCGTCACGAGGAACGTCGACAGCTCCCGCGACTGCGGGATCTGCCCTTCCTCGCGCGCCTGTTCCAGCCGTCGTGGCGATGGCGCTTCTGTCTTCTCGAGATCGCTGTCTTCGGCCACGGCCGGCTCCGGTGGTCGCCCGCCGCATCCCCGCGGATGCGGACGCCAGACGACGTGTGGAGATTATGGTCGTGGCGGGTGCCGCGGCAGCGCCCGATAAACCGGGGGAAAGCCCCGCTATTCGGGCCTTGTGCGGTCCCGCGCGCGGGCTGTCGTCAACGCGCCGCCGGCAGCCTGTCGATGCCGCGGATGCTGTCGCCCGGCTTCACGCCGCGCTCGCGGAACCAGCCGATGTTCATTTCCAGCGCATAGCGCGCCGCGCCGGCTGCGCAGTGGTTGTCCTCGGTCTGCGGCTGCATGTCCTCGACATTGAGCACCCTGCCCTTCGCATCGAGGAAGGCCACCGACAGCGGCAGGTAGGTGTCGCGCATCCACATGCAGTGAGTCGCATCCTCGGGAAAGACGAACACCATGCCGCGCTGCAGCGGCATGGTCTTGCGGTTCATCAGGCCGATCTGCCGCGTCTGGAACGTGTTCGCGACTTCCGCCTCGATGCGGTACATGCCGACACCGAGCTCCGCCACCGGGAGCTCGGCCCGGGCCGATGCCGTGCATACGAATGCGATGACCACGGCGCCGAGCATGCGCCGACCGAACTGCGAAAGAATGCCCATTTCCCCGATTCCGAGTGTGATGCGGATGAGTGGCCCGGATTCTATCGCCTTCACCTGCGACGGGGCGTGCCAAGCGCGGCCGGCGGCCGGGCGACCTTCGCGCGCCGGCGCAATGCGCCCGGAACGGGCACCACGGCGCTGGCATCGCGCACCAGCGGTTCCGGCACCGCGACGTCGCGCCACTGCCCCGGCAACAGCCCCTCGAGCCGCCACGGCCCGATCGCCACCCGCACGAGGCGCAGCGTCGGCAAGCCGACTTTCGCCGTCATGCGCCGCACCTGGCGGTTCCTGCCCTCGCGCAGCACGATCTCCAGCCAGCTCGTCGGCACCGTCTTGCGAAAGCGCACCGGCGGATCGCGCGGCCACCGCCAGTCCGGCTCG
>SHNC01000001.1 GCA_004295105.1 Betaproteobacteria bacterium | reverse complement strand
TACCTGGTGGCGAGCTTCGCGGTGCTGTTCCTCACCACCCTGGCCGACGGCGGCGCGCTGATGCGCGTCATGACCGGCGGCAAGATCGACGAAGCCGCCGCGGCCGAGCCTTCGCTGACGCTCGCCCTCATCGTCGCGCTGGCGCTGTCGACGCCGGTGATGATGGCCTACTGGTTCGCGCCGCTGCTGGCCGGCTGGTGGAAGCTGCCGGCAGTGAAGGCGCTGTTCTTCAGCTTCCATGCCTGCCTGCGCAACTGGCGTCCCTTCCTCGCCTATTCGATCGCCCTGGCGCTGTTCGGCGCGCTGCTGCCGGGCCTGGTGGTCGGCGTGGTCGGCATGATCTCGCCCACGCTGGCGACCCTGCTGTCGGTGCCAGTGCCGCTGGTGCTGGTGCCGGTGGTGTTCGCCAGCTTCTACATGAACGCCAAGGACGTCTTCGGCCTGCCCGGCGACAATTCCCCCACGCCGTCGGTCGACGTACCGCGCAACGACCAGGCCGGCGATGCCGACTGAGCCCGCCGCGCTCGGCGACGGGGCCGAAGCCGGGCCGCTGGGTGTGCTCGGCGGCACCTTCGATCCCATCCACCTCGGTCATCTGCGGCTTGCCGAGGAGGCGCGCGAAGCGCTGGGGCTGGAGCGCGTGCGCATGATCCCGGCCGGCCAGCCGCCGCACCGCGGGGTGCCCGGCTCCACCGCCGACGACCGCCTGGCGATGGCCCACCTGGCGATCACCGGCAACGCCGGGCTGGAAGTCGACGACGGCGAGGTGCGCGCCGCGCAGAAGAGCTACACGGTACTGACGCTGGAGCGGCTTCGCGCCGAACTCGGCCGCCAGCGCCCGCTGGTGCTGATCCTCGGCGCGGACGCCTTCGCCGGCCTGCCGAGCTGGCACCGCTGGACCGAACTCTTCGCGCTCGCCCACATCGCAGTGGCCAACCGGCCCGGTTACGCCCCGCATGGCCGGCGCTGGCCTGCGGTGCTGTCGCCTGCGCTCGATGCCGCCTGCCGCGACCGCATCACCAACGACCCCGCCGCACTGCGGCACCGTCCCGCCGGCCGGGTGATCCCCTTCGACATGACGCCGCTGGCGATCTCGGCCTCGCTGATCCGCGACCTGCTGCGCGGCGGCCACAGCGCACGCTACCTGCTGCCGGACGCCGTTCTCGACTATATTGATCTGCACAACCTCTACCGCTGAGCCCGACCCGACACTCCATGGACACCCCCACGCTGCAGCAGATCGTCGTTTCCGCCCTCGAGGACATCAAGGCGCGCGACATCGAAACCATCGATACCTCCAAGGTCACCGCGCTGTTCGACAGCATCGTCGTCGCCAGCGCCGAATCCAGCCGCCAGACACGGGCGCTCGCGCGCAACGTGGTGGACAAGGTCAGGGAGGCCGGCGGCGAAGTCATCAGCATCGAGGGCGAGGACAGCGGCGACTGGGTGCTGGTGGACCTCGGCAACATCGTCGTGCACATCATGCAGCCGGCGGTGCGCGCCTATTACAAGCTCGAGGAACTGTGGTCCACCACGCCGGCGATCCGGCGCACCGCGGCCTGAGCACCCGATTGCCGGCATTCCCCCGGCGATATCGCACATGAAGCTCTTCATTGTCGCCGTCGGCCATCGCATGCCTGCCTGGGTCGACGCCGGCTTCGACGAGTTCGCCCGCCGCATGCCGCGCGAACTGCCGCTGCAGCTCATCGAGGTGAAGGCCGAGCCGCGCACCGGCGGCAAGACGGTCGAGGCGATGATGATGGCCGAGGCCGCGCGCATCGAGGCGGCACTGCCACCGCGTTGCCGGCGCGTGGTCCTCGACGAGCGCGGCGCCGACATCAGCACCCTGGCGCTGGCCCGCCGTCTGGAAGCCTGGCAGGGCGAGGGGCAGGACGTCGCGCTCGTCGTCGGCGGCCCGGACGGCCTTGCTCCTGCGTTCAAGGCCAGCGCGCAGGAGGCCATCCGCCTGTCCAGCCTGACGCTGCCGCACGCCCTGGTGCGCCCGCTGCTGGCCGAGGCGCTGTACCGCGCGTGGACGGTGCTGCGCAACCATCCCTATCATCGTGAGTAGACACTCCCTCACGATCAAACCCGTCCTCCAACGCCGGTCTGGCGGCGGGGGATGCGCTCCGCGTCCTGCGCAACTCGACCTCGCTGCGCTCGAGACTCGAACAGTGCTCGTCCGCTCCTCGCATCCCCCGCCACCAGACCTACCGTGTCGCAAACGTCGGCTGGGCGTGCCGCGACTTCATGGCGCTGGACTGACAGCTCCGCGGCATTCCGCACGAATGCGCGTAAAATGCCGGCAAGCCGTCTGCCTTTTCCGATCCGTTGTCGCCCAGGTCAGCAACGCCTCACGCAGATGAATCTTCCGCGCATCTATCTTGCCTCCAAGAGCCCTCGCCGCCGTGATCTGCTGCGCCAGATCGGCGTCCATTTCGACGTCCTCACCTTCCGCGCGGGCGAGCGCGGCGACGACGCCGACGTCGACGAGACTCCGCTGGCCGGCGAGGCCGTCGAGCGCTACGTCGAGCGCATCGCCCTGACCAAGGCGCAGGCCGGGGTGCGCCGCGTGCTGTGGCGCAAGTTGCTGCGCCAGCCGGTGCTGTCGGCCGACACCACGCTCGAAGTCGATGGCGAGATCGTCGGCAAGCCGGCCGATGCGGTCGACGCCCACGCCATCCTGCGTCGCCTGTCGGGCCGCAGCCACCGCGTGCTGACGGCCGTGGCGCTGAGCGACGGCGAACGCACCCGCTGCCGCCTGTCGATCAGCGACGTGCGCTTCCGCGCGCTCAGCGACCAGGACATCCGCCACTACATCGCCACCGGCGAACCCATGGACAAGGCCGGCGCCTATGGCATCCAGGGGCGCGCGGCGATCTTCATCGAGGAGATCCGCGGCAGCTACTCGGGGATCATGGGCCTGCCGCTGTTCGAAACCGCGCAATTGCTCGACGCCTTCGGCTATCCTCTGTAGCGTCGCGCCGCACGGGGCAACCCCGCTCCGGGCAGGGCAGCGACGACGGTGCCCTACGATGAGCCATGCGCAATGGCGCACACCCCGCGTGCGCCATTGCGCATTTCCCATTGTCCCAGCGCACCATGAGCATCGAATTCCTCATCAACTGCACGCCGCAGGAAACGCGGGTGGCCATCGTCGAACAGGGCGTCGTGCAGGAACTGCACGTCGAGCGCACCGCCAACCGCGGCATCGTCGGCAACATCTACCTCGGCAAGGTGGTCCGGGTGCTGCCGGGCATGCAGTCGGCGTTCATCGACATCGGCCTCGAACGCACCGCCTTCCTGCATGTGGCGGACATCTGGAGCGACCGCCAGAACGGCGAGGGCGCACGCCCGATCGAGAAGATCCTGGCCGAGGGCCAGAGCCTGACGGTGCAGGTGCTGAAGGATCCGATCGGCACCAAGGGCGCGCGCCTGTCCACGCAGATCAGCATCGCCGGCCGGCTGCTCGTCTACCTGCCGCAGGAAAAGCACATCGGCATCTCGCAGCGCATCGAGGACGAGGCCGAGCGCGAGGCCTTGCGCACGCGGCTCACCCGCCTGGTGCCCACGGAGGAGCCGGGCGGCTTCATCGTGCGTACGATGGCCGAATCGGCCACCGACGACGAGCTGGCCGCCGACATCGCCTACCTGCGCAAGCTGTGGCGCGAAATCGGCAACAGCACCACCGGCACCTTTCCGCCCAAGGTACTGCACGAGGACCTCGGCCTGGGTCAGCGCACGCTGCGCGACCTCGTCACCGACGACACCAGCCGCATCCGCATCGACTCGCGCGAGAACTTCCAGAAGCTCGGCGCCTTCGCCGGCGAATACACGCCCAAGGTGCTGCCGCTGCTCGAACACTACAGCGGCGACCGGCCGCTGTTCGACCTCTACAACGTCGAAGAGGAAATCCAGAAGGCGCTCGCGCGGCGGGTGGATCTCAAGTCCGGCGGCTACCTGATCATCGACCAGACCGAGGCGATGACCACCGTCGACGTGAACACCGGCGGCTTCGTCGGTGCGCGCAACTTCGACGACACCATTTTCAAGACCAACCTCGAGGCCAGCCAGGCGATCGCCCGCCAACTGCGGCTGCGCAACCTCGGCGGCATCATCATCATCGACTTCATCGACATGGAAAACACCGAGCACCGCGAGATGGTGCTCGACGAGTTCCGCAAGGCGCTGGCACGCGACCACACCAAGATGAGCATCAACGGCTTCACCGCGCTCGGCCTGGTGGAGATGACGCGCAAGCGCACCCGCGAGTCGCTCGCCCACCTGCTGTGCGAGCCCTGCCCCACCTGCGGCGGCCGTGGCGAAGTGAAGACCGCGCGCACCGTGGCCTACGAGATCCTGCGCGAGCTGCTGCGCGAGGCGCGCCAGTTCAACGCCAAGGAGTTCCGCGTGCTCGCCGCGCCGGACGTCATCGACCTCTTCCTCGACGAGGAAAGCCAGTCTCTGGCGATGCTTTCGGATTTCATCGACAAGAAGATCTCGCTTCACGCCGAGGCCAGCTACACCCAGGAACAGTTCGACATCGTGCTGCTGTGAGCGCGCCGTGATCGACGCCGCCGGCCCGCGCGAGCCACGCCCCGAACGCTACGCCAGCAGCTTCGCGCGCCACGTCGCCGCGACGCGGCCGGCCTTCCTGTCGGTAACGCTGGTCGGCTGCCTGATCGGGCTGGCCGCCGCGCACCGCGACGGCGTACCGCTCGATGTGGCGGCGGCGCTTGGCACGTTGCTGGCGGCCCTCGTCGCCCATGCCGGCGTCAACGTCATCAACGACTATCACGATGCGCGCAGCGGCGCCGACGCGGCGAACACCCGGCGCCTGTTCCCCTTCACCGGCGGCAGCCGCTTCATCCAGAACGGCGTGCTGAGCGAACGCGCCATCGGCCGCTATGGCTACGCCCTGCTCGCCGCCGTGATTCCGGTCGGCCTGTGGCTGACATGGCATTCCGGCCCGGGCCTGCTCGCCGTCGGCGCGGCCGGGCTTTTCGTCGGCTGGGCCTATTCCGCGCCGCCGCTGGCACTGATGAGCCGGGGGCTGGGCGAGCTGGCGATCACCGCGGGCTGGCTGCTGGTGGTGGTGGGCAGCGACTACGTGCAGCGCAAGACCTTCGCACCGCTGCCGCTGGCGGCCGGCCTGCCTTACGCGCTATTGGTGGCGAACCTGTTGTTCATCAACCAGTTCCCCGACCACGACGGCGATGCCGCGGCAGCCAAACGCACCATCGTCGTGCGGCTCGGCCCGCAGGTGGCAAAGTGGGGCTATCTGCTGATCGCCATCTTCGCCTACGGCTGGCTGGTCGCGATGGTCGCGACCGCCCGTCTGCCGCAGAAGACCGCGGCGGCGGCGATGACCCTGGTGCTGTCGTTCTCCGCCGCGCGCGAGCTCCTGCATCACGCCGAACAGCCGCTGGCGCTGGCCCCGGCCATCCGGCGCACCATTCTCGCCGCCAATCTGCACGGCCTGATTCTCGCCGCAACGCTGGCCTGGAGCGGCTGAGGACGATGTTACGGCAGGCATCGCAGCGCTCGATGCTGTACAAAAAGCCACTTTCCGTGCGTGACGCGCCGCCGGCGCTGGTAGACTCCAGACAGACCTCTTCCTCCGGAACATCATGATCGGACGCCTCACCGGCACCCTGCTGGAAAAGAATCCGCCGCAGATCCTGATCGACGTGCATGGCGTGGGCTACGAGCTCGACGTGCCGATGAGCACCTTCTACGGCCTGCCGGCGGCGGGTACTCAGCTCAGCCTGCACACCCATTTCGTCGTGCGCGAGGACGGCCACTTCCTGTTCGGCTTCGCCACCGAGGAAGAACGCGCGACCTTCCGCCAGTTGCTGAAAGTGTCGGGCATCGGTGCGCGCATGGCGCTGGCGGTGCTGTCCGGCCTGTCGGTGAATGACCTCGCCCAGGCGGTGGCGCTGCAGGAGGCCGGCCGCCTGGTGAGGATTCCCGGCATCGGCAAGAAGACCGCCGAGCGCCTGCTGCTGGAACTGCGTGACAAACTCGGCAAGGCGCTGCCCAGCGTGGCCGGCGCCCGCCTCGCCGCCGCGCCGGGCGTGGCGCCCGACGCAAAGAGCGACATCCTCAACGCCCTGCTGGCGCTGGGCTACAACGAGCGCGAGGCCTTGGGCGCGATGAAAGGGCTGGCCGAGGACGTCGGCGTGTCGGACGGCATCCGGCAGGCGCTGAAGGCATTGTCGAAATCATGAACCCGTACGCGCAATTTTCACGTCGGAGCGGACCTGGCCGCGACCGGCGTGCGATCGCGGCCAGGTCCGCTGTCACAAGTCGGGCTTCCAGGGTTTCCGGAGCCACGATCCCATGATCGAAACCGACAAGCTGCGCGCCGGCCCGCCCGAGCGCCTGATCTCCGCCCAGCCCGCCGACCGGCAGGAAGATGCGATCGAACGCGCGCTGCGCCCCAAGCGACTGGCGGAGTACGTCGGCCAGCAGAAGATCCGCGAGCAGCTCGAGATCTTCATCCAGGCCGCGCGCCGGCGACAGGAGTCCCTCGACCACGTGCTGCTGTTCGGCCCGCCGGGCCTGGGCAAGACCACGCTGGCACACATCGTCGCCGCCGAGATGGGCGTGAACCTGCGCCAGACTTCCGGTCCGGTGCTGGAGCGCGCCGGCGACCTCGCCGCGCTGCTGACCAACCTCGAGCCGCAGGACGTGCTGTTCATCGACGAGATCCACCGCCTGTCGCCGGTGGTGGAGGAGATCCTCTACCCGGCGCTGGAAGACTTCCAGATCGATATCATGATCGGCGAGGGGCCGGCCGCGCGCTCGGTGAAGCTCGACCTGCCGCCCTTCACCCTGGTCGGTGCCACCACCCGCGCGGGCATGCTGACCAATCCGCTGCGCGACCGCTTCGGCATCGTCTCGCGGCTCGAGTTCTACACGCCGGACGAGCTCGCGTTCATCGTCAGCCGCTCGGCACGCCTGCTCAACGTCGCCATCGACGACGCCGGCGCGCTCGAGATCGCGCGCCGCGCCCGCGGCACGCCGCGCATCGCCAACCGCCTGCTGCGCCGCGTGCGCGACTATGCCGAGGTGAAGGCTGGCGGCCACATCAGCAGCGAGGTGGCCGATGCGGCGCTGCGCATGCTGGATGTCGATGTGCTGGGGCTGGACCTGATGGACCGCAAGCTGCTCGGCGCGATGCTGGAGAAATTCGGCGGCGGCCCGGTCGGGCTGGACAACCTCGCCGCAGCGATCGGCGAGTCGACCGACACCATCGAGGACGTCATCGAGCCCTACCTGATCCAGCAGGGCTACCTGCAGCGCACGCCACGCGGCCGCATGGCGACGCATTCGATCTGGCAGCATTTCGGCCTGGCACCGCCACGCCCCGGCGGCGGCACCGACCTGTTCGCGCAGTAGAGTCGCGGCCGCATGCGCACGCTGCAGGTGCTGATGTTCATGCTGTGCCTGCTCGGCGGGCTGTACCTGCTGACGCAGGCACCGGACTTCTTCATGCCCGACCGCTGGAGTCCCGCCACCGGCCGGCAGTTCGACGCCACTGCGTCGCGCCTGCTCGGCGGGGCGCTGCTCGCCATGGCCGCGGCGGGCGCGAGCTACCTGCGCAACTTCTATTACAGCGACCGGCGTCGCCTGCCCGGCCCGGCCGCACAGCGCCGTCACTTCATGCTGTTGTTGCTGGCCCTGGCCTTGATGGCGGCGGCCTTGCTCAGCGCCGAACCGCAACCCAACCCGGATTATCGTCCGCGCACGACCGGCCAGCCCTGAGCGCGCCACAGCGGCGGCGCCCGGCGCGGGCTGTGGTGCGCGCCTGCTGCGGTCGTCCTCAGTCGCCCATCAGGCGTCGCGCCCGGTCGGCCGTCTCGATGACTTCGGGCAACTGCCGCGAGGTGAGCATCGAGCCGAAATGCGCCAGCGCCTCGCGCGTGACGAACAGGTGGCCGTTGTCGAGGCGGGTGATCCAGCCCAGTTCGATCAGCCGCGCGATCTTGCGGCGCACCGTTTCGCGCGGCAGGCTGGTCGCGGCGGCGATCGAATAGGCATTGCATGGCCGCAGCACGCAGTCCGCTCCGCTGTTGCCCGCCTCGTCGGCTTTCACGCCTTCGGCACCGTTCTCCAGGGCGCCGATGTTGTAAAGGGCGATCTCGCCAAGCAGGATGGGCAGCAGGATGTCGCGGTCGAATTCGTCGAACCAGCGCTTGAGGTTGCGGATCTCGTGACGCGCGAGCAGCAGCGCCACCGGCTTCAGGAGGCGCGCCGGCGACGAGTCGTCGGCGGCACTGTGTGCAATGACCCCGGCCTGCGGCGGGGATGGCGGGTTGTTTTCGGGTCTGATCGGCATGACGGCCTTCGCGGTTCGGAACGGAACAGGGAGCTCAAGCCGTTCGTGAATCGAGCCTGTTATTAGGTTTCGATGAATTACTAATCCCTAATTTCGAGAATAGCCGAAGCCCGTCACGTGCCTCCGAGAAAAAATGCCCAACCTGGGGCTGGTGCACCCGTATCAAGTTCCCGAATCGTGCTTTTTCGCACGCGGGTGCGCAGCATCGTAGACCTTCGCGAGATGCTGGAAGTCGAGGTGCGTATACACCTGGGTGCTGCGGATGCTGGCATGGCCGAGCAGTTCCTGCACCGCGCGCAGGTCGCCACTCGACTGCAAGAGATGGCTGGCGAAACTGTGGCGCAGCATGTGCGGATGGACATGCACGCCCAGGCCCAGGGCGCGGGCACGTGCCGCGAGCCGGCTGCGGATGGCGCTCGGGCTCATGCGCCGCCCGCTGCGCGTGAGGAAGAGGGCCGGCTCGCCGGCGCACGGAATCCGGTCGCGTACCGCCGACCAGGCCCGCAAGGCAGCCCAGGCCTTCTCGCCCACCGGCACGCTGCGGCTGCGACCGCGCTTGCCGGTCACGGTGACCATGCCTTCGGCGGGCTCGAGCCCTGTGCCGATGTCGAGCGCGGCGAGCTCGGCCAGGCGCAGGCCGGACGAATAGAAAAGCTCGAACATGGCCACGTCGCGGATGTCGAGCAGGCTGTCGGGCGCGGGGTCGAGCAGCGCCTGGGCCTGGTCGGGCGACAGCACCCGCGGCAGGCGCCGGGGCGATTTCGGCGCGCGGATGCCCTCGACCGGGTTGGCGCGCAGGCCGCGCTGCCGGATCAGCCAGCGGTACAGGCCACGCCAGGCCGACAGGCAGCGCGCGATGGAACGGCCCGACAGGCCCTCGGCATGAAGCCGTCCGATGAAGCGGCGAATGTCGTGCGGCGTCAGCGAGACCGGGTCGCGTCCGTCGGCCAGCCGGTGCAGCGCGGCAAGATCCTTGCGGTAGGCATCGAGGGTCAGGCTGGCGGCACGGCGCTGCGTCGCCAGCCAGGCCAGCCAGTCTTCGCCAGCGGCAGGCAGCGCCGAGCCCTCGGCAATGGGCGTCGGGCCCTCGGACACGTGCTTCAGGACGCCAATGCCGCCGCCACCAGGTCGCCGATGCGGCCCAGGTAGAGCGTGCCCATCTCTGCGTAGAAGCGCTCGGCTTCGGCACTTCCCAGCACCAGCGCGCCCATCGTCGCACCGTTGCCGATCAACGGGATCAGCGCAATCGAACGCACGTGCGGCGCGGCTTCGCCCAGCCAGCCCAGCACCTCGATGTTGTCCGGTGCGCCGCAATACGGATGGCGCAATCCCTCCACGTAGCGCCGCGTCGCCTCGCCGACTGCGACGGACTCGTCTTCGCCTCCCACCTTGCGCCACGTGCGCAGCGCGACATGCGGCACCGAGAAGTCCTCCTGCAGGCTGACGAACACGGCATGGTGCACGCCATCGAGGCTGCGCGCGCCGAGCAGGGCGACGGCGAGGCGATGCACCTTCTCGCTGATGTCGTCGTTCTCCTCGCCGAAGCGGATCAGCTCGGACAGCTTCTGCTCGAGCTGGCCGATCTTGTCGCGCAGCGCATGCAACTGGCGCTCGGCAAGCGAGATCGCCTGCCCGCCATGGCGCGGATGCGGCACCGTGAGGCGGGTGAACAGCTCACCGTGGTCGCTGAGGAAATCGGGGTTGTCGCGCAGATAGCGGGCGACGTCTTCGGCATTCATCGAGGCAGCTCCAGCCGGGCGCAGGGAGCCCGGTTCAAGGGTCGGGTGGGGGGCGGAAAGTGCGATGGCGGCGAGGCAGCGATCAGGCGAGGTCGAGCTCGCCCTCGAACACGGTGACGGCGGGGCCGGTCATCAGCACCGGCGCGCCCTCGCCGCCCCAGGCGATCTCCAGCGTGCCGCCACGGGTATCGACGCGCACCGGCGATTCCACCAGGCCGCGCAGGATGCCGGTGACCACCGCGGCGCAGGCGCCGGTGCCGCACGCCAGGGTCTCGCCCGCACCGCGCTCGAAAACGCGCAGACGGATGTGGTGCGGATCCATCACCTGCATGAAACCGGCATTGACGCGGGCAGGAAAGCGTTCATGGCGTTCGATCAACGCTCCCTGGCTCGTCACCGGCGCCCTGTCGACGTCGGCCACTACCTGCACCGCGTGCGGATTGCCCATCGACACCGCGGTGATCGCCACCGTCTCGCCACCCACCGCGAGCGGCTGCACCACGGCGTCGGAATCGGACACGAAGGGCACATCGGCCGGCGCAAGCACTGGCACGCCCATGTCCACCGTCACCAGTCCGTCGTCGCGCAGGCGCGGCGCGATGATGCCGGAGCGCGTCTCGACGCGGATCTCGCGCTTGTCGGTGAGCCTGTGCTCATGAACGAAGCGCAGGAAGCAGCGCGCGCCGTTGCCGCACTGCTCGACCTCGCCGCCGTCGGCGTTGAAGATTCGGTAGCGGAAATCCACGCCGGGGTGGCTGGCCGGCTCGACCACCAGCAGTTGGTCACAGCCGACGCCGAAATGACGGTCGGCGATGGCGGCGACGCGCTCGGGGGTCAGCTCGACCGGGGCGCGGGTGGCATCGATCACGACGAAGTCGTTGCCGAGGCCGTGCATCTTGGTGAAGCGCAGTTTCATCGCAGGGAATCCAGGATCTGTCTCAATAGAACTTCGGCTCGCCGCGCGGACGCGTCTTGAAGCGGCGGTGCACCCAGTAGTACTGCTCGGGCATGGTGCGGACCACGCCTTCGAGCCAGGTATTCATGCGTGCGACATCGCCTTCGACATCGTCGCCCGGGAAATTCTCCCACGGCGCGCCGATCTGCAGGACGCAGCCGCCTTCGGGCCGCAGCCGCGCCACGCAGGGCAGCACCACGGCATCGGCAAGCCGCGCCAGGCGTGGCAGGCCGGAGATCGTGGCGGCAGGGATGCCGAAGAAGGGGACGAAGATCGACTCGCGCCTGCCATAGTCGAGGTCGGGCAGGTAGTAGAAGGGCCGGCCCGACTTCATCGCCTTCACCGTGCTGCGCACGCCGTCGCTGCGCGACAGCAGCAACTGGTCGCCGAAGCGGCTGCGGCCATGGTACAGCCAGCGGTCGAACACCTTGTTCTTCTGCCGCGCATAGATGCTGACCGCGTTGATCTCGAGCGTGAGCCGCGTGCCGGCCATGTCGAGGCCGAGGAAGTGCGGCGCCAGCAGGATCACCGCGCGGCCCTCGTCCTGCGCACGACGCAGATGCTCGAGGCCTTCGATGGGCACGAGTTCCTTCAGCCGCTCGGCGCTCGCCCACCACAGCAGGCCGCGCTCGAACAGGCTGCGTCCGAGCAGTGCGAAGTGCCGGCGCGCCAGGCGCCGGCGCGCGGCTTCGTCCAGCTCGGGAAAGCACAGCCGCAGGTTGGTGAGCACCACATGCCGGCGCCAGCGCGCGAACGGGTACAGCAGCAGGCCGAAGGCGCGGCCGAGAGCCACGAGCAGCGACAGGGGCAGAAAGTGGAGCAGCCAGATGAGGCCGACTGCGAGGTGGCTCATCGGTCCCCCCCACCACCGTCACCACCGGCCGCATGGGCAGGGCCGTCATCGCCACGACGCACGCCACCGGCAGCGTCGACTTCCGCGTCGGCGCCCGCAGGCTTGCCCTGGGCCCGGACCGAACGTGGCTTCTTGTAGCGGTTGTAGCCCCACAGGTACTGATCGGGACGCAGCATGATCAGGCGCTCGACCTCGCGGTTGATCGTGGCGCAACGCGCCTCGAGGTCGCCTTCCAGCGGCAGGGTCGGCGGGTACAGGCGCATCACGAAGCCCTCGCCGCGCGGCAGGCGCTCAACCCAGCAATAGATCGTGCACACGCCCTTCACTTCGGCCAGGCGCGCGGCGAGCGTCATCGTCCACGCAGGCCGGCCAAAGAACGGCGCCCACACGCCCTCGCCCGCGGCGGGGACCTGGTCGGGCAGCATGCCCACCGCGCCGCGACTGCGCAGGGTTTTCACCAATTGCCGCACGCCCGACAGGTCGGCGGGCGCCGCGCGCAGTTGCGGGCGGCTGCGCCCTTGTTCCATCAGCGGCGCCAGCACCGACTTGCGGGGCGGACGATAAAGCACGGTGATGGGCTCACGGGTGGCAATGTATTGCGCGTTGATCTCGAAACAGCCCAGGTGCGGTGTGATGAACAGCAGCCCGGCACCGTCGCGGCGCGCGGCCTCGACCAGTTCCCAGCCCTCCACCCTGACCTTCTTCATGACCTCGTCGACCGGCCGCAGCCACACCCAGGCGATCTCGACGAACTGGCGGCCGGTCTCGGCGATCGCCGCGCGCAGCAGTCGCTCGTCGTCGTGGCCGAGGGCGTTGAACAGGTTCTGCCGCAGGCGGCGGCGGTAGGCGGGCGATGCCGCGTAGGTGATCCAGCCTGCCCAGCCACCGAGACGGTGCAGCCAGGAAAGCGGTAGACGGGCGAAAAGGCGGAACAGGGATTGGACGATCACGTCGCTCTGCAGAAAATCACGCTCGGCGGGCCGGAGCGTTTGACCTCCGGAAGCGGCTGTTTATAATTATGACTTAGCCGCCGAGTTAACTCGACAACTTGCAGGGCGGCCACCGCGGGACGACGTGTCTCGAGCGGGAAAACAAGTTCTGCTAAAGCGTCGGCTGCTCGACAGGATCCCCGGAGCCGGCCGCGACGCAAGGCCAGTGCGAACCGGGGATTTCGCTTTTTTTGGAGCAGCATCTTGAGCAATACCTACCTCTTCACTTCCGAATCCGTTTCCGAAGGCCATCCGGACAAGGTCGCCGACCAGGTCTCCGACGGCGTGCTCGACGCCATCCTGGCCGAAGACCCGAAGGCGCGCGTCGCCTGCGAGACCCTGGTGTCCACCGGCCTCGTCGTGATCTCGGGCGAGATCACCACCACCGCCCACCCCAACTACCGCGAGATCGCGCAGGACGTCATCCGCCGCATCGGCTACGACAACTCCGACATCGGCTTCGACTACAAGAGCTGCGCGGTGCTGGCGGCGATCAACCGCCAGTCGCCCGACATCGCCCAGGGCGTGAATGCCGCCAACGACGACCCGCTCGACCAGGGCGCCGGCGACCAGGGCCTGATGTTCGGCTACGCCACCAACGAAACCTCGGCGCTGATGCCGCTGCCGATCTACTACGCGCACCGCATCATGCAGCGTCAGGCAGAAGTGCGTAAGGACGGCCGCCTGCCATGGCTGCGCCCGGACGCCAAGAGCCAGCTCACGGTCAAGTACGTCGACGGCAAGCCGGCGGCGATCGACACCGTCGTGGTGTCCACCCAGCACGATCCGGACGTCACCCAGCAGCAGATCCGCGAAGCGGTGATCGAACTGATCATCAAGCCGGTGCTGCCCAAGGAGCTGATGCAGGGCGAGGTGCGTTACCTGGTGAACCCGACCGGCCGCTTCGTCGTTGGCGGACCGCACGGCGACTGCGGCCTCACCGGGCGCAAGATCATCGTCGACACCTACGGCGGCGCGGCCCACCACGGCGGCGGTGCGTTCTCGGGCAAGGATCCGTCCAAGGTCGACCGCTCGGCCGCCTATGCCGGCCGCTACGTGGCGAAGAACATCGTCGCCGCCGGCCTTGCCGACAAGTGCGAGGTGCAGGTGGCCTACGCAATCGGCGTGGCGCGCCCGGTCAGCCTGATGGTGAACACCTTCGGCACCGGCAGGATCGCCGACGACAAGATCGTGGAGCTCATCGGCAAGCATTTCGACCTGCGTCCGAAGGCCATCATCCAGACCCTGGACCTGCTGCGCCCGATCTACTCCAGGACCGCCGCCTATGGCCACTTCGGCCGCGACGAGCCGGAATTCACCTGGGAGCAGACCGACAAGGCGGCTGCGCTGCGCGCGGACGCGGGCCTGTAAAAGGAAAGGAAGACGCAACAAGCCAAGCCTGCCGTGTCGGGTATTCCTGGAAAGGGCGAGGACTGTCCGAGCCCGTAGGGCGAGTTCCGCAGCCCTTGGAGGGAATGCCCGGCGCGGCAGGCGGTTAGCAGCAAAGACTTTTTCTTCACGTGAGTGCGCCGAATCCGGTCTGGCGACGGGGGATGTGTTACGTCGGGCTGCGGAACTCGCCCTCGCTTCGCTCGGTGCTCGGACAGTCCTCGCCCGCTCCACACATCCCCCGCCGCCAAACCTGCAACGTTGCTGACTCGAGGGCGAGCTAAAACCTTCTCATGATCGGATTAACCCCTCGAATCTGAAGCTATAATTCGACTTTTCCGAGGAGCGCTGCAAGGCGCCGGCTGCATCCCCTGCAGCGGCCCCCAGGCTCGGAACCCGTCACCAGCAGCAATCTGACGGGGCTGTTCAACGGCGCTCACCTGGTACTACCTCTCAACCCTGCCGGGTTCGGGATGTCGGGTGAGCATGCTGCCGTACCCCCTCCCTCCCGGCCATAGCACGGAGCTTCACATGAACGCTGTGGCTGACATTCAAGACTACGTTGTTGCCGACCTGTCGCTCGCCGACTGGGGCCGCAAGGAAATCCGCATCGCCGAGACCGAAATGCCCGGCCTGATGGCGATCCGCGAGGAATACTCCGCCAGCCAGCCCCTGAAGGGCGCGCGCATCACCGGCTCGCTGCACATGACCATCCAGACCGCGGTGCTGATCGAGACGCTCACCGCGCTCGGCGCCCAGGTGCGCTGGGCCTCGTGCAACATCTTCTCGACCCAGGACCACGCCGCCGCCGCCATCGCCAGGGACGGCATTCCGGTGTTCGCGGTCAAGGGCGAATCGCTCAAGGACTACTGGGACTACACCCACCGCATCTTCGAATGGAAGGACGGCGGTTACAGCAACATGATCCTCGACGATGGCGGCGATGCCACGCTGCTGCTGCACCTGGGCGCACGTGCCGAAACCGACATCTCGGTGCTCGCCGAGCCCGGCTCCGAAGAAGAGACGATCCTGTTCGCCGCGATCCGCGCCAAGCTGGCGCAGCACCCCGCCTGGTACTCGACGCGGCTGGCGCAGATCAAGGGCGTCACCGAGGAAACCACCACTGGCGTGCATCGCCTGTACCAGATGCATGCGCGCGGCGAGCTCAAGTTCCCGGCGATCAACGTCAATGATTCGGTGACCAAGTCCAAGTTCGACAACCTGTACGGCTGCCGCGAGTCGCTGGTCGACGGCATCAAGCGCGCCACCGACGTGATGATCGCCGGCAAGATCGCGCTGGTGTGCGGCTACGGCGACGTGGGCAAGGGCTCGGCGCAGGCGCTGCGCGCGCTGTCGGCCCAGGTGTGGGTGACCGAAGTCGACCCGATCTGCGCGCTGCAGGCGGCGATGGAGGGCTACCGCGTGGTGACGATGGACTACGCCGCCGACAAGGCCGACATCTTCGTCACCGCCACCGGCAACTATCACGTGATCACCCACGACCACATGGCGAAGATGAAGGACCAGGCCATCGTCTGCAACATCGGCCACTTCGACAACGAGATCGACGTCGCCAGCGTCGAGGGCTACCAGTGGGAGGAGATCAAGCCGCAGGTCGATCACGTGATCTTCCCCGACGGCAAGAGGATCATCCTGCTTGCCAAGGGCCGCCTGGTTAACCTCGGCTGCGCCACCGGCCACCCGAGCTACGTGATGTCGAGCTCCTTCGCCAACCAGACGATCGCGCAGATCGAACTGTTCCAGCACACCGACAAGTATCCGGTGGGCGTATATACCCTGCCCAAGCACCTGGACGAGAAGGTCGCGCGTCTGCAACTGAAGAAGCTCAACGCGCAACTCACGGTGCTGACCGACGCGCAGGCGGCCTACATCGGCGTGCCGAAGGAAGGTCCGTACAAGTCCGACCAGTACCGCTACTGATCGACGCCAGCAATCGCGGTCAAGCCCGCTCCTACGGGGCCCACACCACACCGTAGGAGCGGGCTTGACCGCGACATCGAACACCGGACCGCAACCATCGCCAAAGCCACTGGAAAACCCTTCACGTCACGCTGGAAGCCAGACGCTGCACGCTCATGAGCATGAACTCCTTCCACGCCCGCCAGGGGCGGCCGCGCCACGCGGCCGGGGCAAAGAAGCCGGTGGACCGGCACGGCCTGCTGCGCGTCGACCAGTTGCTGGTGGCGCAGGGACTGGCGGCCTCGCGCACCGCGGCACGTGCGCTGGTCGACGCCGGGCGCGTCAGCCTTGACGGCGCGCCGGTCGCCAAGGTGGCGCTGGAGCTGCCGCCCGACGCCCCGTTGCAAGTCACGCCGGACGACAGCGACCGCTTCGTGTCGCGCGGTGCGCTGAAGCTGGAGGGGGCGCTGAAGCGCAGCCTGCTCGACATTCGCGGCATCACCTGCCTCGACATCGGGCAATCGACCGGCGGCTTCACTGACTGCCTGCTGCAGGCGGGCGCGGCGAAGGTGGTGGGCGTGGAGGTCGGCCACGACCAGTTGCATCCGCGACTGCGCCACGACCGGCGCTGCGTGACGCTGGAGGGGCTCAACGCCCGCCAGCTCACGCCCGCAGACCTGGGCGGACATTTCCCACCGCACGGCTTCGACCTGCTCGTCTGCGACGCCAGCTTCATCTCGCTGGCGCTGCTCATGCCGCAGTGGCCGGCGCTGCTGTCGGCCGGCGGCCACGTGCTGGCGCTGGTGAAGCCGCAGTTCGAGGTCGGCCCGCAGGGGCTGGGCAAGGGCGGCATCGTGCGCGATGCGTCCCTTTACGCCGAAGTCGAGGCACGTCTGCGCGCCGCCGCGCACGAGGCGGGCCTGCGCATCCTGGACTGGTTCGACTCGCCCATCACCGGCGGCGACGGCAACCGCGAATTCTTCTTTCACGCCATCCGCGCGACGGCTGGCGACAATGCACCGCACACACCATGAACACCGAAATCTCGATCGAATTCTTCCCGCCGCAGACTGCCGAAGGCGCCGACAAGCTGCGCGCCACCTGCGCCAAGCTGGCCGTGCTGAAGCCGGCCTTCTTCTCCGTGACCTACGGTGCAGGGGGCTCGACGCGCGAACGTACCTTCGCTGCGGTGAAGGAGATCGCCGCCGCCGGCCATGAGGCCGCGCCCCACCTGTCCTGCATCGGCTCCACACGCGACAGCATCCGCGAGATCCTGCAGCAATACGCCGACGCCGGCATCCGCCGCATCGTCGCGCTGCGTGGCGACCTGCCCTCCGGCGCCGGCGCGGCGGGCGAGTTCCGCTACGCCAACGAACTGGTCCAGTTCATCCGCGCCGAGACCGGCGACCGCTTCCGCATCGAGGTCGCGGCCTATCCCGAATGGCACCCTCAGGCGAGAAGTCCGAAGGACGACCTGCTCGCCTTCAAGCGCAAGGCCGACGCCGGCGCGAACGGCGCGATCACTCAGTACTTCTACAATCTCGACGCCTACCTGTACTTCGTCGAGGCGGTGCGCAAGATGGGCGTCGACATCCCGATCGTGCCCGGCATCATGCCCATCGGCAGTTTCAGCAAGCTCGCCCGCTTCTCGGATGCCTGCGGCGCCGAAATCCCGCGCTGGATGCGCAAGACCTTCGAGAGCTATGGCGACGATGCCGAGTCGATCCGCGCCTTCGGCCTCGATGTCGTCACCCGCCTGTGCGAGAAGCTGATCGCCGCAGGCGCACCCGGCCTGCACTTCTACAGCATGAACATGGCCGGCCCGACCACCGAGATCTGCCGCCGGCTCGGCCTGGGCGGCTGAAGGCGGACACGACGCCTGGCGGCCGCCGGCGCGGTCGGTCGCCATGTTGTGATTCGGGCACTCAAGAAGGCGGGCGCGATGCCGTAGAACGACGTAGCCCAACAACATCTTGCCTGGCCGCCGGCTGCATCGGCAGGCACGGCATCGCCCCACCGCCTCATGAATCCAGATACCCGTACGCCGGGGTGCGCCGTCCCCGGCCGCTCGCGCCGCCAGACCCGACCGCAAACGGCAGCGGCCCGACACTCGACCTGGCTGGTGGCTCTTGCGCTGCTGCACGGCCCGATGCCGTCGAATGCCGCCGAGCTGACCGAGCTCAGCCTGGAGCAATTGATGGCGGTCACCGTGGTCGGCGCGTCGAAGTACGAGCAGAAACAGAGCGAAGTCGCCGCCGCAGTCACGGTCATTACCCGCGAAGAGATCCGCGCCTTCGGCTGGCGCACGATCGACGAGGCGCTGGCGAGCCTGCCGGGCACGCATCACACCTACGACCGCCAATACGGCTACTTTGGTGTGCGCGGTTTCGCCCTGCCCGGCGACTACGTGACCCGCGTGCTGTTCACGCTGAACGGCAATCGCCTGAACGACAACGTCTATGACGGCGCCCCCTACGGCAGCACGCTGCCGATCGACCTGAGCCTGGTCGAACGCATCGAGTTCATCCCCGGTCCGGGTGGTGCGGTGTATGGCCAGAACGCGATGTTCGGCGTGGTCAACATCGTCACCCGCAGCGGCGCCACCGTGGACGGCGGCGAGCTGTCCGGATACTGGCAGTGGCCGCAAGCCGGCCGCAAGGCGCGCGCCACCTGGGGCAAGCGCCTGGACAACGATGTCGACGTGCTGGTGTCGGCCTCGGCGTTCCGCTCGCGCGGCGAAGACCTGTTCTTCGACTATGGCGACGCCGACGTCAGCGGTCGCGCGCGCAACATGGATGGCGAGCGCGACCAGGAATTCTACGTCCGCGTCGCACGCGGCCCGTGGGCCTTCGACCTTGCCGACGGCGACCGCCGCAAGGACGACCCGACCGGCGTCTACACATCCGACCCGCTGGCGCGCGGCCAGTACCAGCAGGACCGCATCACCACCGCACAACTGCAGTACGAAGACATGCTCAGCGACACCCTGTCGCTCACCGCGCGGGCCTTCGCCGGCCGCTATCGCTACGACAGCAAGCTCCGCTTCGACGGCCTGGCCTATGCCTATCCGGTGGCCGGAGACTGGCACGGCGCCGAACTGCGCCTGGTGTCGACCGCATTCGACGCCCACAAGCTGATGCTGGGGCTGGAATACCAGCGCAATGTGCGCATGGACCAGCACATCGACGCCGTGGCCGATCCCGCCAGCGACGTCGCCATCCGCCGCGACGGCTGGCGCGCCGGCCTTTACGTACAGGACGAATGGCGGCTGGCGGACACCCTGACCAGCACGCTGGGCCTGCGCATCGATCGCAACGACATCACCGGCACCAAGCTCAGCCCGCGCGCCGGCCTGATCTGGCAGCCGTCCGCCGGCACCACGCTGAAGGCGCTCTACGGCCGCGCGCACCGCGCGCCCAACGCCTGGGAACGCGACTACGCGGAAGCGGACGTGCAGGCGGCCAACCCGACGCTGCGCGGCGAGTCCATCGACACGCTGGAGCTGGTCGCCGATCACCAGGTGTCGCGCGACCTGCAGGTGCGGGCGTCGCTGTACCGCTGGCAACTGGATGATCTCATCGGCCTCGGCACCGACCCGATCAGCGAACTCCCGCAGTACCAGCAGATGGGCAAGGTCACCGCCAAGGGCGTCGAGCTATCGGCGCTGCACAACTGGAACCAGGGCGCACGCCTGCGCGCGAGCCTCGCGGTGCAGTCGGCCACCATGGCGGACGGCCGCACCGCCGAGAACTCGCCGCATGTGCTGGGCAAGCTGCTGTTCTCCAGCCCGATTCCCTCCACACAGATGCGCATGGGTTACGCACTGCACTACGACGGTGAACGCCGCAACTATGCTGGCGACACGGTCGCGTCGTACTGGCGCTCCGACCTGCACCTGATCGCCGACCGCTGGGCGCGCGGGCTGGAAGTCTCGTTCAGCGTGCTGAACCTGTTCGACCGCCGCTACGAGCACCCGAGCGGCGGCCCCGGCCTGAACTGGCAGCCCGTCTTCGAGCAGGACGGCCGCAGCCTGCGGCTCGCCCTCGACTATCGCTTCTGAGCTCATGACGGGAATGGCGCACCCACGGCTCGCGACCGGGCGCCCATGGCTGGTGCGCCTGCTCTGCCGCCTGCTTGCCATCGGCTGTCTGGCGGCGGTGCCACTGGCGCACGCCGACAGCGTGGCCGAGTACCGCCTGAAGGCCGCCTATCTGTTCAACTTCGCAACCTTCACCGAATGGCCAGACGCGATCGGCAACACGCTGGCCGTCTGCATCTACGGCGACGACCCCTTCGGTGCCGATCTCGATGCGCTCGGCCGCCAGTCCGTCGGCAACCGCCGCATCGCGGTGCGCCGCGCGGTGAGCGCCGACAACCTGGCCGGCTGCCACCTGGTGTTCGTCACCCGGCCGATGGTCGGCAACCTGTCGCGCGTGTTCGACCGCCTTGGCACCGCGCCGACACTGGTCGTGGCCGACAGTCCGGGCGCGCTGCAGCAGGGCGCGATGCTGAACATGGACACGGCGGACGGCAAGGTGAGCTTCTCCGCCAACCTCGCCGCGGCACGGCGACAGAACCTGAACCTGAGCGCGAAGCTGCTGCGTCTCGCCACCGAGGTCATCCAATGAAGCGTTCCGCTCCTGTCGACAATGCGGCACCCACGCCCGGCATCCGGCTCGCCGAGCAGGTCCGGCGTGCCAACCACCTGGCACTCGGGGTCACGCTCGCCATCGTCGCCGTCATCGTGCTGGCGGGAAACTTAGTCGTCAGCGCGCTGGCGCTGCAGTCCGACGCCCGCACGATGGCACGCGTGCTCGCCGACAACGCCTCGGCCAGCCTGCTGTTCGGCGATCCGAAGTCGGCCACCGACGTGCTCGACACCCTGCGCAATTCGCCCAACGTCACCCAGGCAGCGATCTACGACGCCACATTGAAAGTGTTCGCCCGCTACGAGAACGCCACCGGCACACCGCTGTCGCCTCCCACCGGACTCGCCGAAGAGACGCATTTCGATTTCTCGCGGCTGCGCCTGACCCAACCCATCGTCGGCGGCCGGAAGGTGCTCGGCGCCATCCGCCTCGACGTCGAACTCGACCCGCTCTACCTGCAACTCACGACCTACGCGTCGATCATGATGCTGGCGGCGCTGCTGGCGCTGACCGCGGCCACCGCGCTGGTTCGGCGCCTGCACGGCGTGGTGCTGCGCCCGCTTGCGACGCTGACCTCGCTGACCACGCGGGTGGCGCGCGAGGACGATTACGCCGCCCGGGCCGAGCCCAGCGGCATCGTCGAGCTCGACTCGCTGGCCGAGGGCTTCAATCGCATGCTGGCGCAACTCGCCGAACGCGACGCGCGCCTCGCGGCGCATCGCGACCAGTTGGAAGAAGAAGTGGCGTTGCGCACACACGAGCTGCTGCGCGCGAAGGACGCGGCCGAAGCTGCCAGCCAGGCCAAGAGCGACTTCCTCGCCACCATGAGCCACGAGATCCGCACGCCGATGAACGGCGTGCTGGGCATGACCGAGCTGCTGCTCGACACCGTGCTCAATGCCGAGCAACGGCATTTCGCCGAAGCGGTGCAGAATTCGGGGCGCCACCTGCTGGGCATCATCAACGACATCCTCGACTTCTCGAAGATCGAATCCGGCCACCTGGAGCTCGAAGACGTCGAATTCGAGCCCGGCGAACTGATCGAGAACGCGCTCGCCATGTTCGCCCAGCCGGCGGAGAAGAAAGGCCTGGAGCTGGTGGCCGACATCGCGCCAGAGGCGCGCCGCAGCCTGCGCGGCGACCCTTTCCGCATCCGGCAGGTGGTGGCCAACCTGATCAGCAACGCGGTCAAGTTCACCGAGCAGGGCGAGGTCGTGGCACGGGTGCGCCTGGCCGGCGCGGCGGGCGAGCGCTGCCGCCTGCGCGTCAGTGTCGAAGACACTGGCATCGGCATCCCGCTCGATGCGCAGCGCAAGATCTTCGACCACTTCGCCCAGCTCGACGGCTCGACCACCCGCCAGTACGGCGGCACCGGCCACGGGCTGGCGATCTGCCGCCGTCTGGTGGAGCTGATGGGGGGCAGCATCGGCGTCAGCAGCGCGCCGGGCGAGGGCGCGCAGTTCTGGATCGAGATCCCGCTCGAGGCCGGCACCACCGCCGTCGGCGCGCTGTGCTGCGACATCGGCCTGGCCAGCGTGCACGTGCTGGTGGTCGACGACAACCCGACCAACCGCGAGATCCTCCAGCGCCAGCTCGAAGGCTGGCACATGCAGGTGGAGTGCGCGGCGAGCGGCGCGGAGGCCCTCGAGCGGATGCGCCACGCGCACGGCCGGGGGCAGCCCTTCGCGCTCGCGGTGCTGGACATGCACATGCCGCAGATGGACGGCCTGCAACTGGCCAATGCGATCCAGGCCGCCCCCGAACTGGCCACGACCGGCCTCATCGTGCTGACATCGAGCTACTCCAGCGCCAGCGTGCGCGAGCGCGAGCGGGCCGGCATCCTGCGCTGCGTGCACAAGCCGATCCGCCAGGCCGAACTGCACCAGGTGGTGTGCAGCGCACTGCGCAGCCCGCGCAAGCCGCTGGCGGCCACCGCGATCAGTCCCTCGACCGGTCCGGCGGACACGACCGCCCTTGCCGGCCGTGTGCTGCTGGCCGAGGACAACCCGACCAACCAGCAGGTGGCGCGCGCCATGCTCGCGAAGCTGGGCCTGGCGGTGGAAATCGTCGGCGATGGCCGCGAAGCGCTGCGCCTCGCCAGCACGCAGGCGTTCGACGTGATCCTGATGGACTGCCACATGCCGCTGATGGACGGCTACGAGGCGAGCACCGCGATCCGCAGGCAGCAGGGCGGCGAAAGACGGATTCCGATCGTCGCCCTCACCGCGGACGTCATGGCAGGCAACCGCGACCGCTGTCTCGCAGCCGGCATGGACGACTTTCTCGCCAAGCCCTACGACCTCGCCCAGTTGCGCGAGACGTTGCGGCGTCACATGGCGACGCCCGGCGCTGCCCGGCAGGAC
>SHNC01000156.1 GCA_004295105.1 Betaproteobacteria bacterium | reverse complement strand
CACCCGCCGCTTCCGATCAGCCGGTCTTCCCTTGCAGCAGAGGCAATACGCGAAAGAGCGCAGAGATTGTCTTCCCGTCGGTGATGCGTCCGTCGTGCACAGCCGCAACCGCCTCGTCGACACCCAGCAGGTGGACCTCGAGGAACTCGCCCTCGTCACGCGCATGTCCCACGTGCCTCAGGTCCGTCGCGAGAAAGATCTCGATGCGCTCATCCGAGTACCCGATGCACGGGTGCATGACGCCGATGTGCCGCCAGGAATCCGCCTCGTACCCGGTTTCTTCGCGCAACTCGCGACGCGCGCAGTTACCTATGTCCTCGCCCTCATCGATCTTCCCCGCCGGCAATTCCAGGAATGCACGCCGCAAGGGATAGCGGTACTGCCGTTCGAAGATCAGGCGACCATCCTCCAGACACGCAGCGATCACGACAGCACCCGGGTGCCGGATGTACTCCCGGAATGCGACCGTCCCGTCCGGCAATCTCACCCGGTCGCGCCTGACCTTGAGCAGACTCCCATCGAATACCGATTCACCATCGACCTCGGCTTCATGCAACGGATCATCCGGCTGTCGCGGCTTCATGCCCCCGACGCTCCGTCAGAAGGAACCGCGTGGCGCCAAAGGTACCGATACACGAACCCCGGGAAAGCGAACACCACGAACAGACAACCCGTCGTAGCGTAGAACTCCCACCCTTGTGCGTACGCGGCGCCGTGGTTTCGCACCTCAAGCTGCATCGCCATCGCCCCCATGGCCAGATAGAGCATCAGCAGTTCCAGCACGCGCCAGCCAAACGACTTGCTGCCCCCATCGCGACCGCGAAACACGAACAAGACGCGATTGAACACGAAAGGGATATTAGCGGCACACACCACCATTCCTAGCAGCAGCCACGCTCCCGCTGCGCCGCTCATGGGTGTAACTCCCGTCTCGGCCGCCCTGCGCGAGCCCGATTACAACGAGGCCAGCAGCGCATACGCGCAAAGTGACATCAGCATCTGCGGTGCCAGTCCCAGTGCAGCAATCGCCAAGCCGTTCGCGGAAAGCAGCACACGCAACTCCGCCGGCGCATGGATCGCGCTCGTATCGTCCGGCGCATCGAAATACATGACCTTGACGACGCGCAGGTAATAGAAGGCGCCGATCACCGACATCACCACGGCGACCACCGCGAGCCAGAAATACCCGGCCGCGACCACCGCCTGTAGCACCGACAGTTTGGCGAAGAAACCGATGAAGAACGGAATGCCCGCCATCGAGAACATCACGAACATCATCATCAGCGCGAACCAAGGGCTGCGCTTGTTGAGCCCCTTGAAGTCCTCGATGTTCTCTGCCTCGAACCCGGCACGCGACAACAGGATGACCATACCGAACGACGCCAGGCTCATGATCACGTACGCGATCGCGTAGAACATGGCGGAGCTGTATGCGTTGAGAGCGAAATGCCGATCCCCCTCGACGACACCCGACAGCAGTCCGAGCACGACGAAGCCCATGTGCGAAATACCCGAATAAGCCAGCATCCGCTTGATGTTCTGCTGCGCAATTGCCGCCACGTTCCCCAGCGCGATGGACGCAACGGCTACGAACATCAGCATGGTCTGCCACTGCTGCGCAACATCGAACAGGCCCCACACGAGCAGCCGCATGGCCATGGCGAATGCTGCCAGCTTGGGTGCCGTCGCGATCACTAGCGTGACCGCAGTCGGTGCCCCCTGATAAACATCCGGCACCCACATGTGGAACGGAACCACACCAAGCTTGAACGAAATGCCGGCGACGAGGAAGACGAGGCCGAACATCAGTACGGTCTGGTTCGACGCCTGGTTATAGACGGACTGCGCAATGCCGGAGAACTCCAGCGTCCCAGTGGCTCCGTACACCATCGACATGCCGTACAGTAGCAGACCCGACGCGAGTGCCCCCAGCACGAAATACTTCATCGCGGCTTCGGTGGAGCGCCCCGAATCACGATCGAAGGCAACCATGGTGTACAGCGCCAGCGACATCATCTCGAGTCCGATGTACATCGGGAGCATGTGGTTCGAGGTCACCATGACCATCATGCCCAAGGTCATCAGCAGCGCCAGCAGGTAGTACTCGGGTTTGTCGATATTGCGATCGGCGAGATAACCCCGCCCGTACAACAAGGCCACAGCCATCGAGAAGTAGATCACCAGCTTCAGGAACCCCCCCATCAGGTCGCTGACGAAAAGGTTGCTGAACGTATAGCTCACCTCCCCCTGCATCGTGAAGATCGTGATGAAGGCCGCGGCAATCAGGGTGACCTGCGTGAGTGCATACCCAAGCCATCGCACACCGCGGGCGAAAGTACTCGCCAACATGATCACGAGTGCCATCAGGGCCACGAAAATCTCGGCCGATGCCGGGTAGAAGTCGGGGACGACAAAGTTCATCTTCTGACCAGTCCGTTAAGTGTCTCGGCTTAGCTCACGCGGTGCATCGGCACTCAGAGCTTGCTCACGGCGACGTGCCGCAGCAGTTCGTCCACCGAAGCATGCATCACCTCGGTGAACGGGAAGGGATAGAGGCCCATAGCCAACACGCACAGGGCCAGGATGCCGAGGAAGGCGAACTCGCGCGCGTTGAGGTCCTCGAGTTCCGCGACATGGTCGTTGGCGACCTTGCCGAACACGACGCGCTTGTACATCCATAGGGTGTATGCGGCACCAAGGATCAGCGTGGTCGCGGCAGCGAAGCCCACCCAGAAGTTGTACTCGACCGCTCCGAGCACCACCATGAACTCTCCGACGAAACCGGAGGTCGCCGGCAATCCCGAATTGGCCATGGCGAACAGCATGAAGAACGCGGCGAACTTCGGCATCGTGTGCACCACGCCGCCGTAGTCCGCAATCTGCCGCGAATGGACACGGTCGTATAGCACACCGATACAAAGGAACATTGCGCCCGACACGAAACCGTGCGAAATCATCTGCACCAAGGCGCCTTCGATGCCCAACTGGTTGAACATGAAGAAGCCGAGTGTCACGAACCCCATGTGCGAGATCGACGAATACGCGACCAGCTTCTTCATGTCGGTCTGGACGAGCGCGACGAAGCCGATATAGATCACCGCGATCAGCGACAGGGTAATGACTACCGGCGCGAGCTGCTGAGAAGCATCGGGAACGATGGGCATGGAAAATCGGAGAAATCCGTATGCCCCGAGCTTCAGCGCAATCGCCGCCAGCACCACCGAACCTCCGGTAGGTGCCTCGACGTGGGCATCCGGCAGCCAAGTGTGCACCGGCCACATGGGCACCTTCACACCGAAAGCAATGAGAAATGCCAGGAAGATCAACACCTGCGGCTCGATCGGCAGCGGAAGTTGATGCCAATCCAGGATGCTGAAGCTGCCGCCCGACTGCATGAACAGGTAGAGCAGCGCGATGAGCATCAGCAAGGAACCGAGCAGGGTATAAAGGAAGAACTTGATCGCGGCATAGACGCGATTGGGACCACCCCAGATGCCGATCACGAGGTAGAGCGGTATGAGCGATGCCTCGAAGAACACATAGAACAGCACGCCGTCGAGCGCGGAGAAGATGCCATTCATGAGGCCCGACATGATCAGGAAGGCAGCCATGTACTGCGCCACCTTCTCTTCGATGACCTGCCATCCCGCCATCACCACAATGATCGTGATAAAGGCATTCAGTAACAGGAACAGCACCGAGATGCCATCGATACCCAGGTGATAGTTGATGTTGAAGCGGGGAATCCAGGACTGCAGTTCCACAAACTGCATTGCGCTGGTGCTCGCATCGAAACCGGTATAGAGCGGAATCGTCACAACGAAACCAGCCACCGCCACGGCAAGGGAAAGCACCCGAGCCAGTGGTGCGTTGCGATCGGAGCCGGTCGCCAGCACCAGCAGACCCCCAAGGATCGGCACCCAGATCGCGAGACTGAGGAAGGGAATGTCCGTCATCGTTGCTTTCCGTTCTATGCACCCCGCAGGGCGCGTTCCATCTTGTTATCTAATCGACTTGCTTGCAGCAGACGTCGCGTCAACCACGGTTGAACCAGAAAGTGAGCAACACGAAGACGCCGATGATCATTACAAACGCATACTGATAGAGATGCCCCGTCTGGAACAGGCGCGAGATCTGCGCCACCCATCCCACGAACTTGGCCGTCCCATTCACGGCCACGCCGTCGATGACGCCCTGGTCGCCGACCTTCCACAGCCCCTTTCCGAGCAGGCGTGAGCCGCCCGCGAAGAAGATTTCGTTGAAACGATCAAAGTAGTACTTGTTGTCGAGAAGCACATACAGTGGCTTGAAGCTGCGTTGGATCGCGGCAGGGATTCCCGGCTTGACCATGTAAAAGAACCAGGCCAGCGCCACGCCCCCCATTGCCAGCCAGAACGGAGCGGTCTGCAGACCATGCAATGCCATCGCCGCAGGGCCATGGAAGTTCGCGGCAAGCTCCTTGAGCCCCACATGGTTCTCACCGACGAAGATCACGCCCTTGAACCATTCGCCGAACAGCATCGGTTCGATTGTCATGTAACCGATGATCACAGACGGAATCGCAAGCAGGATCAACGGGACCGTCACCACCCAAGGCGACTCATGCGGCTTCTGACCGGGGGCGAGACCATGGTGATGGTCAGCGGCGGGTTCCTCGTCGTCGTGGTCGCCATGATGATCGTGGTGCTCCTTACCGAACCGTTCCTCGCCGTGGAAGACAAGGAAGTACATCCGGAAGGAGTAAAAGGCGGTGACGAACACACCGAGCATGACACAGAAGAGTGCATAACCCGCCCCCGGGATGGACGAGGCATGTACCGCCTCGATGATCGAATCCTTGGAGTAAAAGCCCGAGAAGAACGGGAATCCGATCAGCGCCAACGAACCGAGCAGCGACGTGATCCACGTGATCGGCATGTACTTACGCAAGCCGCCCATGTTGCGCATGTCCTGATCGTGGTGCATGCCGATGATCACCGAGCCCGCACCGAGGAAGAGCAAGGCCTTGAAGAAAGCGTGGGTCATCAGGTGGAACACGGCCGCGGAATAGGCCGATACGCCCAGTGCCACCGTCATGTAACCGAGTTGAGACAGTGTGGAGTACGCGACGACACGCTTGACATCGTTCTGCACGATACCCAGGAAACCCATGAATAGCGCAGTCGTCGCACCGATCACCAACACGAAGGACAGAGCAACATCGGATAGTTCGAAAAGCGGCGACATGCGCGCGACCATGAAGATACCTGCCGTCACCATCGTCGCCGCGTGGATCAGCGCCGAGATCGGGGTCGGGCCCTCCATCGAGTCAGGCAGCCATACGTGCAGAGGCACCTGTGCCGATTTGCCCATTGCACCAATGAACAGGCAGATGCAGATCGCGGTGATCAGCGACCAACCGGTGACCGCCATCTGCTGTGACGCGAGTTCACCAGCCTTCCCGAAGACCTCGGCGTAGTTGAGCGACCCCGTGTAAGCCGCGACGAGCCCGATGCCGAGCAGGAAGCCGAAATCGCCTACACGGTTGACCAGGAACGCCTTGAGGTTGGCATAGATCGCCGTGGGCCGGTCGTACCAGAAACCAATCAGCAGGTAGGACACCAGGCCGACAGCCTCCCAGCCGAAGAAGAGCTGAAGAAAGTTATTCGACATCACCAGCATCAGCATCGAGAAGGTGAAGAGCGAGATGTAGCTGAAAAAGCGCTGATAGCCCGGATCCTCGGACATGTAGCCGATCGTGTAGATGTGCACCATCAGCGACACGAAGGTGACCACGAGCATCATCATCACGGTCAGCGAGTCGATCAGGAAGCCAACCTCGAACTTGATGCCCCCCGCCACCATCCACGTATAGACGGTACCGTTGAACGTGTTCCCGGCCTGCACATCCTTGAAGACGAAGACCGAGGCGACAAAGGCCACACCGACGCCGAGAATGGTGGCGATATGCGCACCGGCGCGGCCGATCGCCTTGCCGAAAAGTCCCGCGAGAATCGCGCCCGCCAGCGGCGCCAGAGGCACGAGGAGATAGAGCTTCTGCATGTCCGTCATCGCGGCGCTTCCTTAACCCTTGAGGCTGTCCAGATCATCCACATGGATCGTCCGCATGTTGCGGAACATGACGATCAGGATCGCCAGACCGATCGCCGATTCGGCTGCGGCCACCGTGAGGATGAAGAAAACGAATACCTGCCCGGCGATGTCGCCGAGATAGTGCGAGAACGCGATGAAATTCATGTTGACCGAGAGCAGCATCAGCTCGATGGCCATCAACAGCACGATCAGGTTCTTCCGGTTCAGGAAGATACCCACCACGCTGATCGCGAACAGGATCGCGCCCAGAATGAGGTAATGGGAAAGCGAAAGCATCTATGACTCCCTGGTCGCGCCGAAGCCTCGCCGGCGCGGTTCTTGTTCGCGTATCGTCTTACTCTTTTTCGGCCGACATCTTCACCAGCTCAACTCGGCCCTCGCGCCTGACCGCAACCTGATCGGCTGGGTTGATGTACTTGACGCCCTTGCGCTTGCGCAGAGTCAGTGCGACCGCTGCAACCATTGCGACGATCAGCACGAGCGAAGCGAGCTCGAACGGATAGACATAATCCGTGTAGAGAACCCGACCAAGTTCGCGTGTATTGCTGTAACCGGCCTGCGCAGCCGGTGGCGCTGGCATGGCGTCCAGACCAAAATATCGGCCACCCAGTACCATCACCATCTCGATCAGCATCAGGATGCCGACCAGCGCGCCCACTGGCAGATAGCTCCAGAATCCCTCCCGAATGCGGTCCAGGTTGATGTCCAGCATCATGACCACGAACAGGAACAGCACCATCACCGCCCCCACGTACACCATAACGAGGGTGACCGCGAGAAACTCGGCCTGCAGCAGGAGCCAGATCCCACCCGCATTGAAGAACGTCAGCACAAGGAACAACGCAGCGTGAACCGGGTTGCGCACAGTGATGACCCTCAATGCCGCGAACACCATAATCACGGCAAGAAAGTAGAAGACGAAGGTCTTGAATTCCATGTTCCTGACTCGTAGCGCGTAAGCGCCCTCCGGTTAGCGGTACCTCGCGTCCTGCTCGCGGTCGGCAGCGATCTGCGTCTCATAGCGATCACCGACGGCAAGCAGCATCTGTTTCGTGTAGTACAGGTCGCCGCGCTCTTCCCCGTGGTACTCGAACACCCGCGTTTCCACGATCGCGTCCACCGGGCAGGCCTCCTCGCAGAAGCCGCAGAAGATGCACTTGGTCAGGTCGATGTCATAGCGACTCGTGCGTCGCGAACCGTCGTCGCGCTGCTCGGACTCGATGGTGATGGCCATCGCCGGACAGATCGCTTCGCACAGCTTGCACGCGATGCACCGTTCCTCCCCATTCGGATAGCGGCGAAGTGCATGCAGGCCTCGAAAGCGGTTGCTCTGAGGAGTCTTCTCTTCCGGGAACTGGACGGTGATCTTGCGCTGGAAGAAATGGCGTCCCGTCAGCGCCATTCCCTTTACCAGTTCCTTCAGGAACAGGCTACCGATCAAATCCTTGCCACCCATTCTCAAACCCTCACTTCCAGATCGACAGCGGCGACATCATCCACACCGCCACCACGAACACCCAAATGAGGGTGACGGGGATAAACACCTTCCAGCCCAGGCGCATGATCTGGTCGTAGCGGAACCGCGGGAAGGTCGCACGTGCCCAGAGGAAGACGAACAGGATCATGGCCGTCTTCAGTGCAAGCCAGTGGAAGCCGTCGGGCAGGAAGCCGAGCGGCGACAACCAGCCCCCAAGGAACAGGACCGAGGTCAGGATGGAGACCAGGATCATGTTCGCATACTCGGCGAGGAAGAACAGCGCGAAAGTCATCCCGGAGTATTCCACCATGTGACCGGCCACCACCTCGGCCTCGCCTTCCACCACATCGAATGGCGCACGGTTGGTCTCGGCAATGCCCGAGATCAGATACACGACGAACATCGGCAGCAGCGGAAGCCAATTCCATGACAGGAACGACAACCCCATCTCATGGAATCGTCCCTGTCCCTGCGAAATCACGATGTCGGACAGGTTCAGGCTGGCCGAGACGAGCAGGACGCAGATCAGCGCAAAGCCCATCGACACCTCGTAGGACACCATCTGCGCCGCGGCACGCATTGCCCCGAGGAACGGATACTTCGAGTTGGATGCCCAACCGGCGATGATCACGCCGTACACCTCCATGGAAGTGATCGCAAGCAGGAAAAGCAGGCCGGCATTGACGTTCGCCAGCACCAAACCTTCGTCGAAGGGCACCACAGCCCAGGCAGCGAGGGCCGGCGCGATCGCGAGGATCGGACCGAGGATGAAGAGTCCCTTATTCGCCCCGCTTGGAACGATGATCTCCTTGAGCAGGAGCTTCACCCCGTCGGCGATCGGTTGCAGCAGCCCCTTGGGACCGACGCGATTGGGGCCGATGCGCACCTGCATGTAGCCAATGACCTTGCGCTCCGCTAGGGTCAGATACGCAACTGCCCCCATCAACGGCGCCACGATCGCAACGATCTTGATCAACGTCCAGACCGCTGGCCAGGACGGGCCGAAGAGCTCGGCAACAGGTTGCAGCAAAGCTTCCATCAGACACGCTCCACGCTGAGTAGGCCGCTCATCGGTCCGAGCGCCACAGTTGCGGCGTGCGCCGCTGCGATCCGGACGCAGCCTGCTGCCACCCACTCGTCCTCGACCGCAACGATCTCGATCCCTCCGGCGCCCGTGACACGCACCTTGTCTCCAGAGCGCAAGCCCAGCCCTGCCATCGTCTCCCTGGCCATGCGTGCCGTGGGCGAAGCAGCATCCCGGGTCCTCTGCAGCGACGGCGCACGCCGAACGAGCGGATCAGCAGAATAAATGGGCACATCGCTGACGCGCTCGAGTCGGCCATCCGCCCCCGCCCTCGCGGAAGTCTGTAAAGGATTCAACGTCACAGCGTTGTTCAGCCGTGCCATTACTCCGGGACCGAGCGCATCTGCCCGCACCGCTTCGGAGTCCGCATAGTCGAATCCGTCAGCCTGCAACAGGTTCCCCAAGACGCGGAGCACCTTCCAACCCGGGCGCGTCTCGCCCCGAGGTCGAGCGACTGCATTGAAACTCTGCACGCGCCCTTCACAGTTTACGAAAGTTCCAGACGTCTCAGTAAAGGGAGCGATAGGCAGCAACACATCCGCCAGTTCGCGAAGCGACGGCGACGCGAACGCCGTGAAGGCGACCACGAGCTGAGCACCAGACAGCGCACTCGTAGCAGCAGCCGGGTTCGAATGATCGAGTTCGGGCTCGATACCGAAAAGCAGGTAAGCCTTTCGCGGCTGTTCAACCATTGCCCTGGCGTCGAGACCGTCCTGCGACGGCACGGCGCCGACGAGATAACCCCCAACACTGTTGGCTGCTTCACCGATGCTGCCCGCGGTGCCACCCGTGAGGCGCGCGATTTCCTGCGCGAGCAGTTCGATCTCGGCGCCCTGCGCGTGCTGCGACGCCAGATTGCCCAGCCAGACCGCAACCCTGCTGCCGCCCGCCAGACTGCCGGCAATGGCTCGCGCGTCGTCGGAAACCGCAGATGGAAGGACGCCGCGCACGGCCTCCGAAGGTTCGACGCCCTTCTCCGAGGCGAGCGCCACGACGACCTGTGCGAGAGTGGTGACCATCGCCGACGGCGCGACGAGGGCCCGCTGGCGCACCGGAATCAACCAGTCCTCGGCATTCGGCCCGATCGCGCTGACCTGTAGGCCACGCTTGGCCGCTTGCCGAACACGCTGCGCTAGCAGCGGTGCATCCTTCCGCAGGAAGCTTCCAATCACGAGGAGCCGGTTCAAGTCGCCGACAGCCGCTACTGGCATGCCGAGCCAGGGCACGCCGCCGCGCCCGGCGTCGGCACGGAAGTCCGTCTGGCGCAGGCGGAAATCCACATTGTCGGAACCAAGGACCCGAACGAACTTCTGCAGCAGGTAGAGTTCTTCGGCAGTGGAATGCGGCGATGCAAGCGCACCGATCGACGAAGCACCGAAATCCTTTGCAACGTCGCGCAGACCGGTTGCGACGAACTCGAGCGCTCGCTGCCAGTCAGTGAGTTTCCACTCGCCACCCTGCTTGATCATTGGCTGGGTCAGGCGATCATCGCCGTCAAGCGCTTCGTACGAGAACCTGTCCTTGTCGGACAGCCAGCACTCGTTGACCTCCTCGTTCTCCAGCGGCAATACACGCTTCACCACATCGTGCTTCGTCTGCACGATGAGATTGGAGCCCAGCGAATCGTGCGGACTGACCGACTTGCGGCGCGACAACTCCCAAGTTCTTGCCGCAAACCGGAATGGTTTGGACGTCAGGGCGCCGACCGGACATAGATCGATGATGTTTCCGGAGAGCTCGGAATCAATCGTCTTCTCGATGAAGGGCATGATTTCCGCATGTTCGCCGCGGAAGGCCTGTCCGAGTTCCATCTCGCCGGCGATCTCCGCCGTGAAACGAACACATCGCGTGCAGTTGATGCAGCGCGTCATGTCCGTCGATACGAGCGATCCGAGGTTCTTGTTGAAGACAACCCGCTTCTCTTCCTGGTAGCGAGAGGCGCTCGCGCCGTACCCAACCGCTAGATCCTGCAATTGACACTCGCCGCCTTGGTCGCAGATCGGACAATCCAGGGGGTGGTTGATCAGGAGGAATTCCATCACCCCTTTCTGGGCCTTCACGGCCTGCTCGGAGTGCGTCCACACCTTCATGCCGTTCGTAACGGGCGTGGCACATGCGGGCAGCGGCTTGGGCGCCTTCTCGACCTGAACGAGACACATGCGGCAGTTGGCCGCTATGGAAAGCTTCTTGTGGTAGCAGAAGTGCGGAATGTACGCACCTGCAGCCGCCGCAGCATCCATGACGGTGCTGCCATCGCGGACCTGGACCTGCTTGCCGTCGATTTCGATCTCTAGCATGAGGGGCTCACGTAGATTTGACTTCCAGCGTGCTGCACTTCGGGCGGCACGAGGCACTTCTTGTTCTCGATGTGATACTCGAATTCTTGGCCGAAATGCTTGATGAAACTCTGCACCGGCATCGAGGCGGCGTCACCCAGGGCGCAGATCGTGCGGCCCATGATGTTGGCCGTTACCGAGTTCAGCAGGTCGAGATCATCGGGGCGTCCGAGGCCATTCTCGATGCGATGGACCACGCGATAGAGCCATCCTGTTCCCTCGCGGCACGGCGTGCACTGCCCGCACGACTCCTCAAAGTAAAAATATGACAATCGCTCCAACGCCTTGACCATGCATGTACTTTCGTCCATGACGATGACCGCGCCCGACCCGAGCATCGATCCCGCCTTGGAGATCGAGTCGTAGTCCATCGTACAGTCCATCATCACTGCGCCCGGCACCACCGGCGCGGACGAACCGCCTGGAATCACGCCCTTGATCTTGCGCCCCCCGCGCATGCCACCTGCCATCTCCAACAGGTCCGCGAACGGCGTACCAAGCGGGACTTCATAGTTCCCGGGACGGTTCACATGGCCCGAAACGGAGAACAACTTCATGCCGCCGTTGTTCGGCTTGCCCAGATTCAGGAACGCCTCGCCACCCATGTTCATGATGAACGGCACGGAAGCGAAGGTCTCCGTGTTGTTGATCGTCGTCGGCTTGCCGTAGAGGCCGTAGCTCGCCGGGAAAGGTGGCTTGAAGCGGGGCTGCCCCTTCTTGCCTTCAATTGATTCGAGAAGCGCCGTTTCTTCACCGCAGATGTAGGCGCCGTAGCCGTGATGAGCGAAAAGTTCGAACGAGAAATCCGACCCCAGGATGTTCTGCCCGATGAACCCTGCGGCACGCGCCTCATCCAGCGCCTCTTCGAAGCGCTTGTATACGTCGAAGATCTCGCCGTGGATGTAGTTGTATCCACGTGCGGCACCCATCGCATAAGCCGCGATGGTCATGCCCTCGATGACCGTGTGAGGGTTGTAGCGAAGGATGTCCCTATCCTTGAACGTGCCGGGCTCGCCTTCGTCCGAGTTGCATGCCAGATACTTGTCGCCCGGAAATGCACGGGGCATGAAGCTCCACTTCAGGCCGGTCGGGAAACCCGCGCCGCCACGACCCCGGAGAACCGACGTCTTGAGCTCCGCAATGATTGAGTCCTGTGAAATCCCTTCTGACAGGATCCTGCGCAGCGCGGAGTATCCCCCCCGTGCAACATAGTCCTGGAGCCGCCAGGCACGGTCGCCGTCACAACCGGCGAGGATCATTCCTTGCGTGCTCATTTCTTGTCCAGTTCGGCGAGCAGTTGATCGATCTTGTCCGTGGTCATCCAACTGCACATGTGATGGTTATTCACCAGCAGCACAGGAGCATCGCCGCAGGCACCCATGCACTCGCCTTCCTTGAGGGTGAACTTGCCATCCGGAGTCGTTTCGTTGAAGTCGATCCCGAGCTTGCGCTTCACGTAATCTGCGGCATGCACTCCACCAGATAGTGCACAGGGCAGATTCGTGCACACGACGATCTTGTGTCGCCCAACCGGCTCGAGGTCATACATGTTGTAGAAGCTCGCGACTTCATACGCCGCGATCGCCGGCATGCCGAGATAACTGGCGACGAACTCGATGACTTCCTTCTTGAGCCACCCTTTTTCCACCTGAGCGATGCGCAACGCAGCCATCACGGCAGACTGCTTCTGATCTGCCGGATACTTGGCGATCTCGCGATCGATCTGTTGCAGCGATTCCTGGCTAAGCATGTGTTTTCGTCTTCCGGTTGCCTGCCGATACTGGCCGTCTTTCTGAGAACGCCTATCGATCGATTTCGCCGAATACGACATCCATCGTGCCAATGATGGCAACGACGTCGGCGATCATGTGACCCCGCGCAATGTCATCCATCGCTGCTAGATGAGCGTATCCTGGCGCACGGAGCTTCAGTCGATAGGGTTTGTTGGCACCATCGGAGACCGCATAGACGCCGAACTCCCCCTTCGGATGTTCGACCGCGGCATAGACCTCACCCTTCGGGACATGCATCCCCTCGGTGAAGAGCTTGAAGTGATGGATCAGCTCTTCCATGTTTGACTTCATCTGCTCCCGCGATGGCGGCGCGACCTTGTGGTTGTCGGTGATAACGGGCCCGGGATTGTTGCGCAACCAGTCGATGCACTGCTTGACGATCCTGTTCGATTGGCGCATCTCTTCCATGCGACAGAGATAGCGGTCGTAACAGTCGCCGTTCTTGCCGACAGGAATGTCGAAATCGAGCCGATCGTAGACCTCGTAGGGCTGCTTCTTGCGCAAGTCCCAGGCGATACCGGAACCGCGAAGCATTGCACCGCTGAACCCCCAAGCAAGTGCCTGTTCGGGCGAAACCACGCCGATACCTACCGTCCGCTGCTTCCAGATCCGGTTGTCGGTCAGTAGCGTCTCGTATTCGTCGCAATAGGTCGGGAAGCGATTGGTGAAGTCTTCGAGAAAATCGAGAAGCGAACCCTGCCGAGAGGCGTTCAACTCCGAGACAGTCTTGGCGTTTCGGAACTTGTTGACTTCATACTGCGGCATCCGGTCCGGCAGGTCGCGGTACACGCCGCCGGGACGATAATAGGCTGCATGCATGCGGGCGCCGGACACCGCCTCGTACGCATCCATCAGATCCTCGCGTTCCCGGAACGTATACAGCACCATCGTCATGGCGCCGATGTCCAGTGCGTGGGTCCCGATGTTCAGGAGGTGATTCAGGATCCGGGTGATCTCGTCGAACATCACTCGGATGTACTGAGCGCGCAGAGGAACCTCGACACCTATCAGGCGTTCGATCGCCATGCAATAAGCATGCTCGTTGCACATCATCGACACGTAATCGAGACGGTCCATGTAGGGCACCGACTGGACCCAGGTACGCGTCTCTGCCAGTTTCTCCGTGCCACGATGCAGCAGGCCGATATGTGGATCGGCGCGCTCGACAACCTCTCCATCGAGTTCGAGAACCAGGCGCAAAACGCCGTGGGCGGACGGATGCTGGGGCCCGAAGTTGATCGTGTAATTGCGGATTTCAGCCATGGCCGACATCCCCGTAGTTTTCCTCACGCACGATACGCGGCGTGTTCTCGCGCGGCTCGATCGTAACCGGCTGGTATACGACCCTGCCTTGTTCGGGGTCGTAACGCATCTCGACGTACCCTGAAACAGGGAAATCCTTGCGGAATGGGTGACCAACGAAGCCATAGTCGGTCAGAATGCGCCGCAGGTCTGGGTGACCGGAATACATGATGCCGTAAAGATCGAACGATTCACGTTCGAACCAGTTGGCACTCGGCCATACCTCGACGACCGAATCGAGAACGGGAAACTCGTCATCCTCGGCAAAGACACGCAACCGCAAGCGCCAGTTGTGCCGCACCGAGAGAAGGTGCGCCGAGGACGCAAATCGACGCCCGCTCCATGCACCATTCCCGTAAGCCGAAAAATCGAGACCGGAGATGTCCATCAACTGTTCGAAATGGAGATCTGCGTGATCACGCAGCGTCCGCGCGACCCTGAGGTAATCTGTTGCGGAGACCTCAAGAGTAATTTCACCTCGATCCGCAATCAGCGACTGCACGGAATCGCCGAATACGTCCTTCAGTGTCTGAATCAGGCGTTCAAGCTTTGGACTCATTTGAGAAGACACCCGTCAGCGCGCAATGGTGCTGGTGCGCTTGATCTTGTTCTGCAACTGGATGATGCCGTAAAGCAGCGCTTCGGCGGTAGGCGGACACCCCGGCACATAAACATCCACGGGCACGATGCGATCACAGCCTCGCACGACCGAGTATGAATAATGGTAGTAGCCGCCTCCATTGGCACACGACCCCATTGAGATCACCCATCGGGGTTCCGACATCTGGTCGTACACCTTGCGCAACGCCGGTGCCATCTTGTTGCAGAGAGTCCCCGCAACAATCATCAGATCCGACTGCCTCGGACTCGGCCGGAACACGACGCCAAAGCGGTCTAGGTCGTAGCGCGAACATCCAGCGTGAATCATTTCGACTGCACAGCACGCAAGACCAAAAGTCATCGGCCACAGCGAACCCGTCCGCGTCCAGTTGATGACCGCATCCAGAGAGGTAGTGACAAACCCCTCGCGAAATACGCCCTCAATGCTCATGCGTTACTCCCAGTCGAGTGCGCCGTTTTTCCACTCGACGATGTAGCCGATAACCAGGATGGCAAGAAAGACCATCACCGAACCGAACACGAAAACCGCGTGCTGGCCGGCGGCAATGAATTCCTGAAAGACGGTCGCCCACGGAAAGAGGAACGCGATTTCAAGATCGAAAAGAATGAACAGGATGGCGATGAGGTAATAGCGAACGTCGAACTTCATGCGCGCATCTTCGAAGGCCTCGAAGCCGCATTCGTAAGGGGAATTCTTTTCGCTATCAGGCCGGTAAGGCGCCAGGAGACGCCCAAGGAGTACCGGAACAACGCCGATGCCGAGACCAACGAGAATGAACATCAAAACAGGAAAATAGTTTTCCAGCATGGCTCATTGACCCCCAATGATTAGCGGCTTTATCGCCGCATTATTTTTTTGCTCGCTGCTGCATGGAAACGCCCGCTTACGCGGGCGCCATCCAAATTTCTGGTGCCGACGGTGAGACTCGAACTCACACGGCTTGCGCCACTACCCCCTCAAGATAGCGTGTCTACCAATTTCACCACGTCGGCTTCAACGTTTGTTAAAGCGCTTGAATTATACGACGATTTGCGCGGTGCGCAAAGACCTCGACCGGGCAATCACTTCGGGATGGACTGCGCCTTGGAGTCGTCCGCCGGAGTCGCAGGGACCGGCGGCACGCTTTCCTGGGCAGGCTGAGACTGCACCCCCTGCATGACACTTGCAGGCGCCGCAGGCTTGTTGCTAGCGAGATAGCTCAAACCGAGACTCGTCAGGAAAAACACCGTTGCAAGGACGGCCGTTGTGCGGCTCAGGAAGTTTGCCGACCCGGACGAACCAAACAGACTGCCCGATGCGCCACTGCCGAAGGCAGCACCCATGTCGGCGCCCTTGCCGTGCTGCACCAGCACCAGGCCGATGACACCGAGACCGACGAGCACATGAACCGTGAGGACGATGGAAAAAGCGAGATTTGTCATTACCAACCTTCAAACGAAAATATGCAGCCCATTCAGGCACAGGCAGCCGCCCGACATACGGACATGAAGTCTTCGGCGACCAGTGATGCCCCGCCGACCAGCCCACCATCGACATCAGCGGTGGCAAACAACTCGACCGCATTCTGCGGTTTCACGCTCCCGCCATACAGAATGCGAACCCCGCCACCATCGACCCCGCGCCTCTGAAGCCAGTCGCGGATAGCCCGGTGCACCTCGCCAACCTGCCTCGCCGTCGCCGACCGACCGGTGCCTATCGCCCAGACGGGTTCGTAGGCGAGCACCACCCGACCCATGGATGCAGGGCCGAGCACGTCGAGCACTGCAGCAAGTTGCGCGCCGATCACATCCATGACGCGGTCGGCGTCGCGCTCAGCCAGTGTCTCGCCCACACAGACGATGGGCGTAATACCAGCCGCAAGCGCCGCCGCCGCCTTGCGACCGACCATCGCGCTGTCTTCACAGAACAGCGCCCTGCGTTCGGAGTGCCCTACGATGGCATACGAGCAATCAAACTCGCGCAACATCGCTGCGCTGACCTCCCCAGTGTAGGCTCCCGCGGCAAATTCGCTGACGTCCTGCGCGCCGAGCGCTATCGCAATATCCCGCTCGTGAGCCTGCGCGAGGTAGGGATACGGTACGCAAACCACTACATCCACGCCGGGAATCTGTCGCAGCGCATCGAGCAGCGCGCGATTCGACGCAAGCCCGCCGTTCATTTTCCAGTTTCCGGCAACGAGTTTCTTCACGACAGCCTGTGTGCCCTGAGCGTTTAACTTTGGGATTATAGGGTGAGGCAGCCCCTCCCGCAATTCCGGCCCACGCTCGTCGGGCCACGGGCACCGCCGCAGTATGCGGAGTCCTTCAACATGAGCGGCGTCACCTCTAAGGCGTTGCGCATCCCCGAGGCGATGTCGGGCATGATCACGAGAATGATCCCCGCGAACAGAGGGCCGATCCGAAGCGGCGCGCCCTGGAACAACAAGCCCATGCCCGGTATCGTGCCTAGTGTGGTCTACAACGCTGGCTCCACGCACTCGGCGAAAATGGGCGCAAACACGAGCAAGCCTCACATCCCGTTCCCTAGACGATGCCGGGGATCGCTGCCAAGAGTTCGATCGCGGTGCCGAGCGGTCTGCGCAAACAGCCGGGCGACAGTTCGGTCAGGACCAGGGCAATTCCGAAACTGACCGGCACCGTGATCAGCAGCGCGATGACGGAAGTCACAATGATGCCGACAATGGGTCGCAGCGCGCCGAAGTTCTCCATTGCGCGTTCCAGTCCGTGGCGAACAGGAGACCCATGCCCTGGGCCTCGATGCGTGGCCAGAACGCATAGGTCGGCGCAACGATGATCCCCGCAGGCAAAACCTACGTCAGAACGGCGAACGATCGAGCCGAACCGGAAAAGAGCAGGTCGCTCAACTTCTTGAAGCGGGGAAGCGCGAGCTGCGGAGCGTGACTCCTCTTCAATGAGAACCTAGCCGCAACGCTAGCAAGCCATTGCTAGCGCCGGTCTCATGTCATCACGTGCTGCCCTCGCTTATCACGCGCATTCCTTTCGAGCCTGCTCCGGCCTCGATCTGGCGCAATGTGGCAGACTGCAAGGTGGCGGCGACAGTCGTGCCACCTCGCCATCGCGACTCAGGTGACGGCTTCCTGCACCGCCTCGGCGATCTGTCGCGCGAGCCGCTCGACCAACGCTCCGTCTCTCCCCTCGACCATGACCCGCAACAGGGGTTCGGTGCCCGACGGTCTCAACAGAACACGGCCGTTGTTTCCCAAGGCGGCGTCGGCGTCGGCTTGCGCACTCGCGATACCCTGATCCGCTCGCCAATCGAAGCCTGCCGGCAGGCGCACATTGACGAGCTTCTGCGGATAGAAGACCAAGTCTGCACAGGCCTCGGCAAGCGTCTTGCCATGCTGCTTGAGCGCTGCAAGCACCTGCAGCGCCGACACGATGCCATCGCCGGTCGAATGCCGATCGAGACAGATGATGTGGCCCGAATTCTCGCCGCCGAGCTTCCAGCCCCGTTCGTGCAGCATCTCCAGCACATAGCGGTCGCCGACCTTCGCCCTTGCGAAGGGCACGCCGAGCCGAACGATGGCATGCTCGAAGCCGAGGTTGCTCATCAGGGTGCCGATGACACCGTCGAGCCGCCCTTCAGCCTTGCGCGCCGCAGCAATCACGTAGATCAGTTTGTCACCGTCATAGACCTCGCCATGCCGATCTACCATGATCAGCCGATCCCCATCGCCATCGAGTGCGATGCCGATGTCCGCGGCATTCGCGAGGACGGCTTGGCGGAGGAATTCGGGTCGCGTGGCGCCGACACCATCATTGATGTTGAGGCCGTTGGGGTCCACACCCACGGCCACGACATCAGCCCCGAGTTCATGGAAGACGCGCGGTGCAATGTGGTACGCCGCACCGTGCGCGCAGTCGAGGGCGATGCGCAGACCGCGCAGATCCATCTCGTTTGGAAAGGTGCTCTTGCAGAACTCGATGTAACGTCCGGCCGCGTCGTTGATCCGCATGGCGCGACCAAGCTGCGACGAGTCTACGCAGCCCATCGGCCGTTCGAGACGCTCTTCGATCTCGGCCTCAACGATGTCCGGGAGCTTGGTTCCACCAGCAGAAAAGAACTTGATTCCATTGTCATAGAACGGGTTGTGCGACGCGGAGATCACGACTCCCGCCTGCAGACGCAAGGCTCTCGTAAGATAAGCCACGGCAGGCGTCGGGATGGGCCCCGCAAGCATGACGTCCACGCCAGCGGCCGCGAAACCGGCCTCGAGCGCGGCCTCCAGCAGATAACCGGAGATCCGCGTGTCCTTGCCGATGAGCACTGCGGGACGCTCGCCCGTGGGGAGCTTTTCACGCGCCACGAGGGTCACGCCGGCAGCGTACCCCAGGCGCATCACGAAATCCGGCGTGATCGGCGCTTCGCCGACCCGTCCCCTCACCCCATCGGTACCAAAATACTTGCGACCCATCTTCCACTCGCAGCAAATCTTGAAACGGCGATTATGACACCGCTTCCCATATCTTGAGGGCATCGCGGGTGGCGCCGACATCGTGCACCCTCACGATACGCGCGCCACGCTCGACCGCGATCAGCGCGGCTGCAACGCTTGCGACCATGCGCTCCTCCACCGGCCGGCCGGTGACCGAGCCCAGCATGGACTTTCGCGAAAGGCCGGCAAGCACCGGCAGTCCATCCCTGCCGAAGCGCGCCATCTCGCGTAATAGGGTGAAGTTGTGCTCGACGGTCTTGCCGAATCCGAATCCTGGATCGAGCACGATGCGGTTTCGCGTCACCCCCGCCGCCTCGAGTGCGCGCACGCGATCCTCCAGGTAGATTGCCACATCCTCGACGACGTCCACGTAGTGAGGACTACGCTGCATCGTGCGCGGCTCCCCCTGCATGTGCATCACGCAAAGACCGACATTTACCGGCGCGACCGCTTCAATCGCGCCCGGCGCGTTGAAGGCATTGATGTCGTTGATCATGTCCGCGCCCGCATCGATGGCGGCGCGCATCACGGCCGGCTTCAAGGTGTCGATAGAAAGTGGTACCTGAAGACTGCGCAGACGCTCGATGCAACGCACGACGCGCTCGAGTTCCTGCGGCTCGGGCACGGAATCCGCCCCGGGGCGAGAGGATTCCGCACCGATGTCCAGCATGTCGGCCCCCTCCTCGAGCACCTGATCGACCCGGCGCATCGTGCTATCGAGATCGCCATGCGTGCCATCCCCCGTAAATGAATCGTCGGTCAGGTTGACGATGGCCATGATCCTGGGGCGCGACAGGTCCAGTTGAAAACGTCCGCACTGAATGTTGCACATTTTGGTCCCCGCAAAAGAAACGGGCCGGATGGACCGGCCCAGTCGGAACTCGCGTATCGAGTCTGGAATCGGATCAGGCAGCCGGCGCGGCTGCCGTCGGTGCGGCGCCGGGCGAATCGTCCTTGGAGCGCGAAACCGGTGCAGCCGCAGGTTTTGGCGCCCGCGGCGGACGACCTTCCATGATGTCGTTGATCTGGTCGGCGTCGATGGTCTCCCACTCGAGCAGCGCGCCGGTCATCGCCTCGACCTTGTCACGGTTCTCCTCGAGCAGTCGCCGCGCGAGGGCGTACTGCTGATCGATGATACGACGAATCTCGGCATCGACCTTTTGCATGGTCGCTTCGGAAACATTGCGGTGTGTCGTCACTTGGCGACCGAGGAAGATTTCGCCTTCTTCCTCGCCGTAAACCATCGGTCCGAGCGTGTCCGACATGCCCCACTGCGTGACCATGCGACGAGCAAGATCGGTGGCGCGCTGGAAATCGTTCGAGGCCCCCGTGGTCATCTGCTTCATGAAGATCTCTTCCGCAATACGGCCACCGAACAGCACGGTGATCGTCTGCAGGAGCCGCTCGCGGTCCTGGCTGTAGCGATCCTCGGTAGGCAGTTGCATCGTTACGCCCAGCGCGCGACCGCGCGGAATGATCGTCACCTTATGCACCGGGTCCGTCTTGTCCAGCAGGCGAGCGACGACGGCGTGCCCCGATTCGTGATACGCGGTGTTACGGCGCTCTTCCTCAGGCATGACCACCGAGCGGCGCTCGGCCCCCATCATGATCTTGTCCTTGGCGCGCTCGAAATCGTCCATGTCCACCAAACGCTTGTTGGCGCGAGCAGCGAACAGGGCAGCCTCATTAACGAGATTCGCCAGATCGGCACCGGCAAAACCGGGAGTGCCACGGGCAAGAACTTGCGGATCGACATCGGGAGCGATCGGCACCTTGCGCATATGCACCTTCAGGATCTGCTCGCGACCGCGAATGTCGGGCAGCGCAACCACCACCTGGCGGTCGAATCGGCCCGGGCGCAGCAGCGCGGGGTCGAGCACGTCGGGCCGGTTGGTGGCCGCAATCACGATTACGCCGGTCTGCCCTTCGAAGCCGTCCATCTCCACCAGCAACTGGTTGAGCGTCTGTTCCCGCTCGTCGTTGCCGCCGCCGAGGCCTGCCCCCCGCTGGCGACCCACCGCATCGATTTCGTCGATGAAGATGATGCAGGGCGCGTGTTTCTTGGCCTGCTCGAACATGTCGCGCACGCGGGCCGCACCGACACCGACGAACATCTCGACGAAGTCGGAACCCGAGATCGAGAAGAAGGGTACCTTCGCTTCACCGGCGATCGCCTTCGCGAGGAGCGTCTTGCCGGTGCCGGGAGAACCCACCATCAGCACGCCCTTGGGAATGCGCCCGCCCAGCTTCTGGAACTTGGAAGGATCACGCAGGAACTCGACGAGTTCGAACACCTCTTCCTTCGCCTCGTCACACCCGGCGACATCGGCAAAGGTCACAGAGTTCGCCGACTCGTCGAGCATTCGCGCCTTGCTCTTGCCAAAGGAGAATGCACCACCCTTGCCACCACCCTGCATCTGACGCATGAAGAAGATCCACACGCCGATCAGCAGCAACATCGGGAACCACGACACGAAGATATTTGCCAAGAAGGACTGCTCTTCCTCGGGCTTGCTGGCATTGACCGAGACCCCGTACCGCATCAGGTCCGACACCATCCAGATGTCCTGCACGCCCGGCGTGTACACGGTGATCGAGCGCCCTTCCTGGGTCGTGGCCTTCAACACCCGACCATCGACGGTCGCCTTGGCGATACGCCCTGCCTTCGCCTCCTCCATGAACTGCGAGTACTCCATGGTGTTGGGGGCGGTCTGACGGGCGTTGAACTGGTTGAAGACGGTCATCAGCACTACGCCGATGACCATCCAGATCGCGAGATTCTTGAAAAGATTGTTCAAAGCAATTTACCCCAGGAGCCCCGATCGGGCATACACATCATTGATTCATTCTAGAGGCGAACGTTCCCGCCGGCAAACCAATGGAACCGATTGCATGCGTCAATCGGATGCCTTCCGTCAGCGCAACCTCAGGCCCTTTCCCAGCAGATAGACTTCGGCGCTGCGATCTCGCGAGGCCTTGGGTTTTCGCACCTGCACCGAACCGAAGACGGTTTCCATCAACTTCCGGAACTCCATGAAGCCCTCCCCCTGGAACACCTTCACCACAAACTGGCCGCCCGGCTTCAGATGCTGTGCCGCGAAATCCAACGCCAGCTCGCACAGATGAATGGACCGAGCCTGATCGACCGTCGCGACACCCGAGAGGTTCGGCGCCATATCCGACAGCACCGCATCGACTCGCGCTCCGTCGAGCCGGCGCTCGAGGTCCGCGAGAATCTCGTCCTCGGTGAAATCCCCTTGCAGGATATCGACGCCGACGATCGGCTCGACCGGCAGCATGTCGACCGCAAACACCTTGCCCGCTGCACCGCAGCGCTTGACCGCCACCTGGCACCATGAGCCAGGCGCCGCACCGAGATCGACCACGACCGCGCCAGGTCGCAGCAGGTGGTCCCGATCATCGATCTCGATCAGCTTGTAGGCCGCTCGCGCGCGATAGCCATCGGCCTGCGCCCGTAACACGTAGGGGTCGTTCAGGTGTTCGTGCAGCCATGCCTTGCTGGTCCTGTTTCGTTTCATCACGCCAATCGGAGTAGAATCCGTGCCCCACCGAAGTCAAGAAGTCGAGAAAAATCAATGATCGAGCTTACGCCTGCCCAGCGCCGCGAACTGCGCGCAAAGGCGCATCACCTGAACCCCGTCGTGACGATCGCGGGCAACGGCCTCACGCCATCGGTCATCGCCGAACTCGAACGCTCACTGCAGGCGCACGAACTCATCAAGGTTCGCGTGCAGGGCGCAGAGCGCGAGCAGCGCGATGCACTGATGAACGAACTATGCACGACGCTGAATGCCTCGCCGGTACAGCACATCGGAAACATTCTCGTGGTCTGGCGCGAACGCAGGGAAGAGGACAAGGCTGCCGCCGAGCCGTTGCAGAAGCGCTCGTCCAAGGCGGCCACGGCAAAGTCGGCCGCGGCTTTCGCCGCCGCCGCACGTCGCGCTGCGCTTGCCAAGGCCGCAAGCGAGACTCGCCGCCCGCCGGCCCGCGCCTCATCGGGACGCATTCGCGGCACCGGACGGGGACGCTGAACGGCTTCCGGGTGCGGCCCGCTGTACTGTCGGGCGGCGCCAGGTCCGGCGACCATCCTCGCTTCACGGCGTT
>SHNC01000173.1 GCA_004295105.1 Betaproteobacteria bacterium | reverse complement strand
CACGGCCGAGCAAAAAAAAAAGCCGCGCGGTGCGCGGCTGCAAGGGGGTCTTCACCCGACCCGATGCGGACACCGTCGGCGGGTCATGTCGATCGGTGACCGCGGCGCCAGGGGCGATCAGCCCCTGGCTTCCACGCCGGGTCAGCGGTTGAAGTTCAGGTTGGCCTGAACGTTGGCGCTCTGCTGAACCAGCGCGCCGATGCCGCTGTTCATGGCGTTGATGATGATGCCGGCTCCGTTCGTGAAGCTGCCGCCGATGGAGTTGGACATGTTGAACGTGCCCGCATCCACCGTCACCGTTCCACCATTGCCGCCGGTGCCGCCGGCGCCACCCTGGCCCGCGCCGCCGTTCGCAGCGCCCGCGGCGAGCGAACCACCGGCGCCGCCTGCACCACCGGAACCGCCTTGGCCAGTACCGCCTGCACCACCGGCTCCACCAGTTGCCGAGCCGCCCGAGGCCAGGCCGCTGGTCGAGGAGCCGGAACCGTCGCCGCCCGTCGCCGCGCCGCCGTTGGCGACACCGCTCGAGGCCTGACCGCCCGCACCGCCATTGGCCGAACCGCCGGTCGCGGTACCGGTCTGCGCAGTGCCGCCATTGCCGCCAGCGCCGCCGTTGTTGGCGGCATTGCCACCCGCACCGCCGGCGCCCGAGCTGTTCCCGGAACTGGCCATCGCCGTGCCGGACGTCGCCTGACCGCCTGTGGACGTGTTTGCACCGCCCGTGGCGTTGGCATTGCCCCCGGTCGAACCTGCGCTCGCGGTCGCCTGCCCGCCGGCGGCGGTGCCGGTGCTGCCGTTCGCCGTTGCGTTCTGCTGGCTGCTGCCGCCTTGCGCCTGCGACGGTCCGGTCTGGCCGCCGGCCGACGTGGCGTTGCCGCCGGTGCCGCCGGTTCCGCCGGTCGCCTGCGACTGGTTGCTGGCATCTGCCGTGTCGTTGCCACTCCGGCGCGCATTGGCGTCGGCGTTGATCGACTTGGCCCACGCGCCGCCGGCATCCGCACTGCCACCGCTTGCACCACTGCCGCCCGCCTTGCTGCTGGCGTCGGCGCTGCCCACGCTAGCCTTGGTCATGGCGTTGGCATCGCCGCCGCTACCCTTGGCGTAGCCGCCATAGGCGCTGCTCGACGAGTTGGCGTCGCCGCCGCTTGCCTTCGTGCCGCCGGTGTAGCCGAATGCATCGCCGCCGCTGGCCTTGCCGGAATCGGCCGACGAACCGACCTTGGAGTAGGCGTCCCCGCCGCCATAGGCCGCAGCCTTGCTGGCGTTGCCGCCGTCGCCGCCGCCGGCGCCCTTGGCGTAGCCGCTCGCCGCATCGCCTCCGGTTGCGGAGCCGCCGCCGCCGGCCTTGACCGAACCGGTGTCGGCGCTGCCGCCGTAGGCCTTGCCGCCGCTGGTGTATGCCTTGGCGCCGCCACTCTCCGCGTCGCCGCCGCTGGCATAGCCGCCCTTGGCGCCGTCGCCGCCGTTGCCACCGAAGGCCATGCCACCGCTACCGCCGTTGGCGCCCTTGGCGTCGCCGCCATAGGCACTGCCACCGTTGCCGCCATACGCAGCGCCGCCGTCGCCGCCATTGGCATTGCCCATATTGATGGCACTGTTGCCGAGCCCATGCACCTTGACGCCAGTCACCATGCCGCTGAGCTTGGAAATGGCCATCGCCGCGCTCTTGTTGAAGGCGTTGTTGATGGTGCTGCTCGCGGAGCCGCCATTGTTCGCCGCGGTGGCATATTCGCTCGCCGAGGCCTTGCCTTCGTTGTTGCGATTGTCACCCGTGCTGTTGTTGTTCTTCTCGTAGGTGTGCTGGCTGTTGTTCGAGTTGTCGCTGCTGTCCTGGTTCGCGGACCAGTAGGCTTTCGAAGCTTCGTTTGCCTGGGGGCCGGTGCCGCCCTGCTGGGAATTGGCGGTCGCCGTCTGCTCGGCGGAAGTCGTTGCCTCCGTCACGGTGTTGGTCGGGTTCGCCGACGCCTGTGTTGCAAAACCGAAGGCGAGTGCAATTGCGCTCGCGAGCACACTCTGTTTCATGGCTTCCTCCACTGATTGGTGTCAAGACATGGCGACGCGCCCTGCCTCGAAGAGGCCATCAGCATTTCCTGTGCCAACTCACTGAATCCCCGCAGCGGCGTGGGGCAGGCATGCTGTTGGACGGTGACGGCCATGTCACCGACGTGCGCGATACGGGAGTTGTCAAGATTCGTTACAGCAGGGTCGCCGTGAACAGTGGCATCGGGAGTGTCGCGGCGGCCGAGGGGCGCGATCGACGCCAGCCGAATCCGTTATCATTCGCCGTCCTGACGCATCGGGTCGGCACGCGCGGCCTCGATGCAGATCATTCCGGAGATGCCCATGGCTGTTAACCTGACCACCCCGAATCCTGCCGAGCTGTTGCCGGTCGCCGGCGTTCGCCTCGGTGTTGCCGAAGCCGGCATTCGCAAGGCCGACCGCCGCGACCTCACCGTGATCGAACTGGCGGCAGGCAGCCGTGCCGCTGGCGTGTTCACGCAGAACCGCTTCTGCGCGGCGCCGGTTCAGGTTTGCCGCGCGCATCTGACTACCGGCGGGATTCGCGCATTGGTGATCAACACCGGCGTCGCCAACGCCGGCACCGGCGAAGCGGGGTTGGCCAGTGCGCACGAGACCTGCGAGGCAGTGGCAGCGAAGCTCGGCATCGGAGCGGAGCAGGTGCTGCCGTTCTCCACCGGCGTGATCCTCGAGCCCTTGCCGGTCAGTCGACTGGTGGCCGGCCTGCCAAGGGCGATCGCCGATCTGCGCGCGGACGGCTGGTTCGATGCCGCGCACGCGATCATGACCACCGACACGCTGGCGAAAGCGGTTTCGAGGCAGGTGCAGATCGGCGGCCGGACGGTCACGCTGACCGGCATCAGCAAGGGCGCCGGCATGATCCGGCCCAACATGGCGACGATGCTCGGTTTCCTCGCCTGCGACGCGGCGGTCAGCCAGCCGCTGCTGCAGGCGCTGGTGAAGGAGGCGGCGGATCTGTCCTTCAACAGCATCACCGTAGACGGCGATACGTCGACCAACGATTCCTTCATCCTCATCGCGACCGGCCAGGCCGGCAATGCCGAGATCGTCGAGGTCGCGAGCGCCGACTATGCGGCGCTGCGTGACGCGGTGGTCGAGGTCTCGATCGCGCTGGCACAAGCCATCGTGCGTGACGGCGAGGGCGCGACCAAGTTCATGAGCATCGCGGTCGAAGGGGGCCGGGATCGCGACGAATGCCGCAAGGTCGCCTATGCGGTGGGGCATTCCCCGCTGGTGAAAACCGCCTTCTTCGCCTCGGACCCCAACCTGGGCCGCATCCTGGCGGCCATCGGCTATGCCGGCATCGACGACCTCGACGTGTCCAGGCTGCGCGTGTGGCTGGGCAATCCGCAGGAGTCGGTGCTGGTCGCCGAGTACGGCGGCCGTGCGGCGAGCTATCGCGAGGAAGCCGGTGCGCGCATCATGAAGCACGCAGAACTGACCGTGCGCATCGACCTGGCGCGAGGCGATGCTGCCGCCACCGTGTGGACCTGCGATTTCTCTTACGATTACGTGAAGATCAACGCCGACTATCGCAGTTGATCTTGTGCGCGATGCTCAGTGCAGCACCCTGGGCATCGCCAGCATGAAAGGCGGGATCTCGGCTTCGAAGGCCCGCCCATCCTCCGCCACCATCTGGTAGCTGCCGTGCATGGTGCCGACCGGTGTCTCGAGCACGCAGCCGCTCGTGTAGCTGTAGCTGTCGCCCGGTGCCAGCAGCGGCTGCTCGCCGATCACGCCCTGGCCATGCACTTCCTGCACCTTGCCGGTACCGTCGGTGATGACCCAGTGTCGACTGACGAGCTGTGCGGACACCTTGCCGGTGTTGCGGATGGTGACGTGATAGGCGAAGACGTAGTGCTCGTCTTCGGGACGCGACTGCGCCGGCACGAATTCGGCGACGGCCTGGACCTCGATGCGGTAGGTGTCCGGTGAGCTCACGGGGGCGCCTCTCTCCTGCGGGTTGGGGAGCAAGGCGGTAAAATAACATTTTGTCCGGAAGTCCTGTCATGTCTGTCGCCGCACCTTCCCCGCTCACCGCCCTGTCCCCGCTCGACGGCCGCTACCATGGCAAGGTCGCGCGTCTGCGTGACCATTTCTCCGAATACGGCCTGATCCGCAACCGGGTGAAGGTCGAGGTCGAGTGGCTCAAGGCGCTCGCGGCGGATCCGGCGCTGGCCGAGATCGCGCCGTTCTCGGCGGCGACGATCGCCGAGCTCGATACGGTGGTCGCGGTTTTCTCCACCGACGACGGCGAGGCGGTGAAGGCGATCGAGGCCACCACCAATCACGACGTCAAGGCGATGGAGTACTGGCTGAAGCGGCGCCTCGGCCATAATCCGGAGGTGATGAAGGTCTCCGAGTTCATCCATTTCGCCTGCACGTCGGAAGACATCAACAACACCTCGCACGCCCTGATGCTGCACGAAGGTCGCGACGGGGTGCTGTTGCCGGCGCTGGATGCGGTGATCGCGCGCTTCCGCGAACTTGCCCATCAGCTCGCCGATCTGCCGATGCTGTCGCGCACGCATGGCCAGCCGGCCAGCCCGACCACGCTGGGCAAGGAGATGGCCAACATCGCCGCGCGCCTGCTGCGGGCCCGTGCCGCGATCGCCGGCGTGGCGATGACCGCCAAGTTCAACGGCGCGGTGGGCAACTACAACGCTCACCTGTCGGCGTGGCCGACGTTCGACTGGGAGACCTTCAACAAGCGCTTCATCGAGTCGCTGGGCCTCGCCTTCAACGCCTACACGATCCAGATCGAACCGCACGACGCGATGGCCGAACTGTTCGACGCCGTGGCGCGCGCCAACACCATCCTGATCGATGCCTGCCGCGACATCTGGATGTACATCTCGTTCGGCTACTTCAAGCAGAAGCTGAAGGAGGGCGAGGTCGGCTCGTCGACCATGCCGCACAAGGTCAATCCCATCGATTTCGAGAACGCGGAGGGCAACTTCGGCCTCGCCAACGCGGTGCTCAAGCACTTCTCCGAGAAGCTGCCCATCTCGCGCATGCAGCGCGACCTCACCGACTCCACCGTGCTGCGCAACATGGGCGTGGGTTTCGGCCACACCGTGCTCGCGCTCGATAGCTGCCTGCGCGGCCTGGGCAAGCTGGAGGCGGATCCGGCACGGCTCGCCGCCGATCTCGACGAGTGCTGGGAAGTGCTGGCCGAGCCGGTGCAGACGGTGATGCGCCGCTTCGGTATCGACAACCCGTACGAGCAGTTGAAGGCCATGACCCGCGGCAAGGGCATCACGCGCGAGGCGCTGCAGGATTTCATCCGCACGCTGGCGATCCCCGCCGGTGCGCGCGACCACCTGCTGGCGATGACGCCGGCGAGCTATGTCGGCAAGGCGGCCGAGCTGGCGCGTCGCATCTGACGTGCCTGCCGCGGTCAAGCCCGCTCCTGCACTGCCGCCTCGCGTGTAGGAGCGCGCTTGACCGCGATCGGCAGTTCTGATCAGGGCGGGCTCGCTGCTGACGGGATTGCCCATTCGACATTTCGGGAGTTCAAATGGCTTTTTCAGACAACCTCAAGACCCTTCCCGGCATTTCGCACCTCGCCGCGCTGAATCTGATCGACGCCGCCGACGCGGTGGTCGGCACGATCGAGAACAAGCCCGGGCAGGCCGGCTCGCTCGCCGTCTACAACCACCTTGCCCAGCTCTACGGCGCAATTACTCCCGAGGCGGCGAAGAAGGGCATCGAGTTGTACGCCGAGCACAGCGAGGACGCGCGTCTGAACCCCGGCAAGCATCCCAACATCGACCGTCTGATCGGACTGACCGAGCGCGGCGAGACGCTGCGCGTGAAGCAGGTGTTCGCCGTATAAGCACGTTCCCGGTCTTTCGACCGGTAGGGGAAACCTGCAAGGCGAGGCCACGGGGCAGCCGCAGGCCGCGAATGCGGGCGGCGCCCGCTGCGCCCGCCCCGTGGCCGGATCGAAGGCACGATCAGGCGACGACCCTCCCCAAAAAAGGAAAAGGCGCCCAAAGGGCGCCTTTCGTACATCCAGAAGATGGATAGGCCTCACACCACCGCTTCTTCCTTCTCCTTCTTCGGCTTCACGAACTGCTCGCGCGAGGCGCCCAGCCACATCACCAGCGGGCTCGCCACGAGCACCGACGAATAGATGCCGAAGCAGATACCGATGGTGAGTGCCATCGCGAAGTAGTGCAGCGTCTCCCCGCCGAACAGCAGCATCGACAGCACCATCACCTGCGTGCTGCCGTGGGTGATGATGGTGCGCGAGATCGTGCTGGTGATGGCGTGATCCAGCACCTGCGGCGTCGTCAGGTTGCGCTTCTTCTTGAACGTCTCGCGCACGCGGTCGAACACCACCACCGACTCGTTCACCGAATAGCCCAGCACCGCCAGCACCGCAGCCAGCACCGCCAGCGAGAACTCCCACTGGAAGAAGGCGAAGAAGCCCAGGATGATGATCACGTCGTGCAGGTTGGCGATGATCGCCGACACCGCGAAGCGCCACTCGAAGCGCAGCGCCAGATACACCACGATGCCGACGATCACCAGCAGCAGCGCCATCGCACCGTCGGAGGCCAGTTCCTTGCCCACCTGGGGGCCGACGAACTCCACGCGACGCAGCTCGGGCACCGGTCCGGCGACACCCTTCAACGTACTCATGACCTTCTCGGAGACGCCGGTCGTGTCGAGGTCGTCACGGTTGGGCAGGCGCACCAGCAGGTCACGGGCGCTGCCGAAGTTCTGTACCTGTGCGTCGGGATAGCCCTGGGCGGCGAGCGCCTCGCGGATCGGTTCGAGCTGCGGCGCCTCGGCATAGGTGACCTCGACCAGCGTGCCGCCTGTGAACTCGACTGACAGGTGCAGGCCGCGGGTGGCGAGGAAGAACACCGCCAGCAGGAAGGTGACCAACGAGATGACGTTGAACACCAGCGCGTGGCGCATGAAGGGGATGTCTTTCTTGATGCGGAAGAATTCCATGATTGCGTGTTCCTCTCGTTCCGCTCAGTTGCCGCCGCTCTTTCCGGCAGCGGGGCTGCCTGCCTGCGTGCCGGGTTTCCACACCTGCCCGATCGCCAGCGACTCGATCTTGCGGCGGCGACCGTAGACGAAGTTGATCAGCATGCGCGACACCAGGATGGCGCTGAACATCGAGGTCAGGATGCCCAGGCAGTGCACCACCGCAAAGCCACGCACCGGCCCGGAGCCGAACACCAGCAGGGCAACGCCGGCGATCAGCGTGGTGATGTTGGAGTCCAGAATGGTGTCGAAGGCGCGGTCGTAGCCGGCCGCGATTGCCGCCTGCGGCGTGGCGCCGTTGCGCAATTCCTCGCGTATGCGTTCGTTGATCAGCACGTTGGCGTCGATCGCCATGCCCAGCGTCAGCGCCATGGCCGCGATGCCGGGCAGGGTCAGCGTCGCCTGCAGCAGCGACAGCAGCGCCACCAGCAGCAGCAGGTTGGCCGCCAGCGCCACCGATGACACCAGGCCGAACAGCATGTAGTAGGCGGTCATGAAGACCGCGATGGCGACGAAGCCCCACAGCGTGGAGTGGAAGCCCTTGGCGATGTTCTCGGCGCCGAGGCTGGGGCCGACGGTGCGTTCCTCGATGATCTCCATCGGCGCCGCGAGCGAGCCGGCGCGCAGCAGCAGCGCGACGTCGTTGGCCTCGGTGGTGGTCATGCGGCCGGAGATCTGCACGCGGCCGCCGCCAATCTCGCTGCGGATCACCGGCGCGGTGACGACTTCGCCCTTGCCCTTCTCGATCAGCAGGATCGCCATGCGCTTGCCGATGCTCTCGCGCGTGACGTCACGGAAGATGCGTGCGCCCGCGGCGTCCAGCGTCAGGTGCACCGCCGGTTCGTTGGTCTGGCCGTCGAAGCCGGGTTGGGCGTCGGTGAGGCGGTCGCCCGTCAGCACCACCTGCTTCTTCACCAGCAGCGGCGAGCCGCCGCGCTCGTTGTAGAGCTCGGTGCCGAAGGGGACGTTGCCCGCAAGGGCCTGCTCCAGCAGGCCCGGCGTGTCGTCGACCATGCGCACTTCCAGCGTCGCGGTGCGGCCGAGGATGTCCTTGGCCTTGGCCACGTCCTGTACGCCGGGCAACTGCACGACGATGCGGTCGGCGCCCTGTTGCTGGATCACCGGCTCGGCGACGCCCAGTTCGTTGATGCGGTTGTGCAGCGTGCTGATGTTCTGCTTGATGGCGAAATCGCGCATCGTCTGCTGCGCCTGCGCGGTCAGTGTGGCGACGAGCTTGAGGTCCTCGACACCGTCGTCACGGTCGGCAAGCTGCAGGTCTGCGGTGGCGCCCTGGATGGCGCGGCGCGCGGCTTCGCGCTGCTCCGCGTCACGGAAGCGCACGACGACGGTGCTGCCCTCGCGCGTGATGCCGGCGTGGCGCACGCTCTTGTCGCGCATCAGGGTGCGCAGATCGCCGGTCGTGGCGTCGAGGCGCTTGGTCAGTGCGCCGGGCATGTCCACCTGCAGCAGGAAATGCACGCCGCCACGCAGATCGAGGCCGAGGTACATGGGCAGCGCGTGGATGGAAGTCAGCCAGGCGGGCGAGGCGGACAGCAGGTTCAGCGCGACGACATAGGAGGGATCCTGCGCATTAGGGTTCAGCGCGCGCTCGATCGCGTCCTTGGCCCGAAGCTGGAGGTCGGTGCTGGCAAAGCGGGCGCGGACACTGTTGGTGTCGGAGAAGATGCCCGCGTGCTCGATGCCGGCCTCCTTCAGCACGCCGGCGACGCGGTCGGTCACCGCCGCAGGTTCGAGCTTCAGCGTAGCCTTGGCGCTGGACACCTGAACCGCCGGTACTTCACCGTAGAAATTCGGCAGCGTGTAGATCAGACCCCAGAGCAGCACGAGGCCGATGAGCAGGTTTTTCCAGAGAGGGTAGCGATTCATGGTCGGGTCGAACGGAGTGTGAAGACGGACGGGGAACGTCCCGCTCCGTCTTCGAAACGGCAGGGCGCGCCGGCCAGGGCCGGTGCGCCGCTTCCGGAAATTACAGGCCCTTCAGCGTGCCCTTGGGCAGCACGGTGGCGACGGCCTGCTTTTGCACCAGCACGTTGGTGTTCGGTGCGACCTCGATGTGCAGGAAGTTGTCGCCCACCTCGGCGATGCGCCCGGCCATGCCGCCCTGCGTCACCACTTCATCGCCCTTCGACAGCCCTTCGACGAGGGCCTTGTGTTCCTTCGCACGCTTCATCTGCGGCCGGATCATCAGGAACCAGAGCACGACGAACATCAGGATCAGCGGCAGCAGGCCCATCAGGCCGCCGGTTGGATCGCCGCCGCCGGCGGCTTGTGCATAAGCGTTTGAAATCAGCACGGTAGGAACTCCAGAGAGGGCAAAAAGCGTTGGATTATAGCAGCAGCGGGACGAGCGCCCCGTTACAGGTTCAGGCGGCCCCCGCGGCGCGCTCGCGACGGAAGCGCTCGCGGTAGGCGGCGAAGGCTTGGTCTTCGATGGCCCGGCGCAGTTCCGCGGTCAGCGTCTGGTAGTAGCGCAGGTTGTGGATGGTGTTCAGCATGCTGCCGAGGATCTCGCCGGCGCGATGCAGGTGATGCAGGTAGGCGCGGCTGAAGTTGCGGCAGGTGTAGCAGTCGCAGGATGGGTCCAGCGGACGCGTGTCGGTCTTATGCACCGCATTCTTGATCTTGATGTCGCCATAGCGCGTGAACAGCCAGCCGTTGCGCGCGTTGCGGGTGGGCATCACGCAGTCGAACATGTCGATGCCGGCGGCGACGCCGGCGACGACGTCCTCGGGCGTGCCCACGCCCATCAGGTAGCGCGGCTTGCCTGCCGGCAGGCGCGGTGCGGTGTGGGCGAGGATGCGCTGCATGTCGTCCTTGGGCTCGCCCACCGACAGGCCGCCGATGGCGAAGCCGTGAAAACCGATGTCTTCCAGCGCCGCGAGCGATTCGTCGCGCAGATCTTCGTACATGCCGCCCTGCACGATGCCGAACAGCGCGTTCGGGTTCTGCAGCCGGTCGAACTCGTCGCGCGAACGCCTGGCCCAGCGCTGCGACAGGCGCATGGATTTCGCCGCCTCGTCGCGGCTGGCCGGGTAGGGCGTGCATTCGTCGAAGATCATGACGATGTCGGAGTTCAGCACCGTCTGGATCTGCATCGAGGTCTCGGGCGTCAGGAACAGTTTCGCGCCGTCGATCGGGCTCGCGAACTTCACGCCTTCCTCGCTGATCTTGCGCAGCGCGCCAAGGCTGAAGACCTGGAATCCGCCCGAATCGGTGAGGATGGGCTTGTTCCAGGCCATGAAGCGGTGCAGGCCGCCGTGCGCGCCGATGATCTCCAGCCCCGGCCGCAGCCACAGGTGGAAGGTGTTGCCGAGGCAGATCTGCGCGCCGATGTCGGCGAGCGTGGCCGGCGTCATCGCCTTCACCGTGCCGTAGGTGCCGACCGGCATGAAGACCGGCGTTTCGACCGTGCCGTGGGCGAGCGTCATCCGGCCGCGGCGGGCGCCGTCGGAGGTGGTGAGAAGTTCAAACTGCATCGTCGTTGCGGGTCAGGAACATGGCGTCGCCGTAGCTGAAGAAGCGGTAGCGCCCGGCCACGGCGTGGGCATAGGCACGGTGGATGGTCTCCATGCCGGCGAATGCGGAGACGAGCATCAGCAGCGTGGATTTTGGCAGGTGGAAGTTGGTCACCAGCGCGTCCGCCACCTGGAAGTGGAATCCGGGCAGGATGAAGATCTCGGTTTCGTCGCTGCCGGCTGCGAGCGGGCCGTCCTGTGCGGCGGCTTCCAGCGCACGCAGGCTGGTGGTGCCTACCGCGATCACGCGGCCGCCGGCAGCACGCGTGGCGGCGATCGCGTCGGCGGTTTCCTGCGGGATGACGTAGCGCTCGCGGTGCATGCGATGTTGGCCGAGGTCGTCCACCCGCACTGGCTGGAAGGTGCCGGCACCCACGTGCAGCGTGAGCCAGGCGATGCGTGCGCCGCGCTCGGCAAGCCGCGCGAGGATGGCATCGTCGAAGTGCAGCCCCGCGGTGGGCGCAGCGACCGAGCCCGGCGCACGCGCGAACACCGTCTGGTAGCGCGATTCGTCATCGTCGCCGGCGGCACGCTGGATGTAGGGCGGCAAGGGCAGCTTGCCATGGCGCTCGAGCAGCGCATGGACGTCCTCGCTGTCGGGGAAGCGCAGGTGATAGAACTCACCCACCCGCCCTAGCACGGTGACATCGAAGGCGTCGGCCAGGCGCAGCCGGCTGCCTGCCTTGGGCGACTTGCTGGCGCGCACCTGCGCGAGCGCCTCGTGCGGACCGATCGCGCGTTCGACCAGTACCTCGATCTGGCCGCCGCTCTGCTTCGTCCCGTGCAGGCGTGCGTGGATCACGCGCGTGTCGTTGAACACCAGCAGGTCGCCCGCGCGGATGAATTCGGGCAGGTCGAAGAAGCGGCGGTCGGTGAGCTGGCCGCGGTCGACGACCAGCAGGCGGCTGGCGCTGCGCTCGGGCAGCGGAGCCTGCGCGATCAGTTCGGGCGGCAGCGTGTAGTCGAAATCGTTCAGCGTGAGCGACATGGGGAGGGCGGAGGGGGCTTCGTGGCCATGCAATCGACGTTTCCGGCTTGCCGCCGGCGTTGGTGTTCGGAGATAATGCGCGTCCCCGGCCGGGATGGCGGAATCGGTAGACGCAGCGGATTCAAAATCCGCCGCCGCAAGGTGTAAGGGTTCGAGTCCCTTTCCCGGCACCAGGGGAGCAGCGCTCGCGGGATCTGGCCGCAGGTGCGTGCACAGCCGCCGAACCTGCTCAAGACTGCCCGGGGACCGATCGCGGAAGTCGCGATTCTAGCAGCTTTCATCCCGCGTCAGCCCTGCGCTACCTGGCCCCGGCGCGTGGAGATCGGCGCGGCATCACTGATCGCCCTCACCGCGGGAGGCGTCAGACGACGCTCGACTGAAATCGCGTAATAGGTCTCGACGACTCCCTTCGCTTCGCCCAGCCGGCGCATGCCGCCCTGTGCCAGCAACTCGTCGCCGATCAGCGATGCGGCCGGGAATACCCCCGCCCCGGCCTCGCCGAAGGCGCGCATCAGCGCACTGTCGTCGAATTCGCCGACGATGCGTGGCCGCAACTTGCCGTCCTCCAGCCAGCGCAGCAAGGGCCCGCGCACAGCGGCCTCGAGGCCCGGCAGCAGCAGTGGCGCACCGCTCAGGCAGGCCGGAAAGTCCTCCCGCAGGTTGTCCGCCACGCCTGCCGCCGCATAGAAGCCGATGGTGGATTCGCCCAGCGTGTGGCTGTAGCCGCGCACGTCCATGTTGGGTGGCAGCGGGCTGTCGGCGAGCACCACGTCGAGCTTGTGGATGGCCAGTTCGCCCAGCAGGCGTTCGAGCTTCCCTTCGCGGCAGACGATGCGCATCGGCTCGGCCAGCGTCATCGACGGCGCCAGCAGGACGTAGGCGATCGCCTTCGGCACGACATCGGCGACGCCGACGCGGAACGGCGCCATGCGGCCCGTGGCGCGAGACTGGATGGCCTCCTCCAGCTCGCTGCCCAGCCTGAAAATTTCTTCGGCATAATCGAGGACCATGCGGCCGGTTTCCGTGAGGACGAGCCTGCGTCCCTGGCGCTGGAACAGCGTGACACCGAGGTCGGCCTCGAGCGTGGCGATCTGGCCGGACAGGGTCTGCGGCGCAAGGCCCGAGCGTTCGCTGGCGCGCACGATGCCACCGGCGCGGGCGACCGACCAGAAGTGATGGAGCTGCTTGTAGTTCAGCATGGGCGGCGTCCCGTCGACGGCATGGCTGCGGAAGTATCGAAAAAACCGGATAAAAATTCAGTTGAACCGAGATTTTATCGAAGAGTCAGAGTTGTAGCATCGACAGTGGTTCCCGCGCTGGCGGTGCACACCATTTCGAAAGGAGAGCCTGCATGCGAATCGATCTGCACTGTGACAATGTTGAGGCGGCGCCTGGCCTGCGCGACTACGTGGCGCGGCGCATGCGCTTCGCCATCGGCCGTTTTCAGGACCATATCCAGTGGGCGAGGGTCAAGGTTGCCGACGTCAATGGTCCGCGCGGTGGCGCCGACAAGCGCTGCGTCGTGCAGTTGCGCCTGCGCAACCTCCCCGATGTCGTATTCGCCATCACCCAGCTCGACGTCCGCGCTGCGGTGGATCAGGCAGCGGATCGCGTGTCGCGGGTGCTCGCGCAGCGCCTGCGCCGCCATCAGAAGCCTGGTCGCCTCGCGCTCGCGCACAGCGTGCCGGCGGCGGCCTGAGCATCGGATGCCGCGGCGCCCGACAGCGGTCGGGGCCCGGCAGCCGTCCTTCCCAAAACAACATCCATCATCCAAGGAGTTCGACCCAACATGGAAAACCGTCTGACCACGATGACCCGTCCGGAGGCTTCGGTCCTCTCGACGAACAAGGTCATCCGCAACACCTACATGCTGCTGTCGATGACCCTGGCGTTCTCGGCGGTGACCGCCGGGGCGTCCATGGCGCTCGGCCTGCCCCATCCCGGCATCATTCTCACGCTGATCGGCTACTTCGGCCTGCTGTTCCTGACCACCAAGTTCCGCAACAGCAGCCTGGGGGTGCTTTTCGTCTTCGCCCTGACGGGCTTCATGGGCTATACGCTCGGCCCGATCGTGTCGAAGTATCTGGCGATGCCGAACGGCACGCAGATCGTGATGCAGGCGATGGCTGGTACCGCGGCGATCTTCCTCGGCCTGTCCGCCTACGCGCTGACCACCCGTAAGGATTTCTCCTTCATGGGCGGTTTCCTGTTCGTCGGTGTGCTGGTGGCCTTCCTCGCCGGCCTGGGCGCGATCTTCTTCGCCATCCCGGCGTTGTCGCTGACGGTGTCGGCCGCCTTCGTGCTGCTGATGTCGGGCCTCATCCTGTACGAAACGAGCAACATCATCCACGGTGGCGAGACCAACTACGTGATGGCCACGGTGTCGCTGTTCGTGTCCATCTACAACCTCTTCACCAGCCTGCTGCATCTGCTGGGCTTCATGAACGACGACTGAGGCAGACGCAGGCCGCAAGGCGCAAGGGAAGGGAGCGGATGCCCGTGCAGGGCGCCGCTCCCTTTCTCTATGGTTCGGGGCCGATTCGGTCCGATGCCTTGTTGCCGACGGGCCCGTCGTCGTCACCCGGTTCTTCGTCGTCACCGTTGGCGGGGTCGTCGGGGGATGCGCCCGTCGTCTGCGCTGGCACCGGCAGACGACCCTTGCGCCGGTCCTCGGCGAGGGCGGCGCGCAGCAGAACCATGGTGGTGACCGGCGCCGTGACGACGATGAACACCCCGATCAGCAGCTCATGCAGCACCAGCCGCTGTGCCAGCGCCGACGACGAGACGAGCGATGCGAGCAGGATGCAGCCCAGGCCCAGGGTGGTTCCCAGCGTGGGGGCATGCACGCGTGAATAGAAGTTGTGCAGGCGCAGCAGCCCCAGCGCACCGATGGCGGTCAGCGCGCCGCCCACGCACAGCAGCAGGGCCACCGGGACCGCGACCCACGGCGAAAGCGCATCCATCACGGCTCGATCACCTCGCCGCGCAGCAGAAACTTCGCCAGAGCACTGCTGCCCACGAAGCCGAACAGCGCCATCAGCAGCGCGACGTCGAAATACACCGCGGTGCCGGAGCGCAGTGCCATCAGCAGCACCATCATGACGCCGATGATGTACATCGTGTCGAACGCCAACACCCGGTCGCGTGCGCCGGGGCCGATGACGAGCCGCACGGTCGCGAACGCCAGCGCCAGCGCGAGGCAGGCGAAGGCGAACAGCGTGGCGATGCCGATGATCGTGGCAGTCATTCGAAGATCTCCATCAGCGGTCGCTCGTAGCGCTCCTTGATCGTGCGCTGCCAGGCCGCCTCGTCCTTGAGTTCGAGGATGTGCAAGGTCAGCTCGCGGTGGTCCGGCGAAGTCTCGGCCCATACCGTCCCCGGGGTTGCGGTCACGATCATCGACAGCACCGCGAGGCCATGAGGATCGCGCAGATCGAGCGGAATGTGGATGAAGCCCGGTCGCTCACGGCGATGCTCGGGCCCCAGCACGATGCCGACGACCGCGATGTTCGACCGCAGGACGTCGGCCAGCACCCGCAGCAGCAACCGGATCGCCAGCAGCGGGCGGCGCATTCGCGCCTGCAGCGGGCGCGCCGATGGCAGCATGGCCGCGACCGCGAACGCGAGCAGCAGGCCGAGCAGCACATGGCCAGTCGAAACGCTGTCGTTGAGCAGCAGCCATACCAGCAGCAGCACCAGCACCGCCGGCAGCAGGGAACGATAGGGCGATCGCTTCATCGGCCCGCTCCTCGCGGCGGGTTCATCACCGCTTCGATGTATTGGCTCGGATCGTGCAGCGCGCTTGCCGTCGCCTGCATGTATTCCATTGCAGGAGGGGCAGCCACGGTCAGCGCGATGCACAGGCCGATCAACATGGCGGCCGGCCCGGCCTCGGTCACCAGCAACTGCGGCGTCGTCCGCGCCTCGCCACTCCAGAAGATGCGCATGCCGAGCCGCGACAGCGTGATCATTGCAGTCAGTCCGGATGCCAGCATCGCGGCCATCAACAGCCAGACCGCAATGGGCACGGCGGCGCCTTGCGCGCTGCCGAAGGCGGCGATCAGCAGCGCGAACTTGGCGACGAAGCTAGCCAGCGGCGGCAGTCCGGCGATGATCACGGTACACGCGACGAACGCCATGCCGATGAAGGCCATTGCACCGGGAATCGCGAAACCCACCACGTCCTCGCTCATCGCCTTCTCCTCCGGCGCTTCCATGCCGAAAGCTTCGATCGTCACCGCCAGCAGGTCCGCACCATAGGGTTTGCTGCGTTCGGTCATTTCTATGACCAGGTAGAACGCGCCCATCACCAGCACGGAGCCGGTCAGGTAATAGAGCATGGGCGCCGTCACGTCGGCGATGCCCAGCCCGAACGCCGCCAGCAGCGTGCCCGAGGATGCGATCACACTGTAGCCGGCGACGCGGTCCAGCTTCTGCACGCCCAGCACCCCGATGGCGCTGTAGGTCAGCGTGAGGATGCCGATCACGAAGAGGACATCGCCGAGCGGTGGAAACGCGCCGGCCGGCTCGAGCACCGAGCCGATGCGCAGCAGCGCATAAACTCCGACCTTGGTCATGATCGAGAACATCGCCGCGACAGGGGCGCTGGCGGCACTGTAGGTCGACGGCAGCCAGAAGTTGAGCGGCCAGGCGGCAGCCTTGACGAGGAAGACCAGCGCCAGCAAGGCGATCCCGGCCGAAAACAGGGCCCGGTCGTCGGCCGACAGCGCCGGCACGCGATGCGCCAGGTCGGCCATGTTGAGCGTTCCGGTGATACCGTAGATGAGCGCAGCCCCGATCAGGAACAGCAGCGACGCCGCCAGATTGACGACGATGTAGGCCAGTCCCGATCGCACCCGCTCCGCACCGGAGCCATGCAGCGCAAGGCCGTAGGAGGCCGCCAGCAGCACTTCGAAGAACACGAACAGGTTGAAGATGTCGCCAGTCAGGAAGGCACCGTTGAGCCCCATCAGGATGAACTGGAACAGCGGGTGGTAATGCACACCGGCGCGGTCCCAGCGCGCGAGCGCATACATCAGCGAGGCCAGGCCGAGCACCGAGCACAGGGTCAGCATCAGCGCCGACAGGCGGTCGACGACCAGGACGATGCCGAAAGGCGCGCTCCAGCCGCCGAGCCGATAGACCTCGATGGCCGACACTGCATCGGTCGCGCCGGCCACCGCGGACATGAGCATCACGGCGACGGCCAACTGCATCGAGGTGGCGACCAGGGCCACGATCGCGCGGCCGCGCCGATGGGCGTCGTCCAGCAAGAGCAGGCTTGCGCCAGCGAGCAGCGGGATCACGATCGGCAGGATGGGGAGGTGCTGCATCCAGCCGCTCACGCCTCGCCTCCGTCTTCCACGCCATCGACGTGGTCTGTCCCGGTCAGGCCGCGCGAAGCGAGCAGGACGACGAGAAATAGCGCAGTGGTGGCGAAGCCGATCACGATGGCGGTGAGCACCAGGGCCTGCGGCACCGGGTCGGCGTAGTGGGCTGGATCGATCGGCCGCGTCGGGTCGATGATCGGCGCGCGGTCCAGGTTGAGGCTGCCCATGCTGAAGATGAACAGATTCACCGCGTACGACAGCAGCGTCAGCCCGATGATGACCTGGAAGGTCCGCGGCCGTAGCAGCAGCCAGGTGCCGGAGCCGGCCAGGATCCCAATCGCGAGTGCATAGATGATTTCCATCAGGTCCTTGCTCCAGCGTCTGCGGCACGGCTGGCGGTCTCGTCGGCAGGGCGGCGCCACTGCAGGTGCTGACTGCGCAGCGACTGGTGCGCGAGGGCGACGAGGATCAGCGCCGTCGCGCCTAACACCAGCATATACACGCCGAGGTCGAAGGCGAGCACCGTGGACAGATGCACCTCCCCGATCAGCGGAAGCTCGCCGTGCCAGGCCAGCGCCGACAGGAAGGGTTGCGATGCCAGCCATGCGCCCGCGCCGGTCAGACCGGCGGCGAGCAGGCCGAACGCGATCCATTGCTGCGGCAGCACGCGCAGCCGCGCCTCGGTCCACACGACGCCACTGAACATGTATTGCAGCAGGAAAGCGGAGGCGAGGATCAAGCCGCCGACGAAACCGCCGCCCGGCGCATTGTGGCCACGGAGCAGGAAGAACACCGAACTCAGTACGGCGATCGGCAGCAAGAGCCTGACCAGCACCGCGGGCAGCATGAGGTAGCCGCCGGGGAGCATGCGCTGTGCGTCGGGCGTCTCGGGCACGGCCTGCTCGAGTTGCTGCAGCGGCGGTGCCATGCTTTCCTGCGCCGGCCGGAAGCGGCGCAGCAACGCATACACCGTCAGCGCGACGATGCCGACCACGGTGATCTCGCCCAGCGTGTCGAAGCCGCGGAAGTCCACCAGGATGACGTTCACCACGTTCAAGCCGGCGCCTTGCGGCAGCGACTGCGTCAGGAAGAAGGGGGCCAGGCCTTCCGCCACCGGGCGGGTGAGCATCACGTAGGACAGCAGCGCCATGCCGGCACCGACGGCAATCGCAACGACCAGGTCGCGCACGCGGCGCAGACGCACGCGCACCGTGGTGCGTTCGGGCGCCAGCCCCTGCTCCTGCGCCTGAATGCGGCGCGGCAGCCAGCGCAGGCCCAGCAGCAGCAGCAGGGTCGTCACCACCTCCACCATGGCCTGGGTCAGGGCCAGGTCGGGCGCGGAGAACCAGGCGAACGTCAGCACGGTCGCGAGACCCGCGCCGCCGGCGAAGATCAGCGCCACCAGGCGGTGGTACTTGGCCTGATAGGCCGCACCGAGCGCACACACGGCGCCGACGAGCCACAGCAGCGCGAACACCGGATCCGCCGGCAGCCGGGTCAGGCTGCCCCAGGGCACGCCGGTCCGCCACAGCGACAGCATCACCGCGCCTGCGGCGAACACGACCAGCACCAGCAACTGCATCTGCAGCCGGCGCGACGCGGCATGTTCGACCAGCCAGCCGGCGTAGGCGGAGAGCCGCGCCAGGCTCCACTCGAACGCGCGCTTGCCGTCGAGGCGGAAGACGAACAGCACACCTGTCGCCTGCCCCCGCTGCAGCACGAGATAGAGCACCGTGCCGCCGACCAGCGCGATCGCACTCATCAGCAAGGGCAGGTTGAACCCGTGCCATACGGCAAGACTGTAGGTGGGTGTCTCCGCGCCCAGCATGGAGCCCACCGCCATCGACAGCGGCGTGCCGACGGCGCGATCGGGAAGGATGCCCACCACCAGGCACGCCAGCACCAGCAGCGCGCTCGGCAGCAGCATCCAGCGCGGTGGCTCGTGTGGCCGGCGCGGCAGATCGCTCGCGCGCGGGCCGAAGAAGACCTGCAGGATGAAGCGGAGCGAATACGCCACGCTGAACGTGCTCGAGGCCACGGCCACCAGCGGCAGCAGGAAATGAGAAGGATCGGCGCGGTCGAGGAACACGGTTTCGGCGAAGAACATTTCCTTCGACAGGAAACCGTTGAGCAGCGGCACCCCGGCCATGGCCGCCGCCGACACAATGGCGAGGGACGCGGTCAGCGGCATCGCATGGCGCAGGCCGCCGAGGCGTTCCATGTCACGCGTGCCGGTTTCGTGGTCGACGATGCCGGTCGCCATGAACAGCGAGGCCTTGAAGGTGGCGTGATTGACCACGTGGAACACCGCCGCGACCAGCGCCAGCGGGCTGTTGAGGCCGAGCAGCAGGGTGATCAGGCCGAGGTGGCTGATCGTCGAGTAGGCGAGTACGCCCTTCATGTCGCGCTGGAAGGTTGCCGCGTAGGCGCCGAGCACCAGCGAGCACAAGCCCGCGCCGCCGATGATCCAGAACCACGCCTCGGTGCCGGCCAGCACGGGCCACAAGCGTGCCAGCAGGAACACACCGGCCTTCACCATGGTGGCAGAGTGCAGGTAGGCCGACACGGGCGTCGGTGCCGCCATCGCATGGGGCAGCCAGAAATGGAACGGAAACTGCGCGCTCTTGGTGAGCGCGCCGAGCGCGATCAGGGCGAGGGTGGCGACATACCACGGATGCTGGCGTATGGTGGCGGCGGCAGCGAACACTTGGTCGAGCTCGTAGCCGCCGGCCATCTGGCCGAGCAGGATGACGCCAGCCAGCATGCACAGGCCGCCCGTGCCGGTGACGATCAAGGCCATGCGTGCGCCGCGCCGGGCGTCGATGCGATGGTTCCAGTACGCGATCAGCATGAACGAGACGAGGCTCGTGAGCTCCCAGAAGAACACCAACTGGATCAGGTTCCCTGACAGCACCACGCCCAGCATCGCGCCCATGAAGGCGAGAAAGAACGAGAAGAAGCGCGGTACCGGGTCGGCCGGCGACATGTAGTAATGTGCATACAGCACGACGAGCGCACCCATCGTGGTCACCAGCGCGGCGAACAGCCACGCCAGCCCGTCCATGCGCAGCGAAAGCTCCAGGCCCATCACCCAGGGCAGGGCAACCCGCGCGATCCCGGCCTCCGCAACTTCCGCGTACAGGCTGGCCACCAGCGCCGTGCATGCGAGGGCCACCACGCCTGCCAGCGCAGCGCCGGCACGCCGGGCATGCGCCGGCAGGAACGACGCGACCAGACTGCCGACGAAGGGCAGCAGGACGATCAGCACCAGCTTCATGCCGTGATCACTCCGAAGTCATGCCGCATCGCCTTCCCTCTCGAGCCTCAATCCAATACCTCGTCATGCTCCCCGTTGGAGCCGTGGGTTGTTGTTCGTGGTCCGCCACGCGGCGAACGTCCTGTCGCGCCGGCGGCGCGCAGCAGTGCGCCCGTCAGTGGCGAGGCGGCGCAGACGGGTGCGATCAACGACGAAGGGGGCGAAAAGGCCACCCTGGCCGACGGCTGGCGACGCCGTATGACTCCTCGCGCACTGAGGTTCGTGCGCGGCATGTCGCGTGCCAGCGAAGCGCGCCCCGCTGACAGACGGTAGGACGTCCGCAAAAGTTTCACCGCACGCCGATGACAGCCGCGTCACCGGGGAATGTCCTCGGCTGCTCCATTGCGCAGGTGCAGGGCACCGCGTCGCGCTGCGTCAGTTGTCCGGATGCTCGGTCGGCACGTTGCCGGATTCGGGTTCGAGGGCCGGCGGCACACGGGCGGCGAGCACCTTGTCGATGCGCTTGCCGTCGAGGTCGACCACCTCCAGACGCCAGTCTTCCCACTCGGTGACGTCGCCGGTGTGCGGCAGCCGGCCCAGCAACCACATGACCATGCCCGACAGCGTGTGATAGCGACCCCGTTCCTCCTCGGGCACGCTCTTCAGGCCGAGTCGGTCCTTCAGCTCCGGCACCGGGATCAGGCCGTCCAGCAGCCAGGAGCCATCGTCCCGCTGCACGGCCCAGGCTTCCTCGAGGCTGTGCGGCTGGAACTCGCCGGTCACCGCCTCGAGCACGTCCTGCAGCGTGACCATGCCCTGCACCTCGCCGTATTCGTCGATGACGAATACCGTATGCGTGCTCGAGGCGCGGAACTGTTCGAGCAGTTCCATGCCGGTCAGCGATTCCGGGACGAACACCGGCGTCTGCAACTGGTGCGTCAGATCGGCCTTGCCGCCTTTCAAGGTCTGGTTGAAGAGCTGCTTGGAGGAGATGATGCCGAGGATCTCGTCGAGCCCGCCACGGCACACGGGGAACCGCGAGTGGTTCGACTCGGCCATGCGGGCGAGGTTTTCATCCAGCGGCCGGTTGATGTCCAGCCACACGATGTCCGAACGCGGCACCATGAGCGAGCCGATCTGGCGGTCGTCGAGGCGGAACACGTTGCGCACCATCTCGTGTTCGCTTTTCTCGATGATGCCCGCCTCCGAGCCTTCCTCGAGCAGCGCGTGGATTTCCTCTTCGGTCACGCTCGGGCCGCCCTCGTCGCGCTTGCCCATCAGCTTCAGCAGCATGGCCGTCGACCACGTCAGCAGGCGCACGAAGGGGCGCGATGCGATGGCCAGCGCGTTCATCGGCCGTGCGACGAGGCGGGCGATGCCTTCCGGGTTGATCTGGCCGATGCGCTTCGGTACCAGTTCGCCCACCACGATGGAGACGTAGGTGATCACCACCACCACCAGCACGGTTGCGACGATGCCGCTGGCGTGTTCCTCCATGCCCCGCCCCCGCAGCCATCCGGCCAGCGGCTCGGCCAGTGCGGCCTCGCCGACGATGCCGTTGAGGATGCCGATCGACGTGATGCCGATCTGTATGGTCGAAAGAAACCGAGTGGGCTCCTCGCCCAGCTTGATGGCGACCTCCGCCGCGCTGTCGCCTTCTTCGGCGAGGCGCGCGAGGCGAGCCCTGCGTGCGGTGACGAGGGCGATTTCCGACATTGCGAATGCGCCGTTGAGGATGATCAGCGCGATCAGGACGACTATTTCCATGGCGCGGAGCTCAATCGGCCCCGCTGCTCCTTCTTTTTGTTTCAACAGCAGAAATCATGCCCGACATGCGGGTTGCTGTCATCCATATTTGCGCGCACCTTCCTGCGTGGCATGTGACAAGTCGTGCGGACGAGACGGCTTTGTCGCTGCAGGGGTTACAATGTCAGCCATTTTTTTCTGAGAACGGCTGGATGAAAACCACCTTTCTGGATTTCGAACAGGCGATCGCGGAACTCGACGCCAAGATCGAGCAACTGCGCTTCGTACAGGACGACTCCGCGGTCGACATCTCCGAGGAGATCGCGCGTCTGGAGGCGAAGAGCCAGTCGCTGACGAAGGATCTGTACGCCAAACTCACCCCCTGGCAGATCGCGCAGGTGGCGCGCCATCCGCAGCGCCCCTACACGCTCGACTACGTCGAACACATCTTCACCGACTTCGACGAGCTGCACGGCGACCGCAACTATGCCGACGACAAGGCGATCGTCGGCGGGCTGGCGCGCTTCAACGGCCGCAGTTGCGTGGTGATCGGCCACCAGAAGGGGCGCGATACCAAGGAAAAGATCGCGCGCAATTTCGGCATGCCGCGTCCCGAGGGCTATCGCAAGGCGATGCGGCTGATGAAGCTCGCCGAGAAGTTCGGCCTGCCGGTGTTCACCTTCGTCGACACCCCGGGTGCCTATCCCGGAATCGGTGCCGAGGAGCGTGGCCAGTCCGAGGCCATCGGACACAGCCTGTACCTGATGGCCGAGCTGAAGGTGCCGCTCATCTGCACGATCATCGGCGAGGGCGGCTCGGGCGGTGCCTTGGCGATCGCGGTGGGCGACCAGGTGCTGATGCTGCAGTATTCGACCTACTCGGTGATCTCACCCGAAGGCTGCGCCTCCATCCTGTGGAAAAGTGCGGAAAAGGCGTCCGAAGCCGCCGAGACCATGGGCATCACCGCGACGCGGCTGAAGTCGCTCGGCCTCATCGACAAGATCGTGAACGAGCCGGTGGGCGGCGCGCATCGCGATCATCGCGTCATGGCGGCGTCACTCAAGCGGGCGCTGGCCGAGGCGCTGCGCCAGGTCGATTCGTTGTCTGCATCCGAGCTGGTGACCCAGCGCATCGACAAGCTGATGGGCTATGGCCGCTTCAAGGAGCAGGCTGCCTGACATGCGTGACGCGGTGGCCGGCGTGCTGGCCGCCGCCGGCCTTGCCCCGGGCAGCCGCGTGTGCTGCGGCCTGTCCGGCGGTGTCGATTCGGTCACGCTGCTTCACCTGCTGCACGATCTGCACGGCGGCCTGGGTTTCGAGCTCGTTGCCGCCCATGTCCATCATGGGCTGAGTCCGAACGCGGACACGTGGCTGGCGTTCTGCGAGGAGCGGTGCGCGCGGCTCGGCATCGACTTGCTGCCGTTGCGCGTGAAGGTCGCGCGTGACGACCCGCAGGGTCTCGAGGCGGCCGCTCGCAGGGCGCGTCAGGCGGCGCTCGAGGCGGTGCCCTGCGACTGGCTCGCTTTTGGCCATCACCAGGACGATCAGGCCGAGACGCTGCTCTTCCGCCTGTTTCGCGGCACCGGCCTGCGCGGCGCCGGCGCGATGCGCACCATCGAGCCGCCGGCAGGGGCGCGCGCGGGTCGCTTGCGGCCG
>SHNC01000087.1 GCA_004295105.1 Betaproteobacteria bacterium | reverse complement strand
TGTATCCGGTCAGCCAGTTCTTTCATCCCGCAGGCCGGGCGGATGCTTCAATTCGTCCGGCTGGTCTGGTCATGGGTTACGCGCTGCTGGAGCGAGATCAGATCGAAGAGGGTGTTCGGCGCCTGGCAGCTGCGCTGCGGGAGCTCGGAAGCGATCGCTTCTGACATCAACTGGCGCCGCTGGCGGGGCGCGCCCACCCTCAGTGTCCGTTTCCATGTCCGATTCCACAATGAAGCGGCCTTAGATCGTGCAAGACTCAGGGGCCGCTCCTGGCCGGGTCCCGCGATTGGAAACGGCTTCCGCATAGCTGTCATTGATCGCCAGTCGAGGCCAAGCGTGAGCGTCGGGTGTGGCCGACGGTCTGCCATTGGCCACCACCTACGGGGGACGGTCAAACCACGATTTCTTGTGGCTGGCCATTCCATCCTCGATGGACTCGCGCATGCCCGGGACCGCGACGAGGGACACCGTTTCCTGGATAGCATCCCGATGCGCCGAGCCCGCGCTTCAACCCGTCCGTGGCCCGGACCTTGTTCATGCCTGTGCCGCTGCATCACCCGTCGGCGCTTCGGAACAGAACCACAGCTTGTTGCCCTCGCTATCGAGCAAGGCTCCGACCCAGAACCGTCCCTCCTCGTAAAGCTGGACCTTGTCGCTGATCGTGACCCCACGTGCCAACAGCTCGCGCTCGAGTCGAGGCGCATCCGCAACGGCGATGGTCAGGCGCGGATAGGGGGACTTTCCCGAACGGGTCGCGTCCTCGGCAACAGGTTTGAGCAGAATCGTCAGATTGCCCAGCGCGAAGCCCACGTCGCCGTCGCCGCCGGGGACTGGCTCGAGACCCAGCTTCGCTCGATAGAAATCTGCCGCCCGCGCCAGGTCATCGACGGCGAGCGCCACCACTTTCAGTTCCTGCCATCCCAGCGTGTTCATTTGCCGACCTCGCTTCTCGACCACCGCCCAATTCTGTTTATAGACGGCCGGCGCGCGAACGATGCACTTCGCGGCGAGAACCTCATCCGCCAGCCATGCCGGATGTGGATGCGACGACGGCAGGCGTTCGACGCCGGACAATCGGGACACATGAAGCGGGGCACAGACCACCGCTCGTCCAGCAGGCAGCCGTCACGCCTCGGGCGTGAAGCTCATCACCAGCACCTCGTGGCCTTCCGAGGTTTCGTCCGGGCGCGAAAGCCGCTCCGCGAGTTCCTTCGCCTCCTCGTACGAGTCGCAGACCCAACTGTTCATCGCGCCGCAGGCGGCGAAGCTGCGGTCCGGCAGCGCCACGATCACGCCGAAGCGATCGTCCTGGCCGCCGATGATGAACTGATACGTTCCCTGCTCCCTGATCCGCTGTTCGACCTCGGCGAAGTCCTGATCCTGCTGGAACTTCTCGCGGAATTCGGCAAGCGTGGCGGCCTTTGCGATGACGATGGCGGCGTAGTACCTGTTCGTGGTGGGTGTCTGATTCATGACCTGAGTTCGCTCGATGACGGCCGGCCTGCGGGCAAGCACGCCCGACCGGTTGGGGTCGCCACATTAACACCCTTGCGGGATCTCCCGAAGCGGCCGAAGACACGGATAATCGGGAGCACACGGATTCGCATCTGACCGACTCGAGGAGCCGCCCCATGCCCTGCTACGAAATCGACGGCCTGAAGCCCGTCATCCATCCCACCGCCTTCGTCCACCCCGACGCCGTGCTGATCGGCGACGTGATCGTCGGGCCGCGCTGCTACGTCGCGCCGCTGGCCTCGCTGCGCGGCGACTTCGGCCGCATCGTGCTGGAGGAAGGCAGCAACATCCAGGACACCTGCGTGATGCACGGCTTTCCGGGCAGTGACACGGTGATCGGCGTCGACGGCCACGTCGGCCACGGCGCGGTGCTGCACGGCTGCCGCATCGGCCGCAATGCGCTGGTGGGCATGAACGCGGTGATCATGGACAACGCGGTGGTGGGCGAGGAGTGCATCGTCGCCGCCTGCGCCTTCGTCAAGGCCGGCATGGAGATCCCGCCGCGCAAGCTGGTGGCCGGCATGCCGGCGAAGGTGGTGCGCGACCTGTCCGAGCAGGAAATCGTCTGGAAGACGGACGGCACCCGCACCTACCAGGAGCTGACCGAACGCTGCCTCGCCACGCTGAAACCGTGCGAGCCGCTCAGCGAGATGGAGCCGGGGCGCAGGCGCTTCGAGTTCGAAGGCGTGGTGCCGCTGGTGGAGGCGAAGAAGGAAGGCAAGGCTTGACAAGGGCGCGCGGCAGGCGCGCGATTGGCCCGCCCTGCTGCATCGCACTCACAATGGCTGTATCTACAATGTTGAAACGGCCCTGCGATGCTGATACCGTATCGCCAATGTAGATACACCGGAGCCGGCAACATGCAACTGACCGTGAAGAAGTGGGGCAACAGCGCCTCGATCCGCATTCCCGCAGCCATCATGGAGGCTGCGCACCTGAAGCTGGACGACCCGGTGGATGTGCGTGAGGAAGACGGCCGCATCATCATCGAACCTCTGGCACACAAGGCCTACGACCTGGAGGCCTTGCTGGCGGAGATCACGCCCGACAACCTGCATGCCGAAGTCGACACCGGGCCGGCGGTCGGCCGCGAGGCCTGGTGATGCCGCCCGGCGCCGTTCCCGATGCTGGTGACATCGTCTGGCTGCAGTTCGATCCGCAGGCCGGCCATGAACAGGCGGGTCATCGCCCGGCACTGGTGCTGAGCCCGGCCAGCTACAACGGCAAGACCGGGCTGATGCTGTGCTGCCCGATGACCACGCAGATCAAGGGCTACCCCTTCGAGGTGCGGATTGCGGGCGAGACGGAAAGCGCCGTGCTGGCCGATCAGCTCAAGAGCCTCGACTGGCGGGCGCGTCAGGCGCGGCGGAAGGGCGCAGTGAGCGCTGCCGAACTGGCGGAAGTGCGCGCCAAGATCATCGCCCTCGTCGGGAAACCCTGAAAGTGCCTGGAGGCGACGAGGGACGTGGAGGGGTGAGCGAACGCGGCAAGCTCGTCGCCGGCCTGCCGCCAGCCGGGTCGCAGGAACATTTCGACACCCTGCTCGACCATCCGGCGGCGCGCATCGAGCGCATCGCCTCGTTCGGTCACGCCAGCCCGCCGGACTTCTGGTACGACCAGGCGGGCGACGAGTGGGTGCTGCTGGCGGCGGGACGTGCCGAGCTTGTGCTGGAGCGCGCGGACGGCGATCGCGAGGCGCTGGCGCTGGAGGCGGGCGACTGGGTCTTCATCCAGGCGCACCGGCGGCACCGGGTGGAATCGACCAGCGCGGATGCGGTCTGGCTGGCCGTGCATCTTCGCAAGGCATGAGGTCAAGCACATCAAAGGCGCCGTCCGGTTCGCTCAGCGCGAGCGCGTGAGGCGCCCCGAGATCAACGCAAATAATTCGCTACGGTGGCGAATTCCGAGGCGTTCGAAAGCGCGATCACGGTAGGTTTTTACGGTCGCCGGCGACAGCCGAAGGTCAACCGCAATTCCTTCGTGGGTCCACCCCTTGAGGATGCGATCACACACATCGCGTTCGCGGCCGGTCAACGCGCGTAAAGGCGACTCATCGCCCCTGGTCCTTTCAAACAGGGAGAGATGCCGCTTCACCGCGGCAAGCAGAGGACGGCCGAACGTCCGGATCGCCTCTATCTCGGCATCCGAGAATGCTCGCTGCTCCTCGTTGCGGTAGAGATTGACGGACATCAGACCGCGATCATCTGCAGGGGTCACGATCGAGAGCCGCTCACGCAGTCCATGTCGTGCATAGATGGCCGAGCGGTGACGCGCGGAAAACTCCGTCGCGTGCCAGTGCAGGACAAGCGCGTCCGACTCGCGCAACTGTTCCCTGGCCGACAAGAACGTTTCATCGCGTCGATAAAGGGATGCCCGATACACGTTCCACGAATCGCGCGTTCCGTCAGCCATGGCAAAGCTGCCGGAAGCATCGAGCACCGGCGGCTGATCGTCGAAGAGCCGATAGATCGACCACCAGCACAGGGGCATCAACCTGTTCAACTGCGCAAGCGCCTCGCTGCCGAACCGGTCGTCTCCAATCGAGCCGATGATGCCCACAAGCGCTTCCTCCGCCCGCGCGCCGTCGGAGAACCCACTGCAAGAATTTGTTTTATCAAGAGAAATTAGCTGCATTGATACACGGCACCAAGAAACCTGTCCCCATCGCGGAGGACAGACAGACTGCTTTGGGCGACGTAGCCTAGAGATGCGAAACCCCATCGGCCGTGAGCAGCGACGCTTGACCCCAGGCTGCTGCGGTTGCGGTGTCGGTCGCCGTTTGACTTCATCCAATAATAGTAGGAGACACCCATGATTAAAACGACTCCCCGCGTGGCGGCTGCAGCGCTCGCGATCCTGGCCCTGACCAGCGCAGGCTCGGCGATGGCACAGCTCAAGGTCGGGATCAGCTTGTCAACGACCGGCCCGGCCGCGTCCCTGGGGATCCCGGAGAAGAACACGGTCACACTCTTCCCCAAGGAAATCGCCGGTCAGAAGGTCGAGTACATCGTGCTCGACGACGCGTCCGATCCTTCGGTCGCGACCAAGAACGCCCGACGTTTTGTCGATGAAGACAAGGTCGACGTGATCATCGGCTCCACGATCTCGCCGAACTCACTTGCGATGATCGACGCTGCCGCCGAAAGGGGCACGCCGATGGTCAGCATCGCCGGCGCCTCGCGGATCGTCGAACCGATGGATGCGAAGCGGAAGTGGGTTTTCAAGACACCGCAGCACGACTCGTTGATGGCCGCAGGAATCATCGAGCACTTCGCAAGGACCGGTGGCAAGGCGCTGGCCGTGATTGCGCAGTCGGACGCATATGGGGACGGGTGGCTTGCCGAGTTGCAGCGCTTCGCGGCCGAGCGCGGCGTGAGGATCGCCGCAGTCGAACGCTACAACCGCGCCGACACCAGCGTGACGGCGCAGGCGCTGAAAGTGATGTCAGCCAAGCCCGAGGGGGTGGTGATCGTCGGGGCGGGCACGCCGGCGGCACTGCCGCAAAAGACCTTGCGCGAGCGAGGTTACAGCGGCCCCATCTTCCAGACGCATGGCGTCGCCAACAACGATTTCCTGCGAGTGGGTGGCAAGGACGTCGATGGAACCATCCTCCCGGCCGGCCCGGTACTCGTCGCGTCGCAACTTCCCGATTCGGAAGTCAAGAATGTGGCGATGGATTACGTGCGGCGCTACGAGGAGGTCTTCGGCAAGGACACGGTGACAACCTTCGGCGCGCACGCCTGGGATGCAATGCTGCTGGTACGCAATGCCGTCCCGACCGCGCTGGCAAAGGCGAAACCTGGCAGTCCGGAGTTCCGTTCCGCGTTGCGCGATGCGCTCGAGGGCACGAAGGATCTGACTGTGTCCCATGGAGTCATGACCATGGGACCGAACGACCACAACGGCATGGACGCGCGATCCCGGGTGATGGTCACGATCGACAAGGGGCGCTGGACGATCATCGCTGCGCAGGGAGCCAGGTGACATGAACCGATTCGATATTTCCGATACGCGCGACATCGCGAGAATCGCGGCCCGACCCTACGCCGAATTCATGCGCCACGGCAGCGTGTTCGACGCCCTCGAGGAATCGGCGCAGCGGCATGCGGAGCGCAAGGCGATCACATTCATCGACACACCCGACCCGGCGGTGCCGGCTCGTACCTGGTCCTACGCCGAGCTGATGAACCAGATCAGACGCACGGCGAACCTGTTCCACACGCTCGCCGGCGGCGAGGAGCCGCGGATCGCGATGCTGCTCCCGCCCATTCCGGAGGCCTACTTCACCCTCTGGGGCGGCGAAACCGCGGGCGTGGTCTGTTCCATCAACTATCTGCTGAACGCCGAACACATCGGCGAGCTGATTCGTGCTGCAGGTGCCAACATCGTTGTCACGCTGGGGCCGAATGCCGCGCTCGACATCTGGTCCCGCGTGCCGCGTCTGCTTGCCGACTGTCCCGGTGTACGCCATGTGCTCGCCGTGGGTGGCGCACCGGGGTGCCTGGACTTTGCCACCGAAGTCGGCGCGATGCCGGGCGACGCACTGGCCTTCACCCGAAATATCGGGCCCGGCACGCTCGCTGCGCTGTTCCACACCGGCGGCACCACCGGGGCGCCCAAGCTTGCTCAACACACCCACGGAAACCAGCTTCATTCGGCCTGGGGTGCGGCGCAGATGTATGCGATGACCGAGCGCGACGTGATCCTGAATGGGTTTCCACTCTTTCATGTCGCCGGTGCGTTCGTGTATGGACTGTCGGCCCTGCTGTCCGGCAGCCAGATCGTGCTGCCGACGCTGCTCGGACTGCGTAATTCGGATTTCGTCCAGCGTTACTGGTGCTTCGTGGAGCGCCACGAGGTCAGCCTGCTCGCCGCGGTGCCCACCGTCATCGCCTCCCTGCTGAACACCGAGCCCGGATCGGCGCGCATCGGCTCCGTGCGGGCGCTGTTGACCGGTGGATCGCCGCTTCCGAGCGAACTCGCTTCCGCCTTCGAACAGCGATTCGGCATCCCCGTCAGGAACATCCTCGGGATGACGGAATGTGCCGGCGTCATCAGCATCGAACCCTTTGCGAGCCCCCGCACCGCGGGCTCCTGCGGCCTTCCCTTGCCGTTCACAGAAGTCCGGGCGTTCTTCGACGACGGACGCCCCTGTGGCGCGGAAGAGACCGGCATTCTCCGCGTGCGGGGACCCAACGTCGGCCCCGGCTACACCGAAGCACGGCGCAACCCGGGCACGTTCACCGAAGACGGCTGGCTGATCACCGGTGACATCGGGCACGTCGATGCAGCGGGCCGCGTCTTCGTTACCGGCCGGGCCAAGGATGTCATCATCCGCAGCAGCCACAACATCGACCCGGGCGTCATCGAAGAGGCGCTCCTGAAGCACCCCGACGTATTGATGGCCGCGGCCGTGGGGGAGCCCGACGAATACGCCGGCGAGCTGCCTGTCGCCTTCGTTTCCCTTGTGCCTGGCGCGACGACGAAGCCGGAAACACTGGCCGCATTCATCGAGCAGTACATTCCCGAGCGGCCGGCTTTCCCGAAAAGGATCGACATCATTCCCTCGATTCCGGTCACCGCGATCGGAAAGATCTACAAACCGGCCCTGCGCGCACTCGCCATCGAAAGGGTGATTTCCGAGCGATTCGCCTCGGCGGGTCTTGGGGGCAGTGTGGAAGCGAAGGCGGCGGAAGGAGGCGTCTCGATCCGATTCCTGGCCGAGGAGCAGGGGTCCCGAACTGCGCTGGAAGCTCAGGTGCGCGAAGTCATGGGACCGTTCGCCCTCCCCATCCGCTTTCAGGAATAGCGCAGGCCATGGATACCCCCGAGCAGATCGACTTCTATTTCGACTTCATCTCGCCCTATGGCTATCTCGCCAGCCTGCGGATCGATCAATTGGCGGCACGACATGCTCTCCCCGTCGTCTGGCATCCCGTATTGCTCGGCGTGACCGTCATGAAGGTGATGGGGCTGAAGCCCCTCATGGAAACCCCCCTCAAGAAGGACTACATTCCCCGTGAAATCGCCCGCTACGCGCGACTTCACGGCGTGGAGATCGGCCGGGACCTGGCGAAGGTGCCGATGAACCCACTTCCCGTGGCCCGCGTCTTCTCGTGGTTGAAGGTCCATGGCAGCGAGCATGCGAAGGGCTTCGCAAGCGCCGCGCTCGCCGCCTATTGGAGAGACGACCGTGATCTTTCTCAACCAGCGGAGGTCCTTGCGGCGGGCTCTCGCGCGGGGGTGCCGGAATCGCTCATGTCGCGCGCGCTGGAGGCGGACGCGGCATCGTCGCTGCTGAGGGAGGAAGTCGATCGCGCCATTCAGCGAGGGGTTTTCGGCTCGCCTTTCTTTCTCGTGGGGGATGAACCGTTCTTCGGTGTCGACAAGCTCGAGCTGATCGACCTGTGGCTGGCGCGTCGGGGCTGGTGAACCATCGGTTCCGACGATGCTTCGGAACGGTGATCGCCCTCACCCGACCTGGCAGGCCAGCCCCTTGAGGTATTCGCCCTCGGGCACCGCCAGCCCGATCGGGTGGTCGGGCGCGGCGGACAGGCGGTAGATGATGCGCGCGTCGGCGCCCGCATCGGTGGCGGCGCCGGCGACGATCTTCTGGAACAGCTCGAGGCCGATGCCGCCGGAGCAGGAATAGGTCATCAGGATGCCGCCGGGGTTGAGCAGGCGGAAGCCGAACAGGTTGATGTCCTTGTACGCGCGCGCGGCACGATCGGCGTGCGCGGCGGAGGGCGCGAACTTGGGCGGATCGAGCACGATCAGGTCGAAACGCCGGCCTTCGTCCTTCAGCGCGCGCAGCGCCTTGAACACGTCGGCCTCCAGCCATTCGGCGCGGCCGGCGTCGAGCTGCGGATTGAGCGCGACGTTGCGGCGCGCCGACTCCAGCGCCGGGCCGGAGGAATCGATCGACAGCACCGAAGCAGCGCCGCCCGCCAGCGCCTGCAGCGAAAAGCCGCCGGTGTAGCAGAAGCAGTTGAGCACCGCGCGGCCGGCGGCGAGCTGGCCGGTGAGCAGGCGGTTGTCGCGCTGGTCGAGGTAGAAGCCGGTCTTGTGGCCACCCTCGACGTCGACTTCCATGCGCACGCCGTTCTCGACGATGCTGAGCCCGCCCGCCGGCAGCTCGCCATGCACGCAGCCGGTGCGCGGTTCCAGCCCTTCCAGGCCGCGCACTTCCGAATCCGAACGCTCGTAGATGGCGGCACAACCGGAGGCCTGCACCAGGCCGGCGACGATGGCATCGCGCCACTTGTCGGCGCCGGCGCTGGTGAGCTGCAGCACCACCACGTCGCCGTAGCGGTCCGCGATGACGCCGGGCAGGCCGTCGGATTCGCCGTGGATCAGGCGCACGCCTTCTTGCCCGCGCAGCGCCGGGATGGCCGCGCGGCGCGCCACCGAGGCCGCCACCGCGCGCTTGAAGAAGGCATGGTCGATCGCCGCCTCGACGTCGAAGCTCCACACCCGCGCGCGGATCTGCGATTCCGGCGACCACGCGGCGCGCGCCAGCGGCTTGCCGTCGGCACTGACCACGGTAATCGTGTCGCCCGGCCGCGCACGGCCGTCCAGGCGCTCGACCGAGCCGGCGAAGATCCACGGATGGCGGCGGAACAGCGAGCGTTCCTTGCCGGGCTTGAGGATGAGCTGGGCCATGGGAATGAGGCCGGAAACGAGAGGAGCAGGTGAGGACGCGGACCGGAACTGCGCCGGTCAGTCGGCCAGGCGGCGGTAGGCGCCGGCATGGTAGATCAGCGGCGGCCGCTCCTCGCGGTCGAAGCTCACCACTTCGCCGATGAACACGATGTGGTCGCCGCCCGGGTGGCGCGTGGTGTTGCGGCACACGAAGCGCGCGCAGCAGCCGCTCAGCAGCGGCGTGCCGCCTTCGCCTTCTTCCAGCGCCAGGCCGGCGAAACGGTCGTCGACGCGGCTGGCGAAGCGGTTCGACAGCGCCTCCTGGTCGGCGGCGAGCACGTTGATCGCGTAGTATTCGCAGCCTTCGAACTGCTCGCGGATCGACACGTCGTTGCCCAGGCTCCAGACGATGAGCGGCGGCTCGAGCGACACCGAGTTGAAGGAATTCACCGTCAGGCCGAGCGGCACGCCCTCGGGGGTGCGCGTCGTGACGACGGTGATGCCGGTGGCGAACATGCCGAGCGCGTTGCGGAAGCGGCGCGCCGCATCTTCGCTGCTGAAGGTCTGCTGGGACATCGGACGGATTGCTGCCGCAGTGGGCTTGGCGACAGGGAAATTGGACAGGCAGGGATTATGGCCGCAGGCGCCATCAGCGTCGAGTGCGCGGCGCCGGCCGGCGCGCCGCGCACGGGAAGCACACCATACATGAGCGAATTCGCACACAAACTCGTCACCTGGCAGCGCGAGCACGGCCGCCACGACCTGCCCTGGCAGGGCGGGCGCGACCCTTACCGCATCTGGCTGTCGGAGATCATGCTGCAGCAGACGCAGGTGGAGACGGTGATCCCCTACTACCTGCGTTTTCTCGAGCGCTTTCCCGATGTCGCCGCGCTGGCGGCCGCGCCGGTGGAAGACGTGATGGCGCTGTGGAGCGGGCTGGGCTACTACGCCCGTGCGCGCAACCTGCACCGCGCGGCGCAGCAGGTGGTCGAGCACCACGGCGGCCGGTTCCCGCGCAGCGCGGCGGAGATCGAAACGCTGCCCGGCATCGGCCGCTCCACCGCGGCGGCGATCGCCGCCTTCGCTCACGACGAGCGCGCCGCCATCCTCGACGGCAACGTCAAGCGCGTGCTGTGCCGGGTGTTCGGCATCGACGGCTTTCCGGGCGAAAAGGCGGTAGAGAACCGGCTGTGGGCGCTGGCCGAGTCGCTGCTGCCAGAGCGCGGCATCGGCCCTTACATCCAGGCGCAGATGGACCTGGGCGCCACCGTGTGCACCCGCGGCAAACCCGCCTGCGCACGCTGCCCGCTGCACGACGACTGCGTTGCACGGCGCGACGGCCGCACGGCTGAACTGCCCGCGGCGCGCCCGAAGAAGGCGGTGCCGCGGCGCAGCGTACGCGTGGCGGTGATCCTGCACGAAGGCCGCGTGCTGCTGGAGCGCCGCCCGCCCGCCGGCATCTGGGGCGGCCTGCTGGCACTGCCCGAGATCCCCGACGCCGCAAGCGACGTGGCCGCGTGGGCGGATACCGCGCTGGGCGTGGAGTGCGGCGACGCGCAACCGCTCGCGCCGCTGACCCACACCTTCACCCACTTCGTGCTCGACATGCAGCCGCTGCGGCTGGACGCCCGGCGCGCCCACGCCGCAGCGATGGAGCCGGGCCACGCCTGGCAGCCGCTGGCCACGCTCGCCGAGGCCGCCCTGCCGACGCCGGTGCGTCGCATCCTCGGCGCCCTGGCGGCGCCGGACCTGTTCAGCGCCTGAGCTCTGCGTCCGGGTCGGCGGGCAGCATGCCCAGCTCGTACAAGGTGTCGCGCACGAACTCGAGCCGTTCCAGCGGATCGTCCATCTCCAGCAGGCGCTGCTTGGCTTCCGCCTTGAGCGGCAGCCACTCGGCGTAACGCGTGCCCACCCAGACGGCGTCATCGAAGCGGTGGGGCTCGATGACATGGCCGCCGCCATACTTCTCGATGAGCCGTTCGAGCAGCGGCACCACTTCGACCAGATGCGCCGGAATCGGCTGCGGCGCGGGGTCGGCGAGCCAGCGCACGGTGCCGGTGAGCAGGCCGTCCTCCTCCAGCTCGTGGTCGAGCACCCGGAACCGCCGGCGCCCGCGCACGACGATGTCCACCACGCCGTTGCGCAGGTGGTCGGCGCTGACGATCTGCGCCTCGGTGCCCAGCAGGTAGGGCACGGCCGGCTCGCCCACTTCGCGCCCGGCGGCGATCAGGCACACGCCGAAGCTGCCGTGGTCCTTCAGACATTGCGCGATCATGCGCCGGTAGCGCGGTTCGAAGATGCGCAGCGGCAGGCTGCCTTCGGGGAACAGCGCGGTGCCGAGCGGAAACAGCGGAATCCGGGCGGTGTCGGTCATGGCGCTTCTCCTTCCTCGCCCCATCGCGCCATCAGGCGGTGAGGCACGCCGAGCTGGTCGAGCACGCGCGCGACGATGAAATCGACCAGATCCTGGACCGTCTGCGGATGGTGGTAGAAGCCGGGGTTGGGCGGCAGGATGCACACGCCGAGGCGGGCGAGCCTGAGCATGTTCTCCAGATGAATGGCCGAATACGGCGTCTCGCGCGGCACCAGCACGAGCTTGCGGCCTTCCTTGATGACGACGTCGGCGGCACGCTCGATCAGGTTCTGGCTGAGGCCGCCGGCGATGGCGGCGAGCGTGGCCATGGTGCAGGGGCAGACGACCATCGCGTCCGGCGGATTGGAGCCGGAGGCCGGCGGCGCGAACCACTCCTCGCGCCCGAACACGCGCAACTGCCCGGGCGCAGCGTTGAATCGCGCCGACAGTTCGGCCTCGACGTCCGCCGCACGTCCGGGCAGGTTCCACTCCATCTCCTGCCGCGCGACGATCTGCGCCACCTGCGAGTACAGCAGCCACACCCGGCAGCCGGCCTGCAGCAGGCATTCGACCAACCGCACGCCATAAGGCAGGCCGGAGGCGCCGGTGAAGGCGACGGTAATGGTGCGTGTCTGATCGTTGCTCATGTTCAGTCCGGAATCTGAATCCGTGACCGCAGAGTAACCGATACAAGGCCTGTCACTTCAGGTAATCCGAGATCAGCTCCCACTTCCCGTTCCGTATCTGCGCCAGTCGCCCGTAACGATTGCCGAGGTGGTCGGTCGGGCTGAATCGGTACTCGGGGCTGCCGAAATAATCACGCGTGAAGCTCATGTGCTCCAGCGTGCGGGCGAAACGGTCGATGGTGAGCTGCGGCCCGGCGGCTTCCGCCGTGCGCACGAACATGTCGGCCAGCGTATAGCCCATGACGCTCCATACGTTGGGATCGGCGTTGAAGCGCGTGCGGTAGCGCTGGATCCAGTCGGCAAGTTGCCTGTTGGCGCCCTCGGCGTAGGGGTGCGGCAGCACGCTGACGCCGTACAGGCCTTCCACCGCCGCCCCGCCCAGTTCGTGCGTCTGCGCCGAATAGCCGGAAGCGGTGACCAGCATGTCGGCCTTCCAGCCGATCCTGCGCGCCTCGCTCATCGCCGCCACGGTTTCCCGCACCACGGTGGCGAGCACGACGAAGTCGCAGTCGGCGCCACGCAGGCGGGCGATCTGGCTAGACAGGTCGGTGGCGCCGCGCTTGTAGCTGGTCTTCTCGACGAGCGGGCGTCCGAGCTTGCCGAGCGCGGCCTCGACGCCTTTCATCACCTCCAGCCCGTAGTCGTCGTCCTGATACAGCAGGCAGGAACGCCGATAGTCGTGGGCCTGCACCATGTGCCGCGTGGCCGCTTCCATGTAGGTCTGGTAGGGCGCGAAGTTCTGGAACTTCAGCGGATGCAGCGGCAGATAGGTGGATTCGTGCGGCGAGAACGGAAACAGGTGCAGGCGGCCGGCGTCGACGATGACCGGCATCGAGGCCATCACCACCGGCGTGCCCATGTCGGCGATGAAGGCGAAGGCCTGGTCGCGCTGCACCAGCTTGCGTGCGGCCAATACCGCACGCTTGGGGTCATAGCCGGAATCCTCGACCACCAGCCGGATGCGGCGACCATGCACGCCGCCGCCGGCATTGGCCTCGTCGAAGCGCATCAGCATGCCGTCGCGCACCGGCACGCCGAGCAGCGCGATCGGGCCCGACAGGTCGGAGATCGTGCCGACGACGATCTCGCGATCGGTAACGCCGGGCGTGACCGAAGCGGCCTGTGCGGCTGAAAGGACGACGCTCGCGAACGCGACGAGCGCAGGCTTCAGAAACGGATTCATGGGCGCGGATCTCCGGTCGGGCAGACGTAGATCCGCTTTATACCCTCAAGCGGGCTGAGACGTAGCTCCGGCAAGACGAAGCGCCATTTAGGGGCGGGCTCGACCGCGATCCGGTGCGTCGCGTCGAGTCGCGCTCAAACCCGCTCCTACGCCTACGTTCGATCAGCAGTTGCCCTTCTTCGCCTGGCCCGGCGGGCAGAAGTGGCCGTGGCGATGGGGGCGGTCTTCGTAGTAGCGACGCTCCTCGTAGCGCACCGTTTCGCGCTCGCGCACGCGCACGCGCTCGCGGCCGGCGTCGTGGCCGACCGCCGCGCCGACACCACCGCCCAGGGCGCCGCCGATCACTGCACCGTCGCGCCCGCCGATCGCCTCGCCGACTGCCGCGCCGACGCCGCCACCGATCGCACCGCCCAGAATGGTCGAGCTGCCGGCATGTGCAGCACCGGCGATCACGAGACAGAACGCGGCAGGAATGAGTTTCTTCAGTTTCATGGCAATGCTCCGGTAAGTTTTCATTGGCCGCGATCGTAGTCGGCGCGCCTGCGAGCTGTCCATGTCGAAGTCGTCAAAAAATGTTGCTCGATCGCTCAGCTTCGCCCCGCGATGCCGCCCGGCCGCAACAGCACCACGACCACGATCACCACGCCGAACAGCACCGTCTCCAGCCCGGCCGCGCGCGCGACCTCGCCGGGCAGCGCGTCGCGCAGCACCGCGATCGCCTGCGGAATGGCGACGATGACCAATGCCCCCCAGGCCGCGCCGGACAGGTGTTGCGCACCGCCGATGAAGGCGAGCATCAGCAGCTCGAACGAGAACATCAGGCCGAACTGCTCGGGGCTGATGAAGCCGATCCAGTGTGCGTACAGCGCCCCGGCGAAGCCCGACAGCGCCCCGCCCACGACGAAGGCCAGCAGCTTGGCGCGTGCCGGGTCGATGCCGCAGGCATCGGCCGCGACTTCGTCCTCGCGCACCGCGCGCCACGCGCGCCCCAAGCGCGAGTCGAACAGGCGCGCGCACAGCAGCATGGCGCCGATCAGCGCAGCGATGCTGACCGCGGCCTGGGCCGCAGGCGTGTCCACCGCCCGGCCGGCGAACCGCAGCGCGGGCACCGCGAAACCGGCGGCACCGTGCGTGACCGATTCCCAGCGCACCAGTGCCTCCTCGACGATGAGGGCGAAGGCCAACGTGCTCATGCCGAAGTACAGGCCGCCGAGCCGGCGCGCCGGCAGGCTGGCGAGCGCGCCGCCGGCCGCCGCCGTTGCCGCCGCGGCCGGCAACGAGACCACGGGCGACATGCCCGCCGCGACGAGCAGCGCCTCGGCATAGGCTCCCAGCCCCACCAGGGCTGCCTGGCCGAGGGCGATCTGCCCGCCCTGGCCGACGACCACGACGACCCCCAGCCCGGCCAGCGCATAGGTGGCGACGAGCGTGGCCTGGCTCAGCGCGTATTCGGCGCCGAAGACGACGACCGCCCCGGCGAGCAGCGCCGGCCACGGCAGGGCCGCCCGCCAGCGCCCGCCCCTCCTCATCGGCCGGCCCCCGCCGCACCGGCGCCGAAACCGCGCGGAAACAGCAGCAGCCCCAGCATCAGCAACACATAGGGCACGACGTCCTTGACGCCTTCGGGCAGCGCCAGCCCGGCCAGCGCCTCGGCCACGCCGAGGAAGATGCCGGCGGCGAGCGCGCCCGGCAGGCTGGTCAGCCCGCCCAGCACCGCGGCCGGAAACGCCTTCAACGCGATGAGGCCCATGTTCAGGTGGATGAAGGTGATCGGCGCCAGCAGCAGACCGGCGAGCGCCGCGAGGCCGGCACCCAGTGCCCACGCCAGGGTGTGCATGCGCGCCACCGGCACGCCCATCAGCGCGGCGATGCGGGCATCCTCGGACAGTGCGCGCAGTGCCAGCCCGACGCGGGTGGTGCGGAAGAACAGCGCCAGCACGACCGCAATCAGCACGGTGGCGCCGATCACCAGCAACTGGCCGGCGGCCAGGGTCAGCGGACCGAGCTGCACGACGTCGATCGCGACCGGCAGGCGATAGGTTTCCTGGGCTGCGGCCGGCACCGACGCCACCGCGCCGCGCAACATCAGGCCCAGGCCGAAAGTCAGCAGCACCGCGACGAGGTGCGGGCGGCCCACGGCACGGCGCAGCGCAGCGCGTTCGAAGACCGCGCCGAGCAGGGCGACGCCTGCCACCGCCGCCAATGCCGCGGCGCCGAGCGGCCAGCCGGCCCCCAGATGCAGGCCGAGCGCGCCGAAGGCGCCGGTCATCAGCAGTTCCCCCTGCATGAAGCTGACGGTCTCGGTGGCCTTGTAGATCAGGACGAAGGACAGCGCGACCAGCCCATACACGCAGCCGAGCGCGACGCCGCTGATCAGGACCTGGGCGGCGGCGAGCATGCGGGCAGGGCGAGACGGCTCGACACGCCAGGGGGACGGTGCGCCTCAGCGCATCACGGCGGCGCTGGGCGGCATGGCACAGGCGGCGCTGTACTCCGCGGCGAGCCGATCCACCAGACGGGCGACCGAAGGAATGTCGTGGATGGTCGCCACGCCCTGCCCTGCGCTCCACACGTCGCGCCAGGCGCGCGCCTCGTCGGACATGTCGTGCAGCTTGCCCTTGCCCGCACTGGCCGCAAGCGCGGCGCGGTCGTAGCCGGCCCGCTCGAGGCTGGGCCACAGGAAGTTGGCGTTGGTGCCGGAGATCGCGTCCGTGTAGACGATGTCGCCCGCGTCGCAAGTGACGATCATCCGCTTGTAGGCGTCCGGCGCCATGGACTCCTGCGTGGCGATGAAGCGCGTGCCCATGTAGGCGAAGTCGGCGCCGAGGACCTCCACCGCGCGGATCGCCGCACCGTCGGAAATGCTGCCGGCGGCGATCAGCACGCCGTCCCAGAACTCCCGGATCTCCCGGATCAGGCTCAGCACGCCCTGCTCGCCGGCATGGCCGCCCGCCCCGGCGGCGACCGCGATGATGCCGTCCACGCCGGCCGCAATCGCCTTCTTCGCGTGATAGGCATGGATCACGTCCGAGAACACCAGGCCGCCATAGGCGTGCACCGCCTTCACCACCTCGCCCGGATGGCCGAGGCTGGTGATCACGATGGGCACGCGGTGGCGCACGACGGTGGCGAGGTCCTGCTGCAGGCGGTCGTTGGAGGCGTGCAGGATCAGGTTCACGCCGTGCGGCGCGCAGGGCGCTCCCGGGCGCTCGCTGCGCCAGCGCCCGAGCGCGGAGTCGATCTCGCCGAGCCAAGTCTCGAGCTGCGCGGCCGGGCGCGCGTTGAGTGCCGGGAAAGTGCCTGCCACACCGGCCATGCAGGCGGCGATGACGAGCTCAGGCCCGGACACGAGGAACATCGGCGCAGCCATGGCCGGCACGCGAAAGCGCCCATGCAGGGAGGGGGGAAGGGGCATGTCGACTCCGGATCGCGATTCGCAGGCGCACCGCAACACGGGCGGCCGGACGAATTCTGGCACAGGCCGTGCGGGTCCGGCCGTGCCGGATGCACACCGCCAATGCGGTTCGCCACGCATGCCATGCCCGATGCGATCGCCACGTGCCGATGCGGCGCGAAATGGGCACTCGCGTCGTGGTCGGCCCCCTGTCGCTCGATGCGGCGCGGCGTTAAGATGAATCGGGTATCACGCTTGCAACGGTGTATGACGACGATGAGCGTCATGCGCTCAAACAACAACGCTCGCACAAGGAGTCGCCCATGAGCTTCGTACAGGAATTCAAGGAATTCGCAATGCGCGGTAACGTCATCGATCTCGCTGTCGGCGTGATCATCGGCGGTGCCTTCGGCAAGATCGTCGATTCGCTGGTGAAGGACATCGTGATGCCCGCGGTGGGCATGCTGGTGGGCGGCGTCGATTTCAGCAATCTGTACATCAACCTCGGCAAGACCGCCTACGAGACGCTGGAAGCGGCGGAAAAGGCGGGCGCGCCGCTCATCAAGTACGGCGTCTTCATCAACAGCATCATCAACTTTCTGATCATCGCCTTCGCCATCTTCGTGGCGATCAAGGCCATCAACAAGCTCAAGCGCGCCGAGCCGCCGGCACCCGAGCCGGCACCGGCGCCCGAACCGGAAGACGTCAAGCTGCTGCGCGAGATCCGCGACGCACTGAAGGCACGAGGCTGACGACGGCACGGCGAGGCCGCGCCTGCCGCCGGAGCTGCCCCCGAAAACGGAAACCCGCCGCTCGCCCCGACAGGACGAGCGGCGGGTTTCTTGCGTTCAGCCGCGCCGATGCGCGCACGCGGTTCAGGCGTGTTCGCCGACGTAGGGGTTGCTCTGGCGCTCGTCGCCGAAGGTCGAGGTCGGACCATGGCCGGGGATGAAGACGATGTCGTCGCCGAGCGGGAACAGCTTGTTGCGGATCGAGCGGATCAGCGTCTGGTGGTCACCGCGCGGGAAGTCGGTGCGTCCGATGGAGCCGGCGAACAGCACATCACCGACGATCGCCAACCGCGCGTCGGAATGGACGAACACGACATGGCCGGGCGTGTGGCCGGGCGTGTGGATCACGCGCAGGGTCTCCTCGCCCACCGTCACGGTGTCGCCGTCGACGAGCCAGCGATCGGGTTCGAAGGACTCGACGTCGGGAAAGCCGAACATCTTACTCTGCTGCGGCATGCCCTCGATCCAGAAGCGATCTTCCTGCTGCGGTCCCTCGACGGGCACGCCCAGTTCGCGCGCAAGCTTGGCGGTACCGCCGGCGTGATCGATGTGGCCGTGGGTGATCAGGATCTTCTCGATGGTGACGCCCAGCTTCTTCGCCGCGGCGAGGATGCGTTCGAGGTCACCGCCCGGATCGACGACCGCCGCCTTCTTCGTCCTGTCGCACCACAGGATGCTGCAGTTCTGCTCGAAGGGCGTGACGGGGACGATGCTGGCCTGGATCATCGGAAGAGACTCCTGAACGAAATGCGGACGCGGGAGTGTAACCGACATGTCGTGGCGCCGGATCCGGTCTGGTGACGGGGGATGTGCTCCGACAGGCTGCGGAACTCGACCTCGCTTCGCTCGGGACTCGAACAGTCCTCGCCTGCTCCGCACATCCCCCGCCACCAGACCTGCTGCATTGCGGACTCGGCGAATAGGCGTCCCACAGGCCCCCATGGAAAACGCCCCCCAGACGCTGCGACGGGCGGGCGTTTCAACACCTGACGAGCCGGATCAGATCACGCCCTGCGCCAGCATCGCCTCGGCGACCTTGACGAAGCCGGCGACGTTGGCACCGTCGGCGTAGCTCACCTTGCCATCGTCGCGCTTGCCATACTTCAGGCAGGCCCCATGAATCCCGAGCATGATCTCCTGCAACCGGGCATCGACCTCGTCGCGCGACCACGACAGGCGCATCGCGTTCTGGCTCATCTCCAGGCCGGAGGTGGCCACGCCGCCGGCGTTGCTCGCCTTGCCTGGCGCATACAGCACGCCGTTGTGCTCGAAGACCTTCACCGCCTCGGCGGTGCTGGGCATGTTGGCGCCCTCGGCGACGGCGACGACGCCATTCTTCACCAGTGTGGCGGCATCGTTGGCGTCGAGCTCGTTCTGCGTCGCGCACGGCAGCGCCACCTGCACCGGCACGTGCCACGGACGCACGCCCGGCTCGAAGCGGGCCCCGACGCGCTCGGCATACTCGGAAACGCGGCCGTAGTAGTGGTTCTTGATCTCCATCAGCAGGGCGAGCTTCTCGGGCGTGAAGCCTTCCTCGTCGATCACCGTACCGCTGGAGTCGGAGCAGGTCACCGGTCTGGCGCCGAACTGCATCAGTTTCTCGATGGCGTACTGGGCCACGTTGCCCGAGCCGGAGACCGCCACGCGCATGCCCTCCAGGCTGCGGCCGGCGTGCTCGAGCATCGCCTTGGCGAAGTACACCGTGCCGTAGCCGGTCGATTCCGGGCGGATCAGCGAGCCGCCGAAGGACAGGCCCTTGCCGGTGAACACGCAGGCCGCGTTGTTCGACAGCTTCTTCATCATGCCGGCCATGAAGCCGACTTCGCGGCCGCCCACGCCGATGTCGCCGGCCGGAACGTCGGTGTCAGGGCCGACGTGGCGATAAAGTTCGCTGATGAAGGCCTGGCAGAAGCGCATCACCTCCCCGGGGCTGCGGCCCTTGGGGTCGAAGTCGGAACCGCCCTTGCCGCCGCCCATCGGCAGCGTGGTCAGCGCATTCTTGAAGGTCTGCTCGAAGGCGAGGAACTTCAGGATGGACAGGTTCACCGAGGGGTGGAAGCGCAGACCACCCTTGTAGGGGCCGATCGCGGAGTTGTGCTGGATGCGGTAGCCGCGGTTCACATGCACTTCGCCCTTGTCGTCCACCCATGACACGCGGAACATGATCACGCGCTCGGGTTCGATCAGGCGGTCGAGCAGCGAATGCTCGGCGTAGCGGGGGTTGGCGGAGATGAAGGGCCAGAGGCTTTCCATCACCTCGCCGACGGCCTGCAGGTATTCCGGCTGGCCAGGGTTACGCTGCTCGACATAGGCCAGGAATTCGGCCAGGGACTGATATTTCATGTTGCTCGAACCTTTGGGTGGACGTGAAAAGAATGCGCCAGACCCCACGCTTCATCGGGGTTCGATGCGCAAAATCGGATTATTTTGCACGACATTCGCCAAATCGGTGCATCGAATGCACCGTTTCCGGGCGCGGATCGACACCGCCCATTCGCAATGCATCGCTTCGCATCATTCTGGTGCCCGCCCTCCAGTGACGAGGACGAAAAAAAGCCGGGCACGCCCGGCCTTTTCGTCAGCAGGGTGCAGCCCCTTACTGCACGCGGATCTCGACGCGACGCGCCTCGGCGGCATCGCCACCGCCCAGCGTCACCGCCGGACGGCGCATCAGCACGCGCTCGGCGGAAATGCCAGCGGCAATCAGGGCCTCGCGCACCGACACGGCGCGATTCTTCGCGACCTCGGCATTGATCGCGGCACCACCCGTTTCGTCGTGGTAGCCCGACAGCAGCGCACGCTTCTGCGGTTCGGCCTGCAGCGCCGCGACGACGGTGGCGATGCTGGAGGAAGCGTCGGCCGGCAGCGCCGTCTGCCCGAGGTCGAAGTAGACCTTGGCGAGGGCTTCACCCACTTCCTCGACATCGGCAAAGACGTCGCCGGCGGGTGCCGCCACGACTGCGACCGGTGCCGGAGCGACGCCGGAACGCATCTTGTAGACGCCCAGACCGATGACAAAGGCAATCACCAGGGCGATGATGCCGAACAGTACGCCCATGACGACATTGAGTTCGCCGTCTTCCTGATCGAACATGTTGTGGCTCCAGAAATCTCAGGGTTATCCCGCATGCGCAGGTTCGGCGCGCAGTTTAGCGGAAAGACGACATGGCGTTGCGGCTTTTCCGCCCCTTCCCGCCCCAGCCTGAGCGGCCAGACCCTTCGCATACGCTTTGTGCAAATGGACCTGAGCGCCGTATCCGTCTATCCTCATCCGCGTTGGGTTTGCGTCACTTCTTCGCGTCATTTTCTTCAGGAGGCAGGCATATGGGACTCTTCGCATTCATCAAGGAAGCCGGTGAAAAACTGTTCGGCAGTGGCGAAGCGCAAGCCGCAGGGACCGACCCCGCGGCCAACGCCAAGGCCGGCGAGGCGATCAGGAACTACATCGTCGCGCTCAAGCTGGCACCAGCGGACCTGGCCGTGGCATTCGATGGCGCCAGTTCCACCGTGACGGTGTCGGGCACCGCGCCCGACCAGGCGACCAAGGAGAAGATTCTGCTGGCGGCTGGCAACGTCGCCGGCGTGGGCCAGGTGAACGACCAGATGACGGTCGCCGCGCCGGCGGCCGAAGCGCGTTTCCATACCGTGGTCCGCGGCGACACACTGTCGGCGATCGCCAAGCAGTATTACGGCAACGCCAACAAGTACCCGGCCATCTTCGAGGCCAACAAGCCGATGCTGAGCCATCCGGACAAGATCTATCCGGGCCAGGTTCTGCGCATCCCGGCCGACGCCTGAAGCGCACATCCCCGGACCAGGCCGCGCCCCGGTCCGGCGGCCGGCTCCATGCGGGTGCAGGTGGTCGAAGCCATGACGCACGGTGCGCCAGGCTTCGCCCCTGCGCCCTTTTCCCTTCCAATTTGCCTTCCTTTTCCCTTCTTGTTGGCACCACCCGCCAGCCCTTCATTCGTCTCCACCAGTCGGATCCGCCCATGGCCCGCATCAAGATCGAAGTGCCGGAATCGCTGCCGTTCTCTGCCGAGCTGCCGCTCTACATCGGCCACATGAACCATGGCAACCACCTCGACAACGCGCGCCTGCTGTCGCTGGTGTCGGAGGCGCGGGTGCGCTGGCTGAAGTCCATGGGTTACGGGGAACTGGACGTCGAGGGGCTGGGCATCATCATTGCCGACGCGGCGCTGCAATACCTGTCCGAAGCCTTCCACGGCGAAACCATGGTGGTCGAGATCGGTGCGGACGACTTCAACAAGTACGGCTGCGACGTCGTCTGGCGCATGCGCGACAAGGCCAGCGGGCGCGAGGTGGCGCGCGGCAAGAACGGCATCGTGTTCTTCGACTATGGCGCGCGCAAGATCGCGCCGGCGCCCGAGGGCTTTCGCCGCCGCGTCGCTGGCGCATGATCGGCACACCCACGGACGGCGCCGCGCGCCCGTGCGTCGCCGTCATCGGTGGCGGCCCAGCCGGCCTGATGGCGGCCGAGGTGCTGGCTGGCGCGGCCGACGTCACCGTCTACGACACCATGCCCTCGGTCGGGCGCAAGTTCCTGCTCGCCGGCCGCGGCGGCTTGAACCTGACGCATTCCGAGCCGCGCGACGCCTTCCTGTCGCGCTACGGCGTGCGCCGCGCGAGGCTGGAGCCGATGATCGCCGCCTTCGACGCCGATGCGCTGCGCGCCTGGGCACACGCACTGGGCATCGCGACCTTCGTCGGCAGCTCGGGCCGCGTCTTTCCACGCGAAATGAAGGCCGCGCCGCTGCTGCGCGCCTGGCTGGCGCGGTTGCGCGCGGCGGGGGTGCATTTCGCCGTACGCCATCGCTGGCTGGGCTGGAGCACAGACGACAACGCACCGGTCGGCGCGAACACCCGCGCTGCGACCACGCTGCGCTTCGCCACCCCCTCCGGGGAGCACCGGGTAAGGGCCGATGCGGTCGTACTGGCGCTGGGCGGCGGGAGCTGGGCGAAGCTGGGTTCGGACGGCGCCTGGGTGCCGACGCTGCGGCAACGCGGCGTCCGCGTCGCCGAACTCGAGCCCGCCAACTGCGGCTTTGACGTCGCCGCCGGCGGCCCCGATGGCCTCGGCTGGAGCCCTCACCTGCTAACGCGCCACCTCGGCGAACCGCTGAAGTCGGTGGTCGCCCGCATCACCGATGCAGAAGGGCTCAGGCATGAACGCGCCGGCGAATGCATGATCTCGGCCACCGGCATCGAAGGCGGGTTGATCTATGCGCTGTCGGCGCCACTGCGCCTCACGATCGCCGCGCGTGGCGAAGCGGTGCTGGAATTCGATCTCGCCCCCGGCCGCAGCCTGCAACGCCTCACGGCCGAGCTTGCGCGGCCGCGCGGCAGCCGCTCGATGGCCAGCCACCTGCAGGGCCAGGCCGGCATCAAGGGGCTAAAAGCGGCGCTGCTGCGCGAATGCCTTCCGGAAGCGGATTTCGCCGATCCGGCGCGGCTCGCCGCCGGCATCAAGGCGCTGCCCTTGCGCCTCGTCGCAACTCGGCCACTGGACGAGGCGATCAGCAGCGCCGGCGGAGTCGACTTCGATGAGCTGGACGAACACCTGATGCTGCGCGCGCTGCCCGGCGTCTTCGTCGCGGGCGAGATGCTGGACTGGGAAGCACCGACCGGCGGCTACCTGCTCACCACCTGCTTCGCCACCGGCCGCACCGCCGGGCAGGGCGTGGTGGACTGGCTGCGGGCACAGGGCGTGCAGCGCTGACCGGGCACTCTGCGCTCGCGTGGCCACACGGAATCGCGGTCAAGGCCGCTCCTACATGACCCTGCCCCGCCGCTGCCGCCCCGTGTAGGAGCGCGCTTGAGCGCGACCACCCACCACGACCTCGCGCTCCACGCCACGGCGGTAGGTATTTGCCAGCGAGCTCAATAGAATCGGGTTGGAGCACCACATCAAGATTGTGCGGGAGCGCTGCATGTCTCGACCTCGCATCCTACAGTTCCCCTCCGGCCGCCCGCTGCCCGTCGGTCGCCCGCTCGTCGTCGGTCATCGCGGCGCGCGCGCCTTCGCGCCGGAGAACACGCTGGCCGCCTTCGACAAGGCGGCCGAGCTCGGCTGCGACATGGTGGAACTCGACGTGCATCTGTCGCGCGACGGCTTTGCGGTGGTGCACCACGACGACCGCCTCGCCCGTTGCACCGACGTCGTCACCGAGTTTCCGCTTTTTGCCGGCGAGTTCGTGTCGGACTTCAGCGCGGAGGAGCTGCGCGAGCTCGACGCCGGAAGCTGGTACGCGCGCGAGCTGGAGCTGCCGGCGGAGCGGCGCCAGGCCTTCCTGCGCGAGCTGACCGACGCCGAACTCGCCGCGCAGGTGCCGCTCGCCGAGCGCGAACGTTTCGCCAGCGGCGCCATCCGCATCCCCACGCTGCGCGAAGTGCTGGCCTGGGCGGCGGAACGCGACATGCTGCTGAACATCGAGATCAAGTCCATCCCGCGCCTTTCCGAAGGGCTCACCGCGCGCG
>SHNC01000181.1 GCA_004295105.1 Betaproteobacteria bacterium | reverse complement strand
CCACCCGCTTCGCGGTGCTGGTGATGCGCGACGAGGACAAGGCCGAGGCGAGGAAGCGCTTCGCCACCCCGCTGCTGTTCTCGATCCACGAGGCGAAGGGGCTCGAGTACGACAACATCGTGCTGTTCCGCTTCGTCTCCGACCACCGCAAGGACTTCGCCGACATCGTCGACGGCGTGGAGGCGGCCGATCTGGCGGTGGAGAATCTGGAATACCGGCGCGCACGCGACAAGGAAGACAAGTCGCTGGAAGTGTACAAGTTCTTCGTCAATGCGCTGTACGTGGCCCTGACGCGCGCGATCCGCAACCTGTACGTGGTCGAAGCGGACATCGGCCACCCCCTGTTCCGCCTGCTGGGCCTGGCCGAGGGTGGCGCAGCGAAGCTGGAATCGACGAAGTCGACGCTGGAAGACTGGCAGAAGGAAGCGCGCAAGCTCGAACTGCAGGGCAAGCAGGAACAGGCCGACGCGATCCGCCGCGACATCCTGCGCCAGAGCCCGGTGCCGTGGCCGGTGACCGACGAGGCGCGGCTGCGCGAGCTGCTGGTGAAGACCTTCCGCGAGCGCCTGCCGGGCAGCAAGCATCGCCAGCAACTGTACGACTACGCCACCTGCCACGACGAACCGGAGCTGGCGCGGATGCTCGCCGAGGACGCCGATTTCGGCGCCGCGCGCGCCTTCGAGCGGCAACTTTCGACCCACGGCCGCAAGACCTGGATGCCCTACTTCAGCCGCAGCTTCAAGGACGTGCTGCGGCAGTGCGACCAGCACGGCGTCGATCACCGCCTGCCGTTGAACCAGACGCCACTGATGGCCGCGGCCGCGGCGGGCAATGTGGCGCTGATCGATGCGCTGCTCGAACGCGGCGCCGACCCCGAGGCCACCGACCACTACGGCTGGAACGCGCTGCACTGGGCGCTGCGCGAGTCCTTCCGCGACCCGGCGTATGCACGCGGGCCGCTTGGGGCGGTGTTCGAGCGCGTGGCGCCGGCGCGCATCGACGTGAACACCGGCGAACGCCTGGTGCGCATCGACCGTCATCACGCCGAGTATTTCCTGCTGCAGACCATGTGGGTGCTGTTCCGCAGCCGCTTCAGCCGGCCGCAGCGCCGTTTCCTCGCGGCGTTCGAGGCGCAGGCGATCCTCGATGCGTGGCAGCACCTGCCCGCCGCCGTGCTGCGCGCCGAGCGCAACAAGCGCCAGCACCTGTCCAGCGTGCTGTCGCGCAACGAGGTGGCGCGCGACTATGCCTACAACCGCCAGCTCTTCCGCCGCGTGGAGCAGGGCTGGTACCAGTTCAACCCGCAGCTCTCGGTGCGGCGCCGGGTGCGCGGCGAGGGCGGCGAGGTGGAAACCTGGGTGCCGGTGTTTCAGGCGCTGAACCTGCCGCTGGTGGCCGAGTTTGCCCGGCGCGAGACCTGGCACATGGTCAACGAATACGGCGAGGCGGCGAAGCTGGCGCTGTGCCCGACGCCGATCATGATGGAGCGGACGGTCGCGCGCGAGCAGGAGGCCGAGCGCGCACGGGTCGAAGCACTGCGGCAGGCCGAAGCGCTGCAGCGCGAGGCGGCAGCGGCGCGTGACAAAGCCAGGGCGGCGGCGCAGGCGCGGCAACCGGCGTGGGGTACGCCGCAGGCGAAGGCACGCGAGATCGAGCGCATCCGCCGCGAGATCGAGGCGCGGCAGGCGGCGGAGAAGGGTGACAAGCAGGCCGGCAAGCCGTAGCGCGATCTGATGCGCGAGTGGTCGCCGTCAGGGGCTCCCGCCGCGCTGCGGCCGGGAGCCCCGACAGTCGGTGTGGAGGCGTCAGACCCGAGGCGTCAGACCTTTTGCTCTGCGGTCTTTTCCGCCACGTAGGGCTCATGCAGATCCACCGGCTTCGCAGCGTGCTTGCGCAGGCGGATGTTGAGCATCTCGACCACCACCGAGAACGCCATCGCGAAGTAGATGTAGCCCTTCGGCACGTGGTGGCCGAAGCCTTCGGCGACGAGCACCACACCCACCACCATCAGGAAGGACAGCGCCAGCATCTTGACCGTCGGGTGCGCCGAGACGAAGTCGCTGATCGGCGCCGAGGCCACCATCATCAGCGCCACCGAGGCGATCACCGCCGCGATCATGACCTGCAGGTTGCTGACCATGCCGATCGCGGTGATGATCGAGTCGAGCGAGAACACCAGGTCGATGACGATGATCTGCATGATCACCGCGGTGAAAGTGGCCTTCACCGCCGACGAGGCGGCGCCCTCCTCACCCTCGAGCAACTGGTGGATCTCGCCGGTGCTCTTCCACACCAGGAACAGGCCGCCGAGGATCAGGATCAGGTCGCGGCCGGACAGGCCCTGGCCGAACACCTCGAACAGCGGCTTGGTGAGGCCGGCGAGCCAGGCGAGGATCATCAGCAGGCCGATGCGCATGAACATCGCCAGGAACAGGCCGAGGCGGCGGGCGAAGGCGCGCTTTTCCGGCGGCAATTTGTCCACCAGGATGGAGATGAAGATGATGTTGTCGATACCCAGCACCAGCTCGAGGGCGGTGAGGGTGAAGAAGGCGATGAGGAGCTCGGGGCTGGAGAGGAATTCGAACATCGTGGCGTCGTGGCGGATGGGGAGGGCTCATTAACGCACATTGCGCCAGTGCAAACCTAGCGGCGAAAGGCGCGTTCACGGGCGAAAATGTTCGCTCAACGCACAAAAAAGCGAAGAGCCCCGACCAGCAGGTGGGGCTCTTCGCCTTTGGGGCGCCGATCGGAGGTGATCCGATGCGGCGGCGGGGCGCTTCAGCGGCGCCGGTCCTTGCCAAGCTGGTCGCCGATCACGCCGCCGATGGCTGCACCGCCGACGGTACCGAGGATGCCGCCATCGGTCACTACGGCCCCGGCCACGCCGCCGACGGCGGCACCGGTGGCCGCGCTCTTCTCGCGCGAGGACATGTTGTCCCAGGTGGCGCAGCCGGTTGCGGTGATCGAGGCTGCAGCGATCAGCAGGGCGGGGATGAGCTTGCGCGTATTCATGGTGTTCTCCTTGTTGGTCGTTGCACCGTTCAAGCAGGAACGATTCGCGTTCCTCTCGTCGCCGCAATTATGAGCATGGCGCCCCCGGGAAAGCTCCCGCGCCAGGAGGCGGGTTTGTTTCCCGATGTGTCGCCTGTCCGGCACGCCTCGCATCGGTCGCGATCGTTCCATCTTGCGCTGCAGCATGAAGCCTCGTCCTTGCGTGGATGGCCGCACGCGGCGGCGATGGCCGGATTTCTGGCGACTTTCGGGTTTTCACGGTCGGCGACTGCGCCGACCTTCGTGATCCTCGCGCTCGGCGTCCTCCTGCGCCGCGTGGGCGTGCCCGGTGACGGTTTCATCGACGGCGGCTCGAAACTGGTTTTTACGATTGCGCTGCCGGGCTCCATCCTCGGCGTGGCGCCGAGGATCACGATTCTGCGCAGCCTGCAGTCGATGTAGCTGGAATGTCGCGATTGTCGTGTGGCATGGTGACGCTGCGGTGTAGCATTTCGACTTCCGGATTCAGGCGGGCCAGGGAGTGCATCGGTCCTGCAGGTGGACCGGATTTTCCCGAATCCACGCAGATGCGGCAGGCGTCATTGTTGACTCGAATCCCTTGTACCCAGGCGCAGCGGCCGCTGCATGCGATTCGCGTGGCAATCGTCGTCGCCAGTGCCTTTGCGCTGGGCGTGGGCTGGTACGACACGGTCATGAGCATGCGCGACGCCGAACAGGACGCGCTGGAGCGCCTGCGCACCCAGTCGATCATTCAGGCGCGTGCCGCGGCCGAAGCCGTGCAGGGGACGATAGACCGCTTCGATCTCGCGCTGAAGACGATGCAGATGGTCGGCCTCGAGTCGGTCGATGCGCTGTCGGTGCAGGGCCGCATCGTCACCGCCGCGATGTCCTCCGATCTGCTGCTGCAGGCCTTCGTGATCGGGCGTGACGGTTATCTCGCGTATTCCTCGCTGGGGGAGGCTCCGCGCAATTTCCTCGGAGACCGGGACTACTTCCGCGTGCTCGAGGCGACTGGCGAGGATCGACTGATCATCAGCCCGCCAGTGAAGGGGCGCCTGAGCCGGAAATGGGCCATCCAGTTGGTGCGCGCCCTGAGGCGCGATGGACGCTTCGATGGTGTCGTGGCCCTCTCGATCTCGCCCGAACTCTGGTCCCGGCGGCTGGTGCGATTCGAGGCGCATGCGCTCGACACGCTGACGCTGCTCGACAGCGACGGTCGTCTGCTGTTGCGCACGCTCGACAGCGCGGAGCATTTCGGCAAGCAGGCGCCCGGCGAGCGTGATTTCCGCGTCCATCCCGATCGGCAGGAGGGTCATTACGTCGCGAATGCGAGCGTCGACGGCGTGCTGCGCATGTACGGCTGGTCGCGCATGACGTCGGGCCTGGTGATGTTGTCGGGCATCGCGCTGGAGCCGGCGCTCGAACCGATCCGCCAGCTCAGGAGCCGCACGCTGATGCGTGGCGTGCTGTCCTCCAGCGTGTTCGTGTTCGTCATCGGCGCACTGCTGCTCGCGCTGAGGCGTTACGAGCGCGCGGTGGGCCGCCTGGGAGAGCGGGAAGAGCACCACCGCAGTCTGCTCGAGCACATGGCCGAGGGGCTCGTCGTGCTGGACGCCGACAAGCGCATCGTCAGCGTCAATCCCGCCTTTACCGCGATCACCGGCTTCGGTCGCGACGACGTGCTGGGGCGTCCGGTGTCGATGCTGTCCAATGGACGCACGCTGGATCACGCCCTGGCGGAACTGTCGGATCCGTCACGATCGGGACACTGGGAGGGAGACTTCGAAGGCCTTCGCGCCGGTGACGAAGGCTACACCGGTCACGCGGTGATTTCCTTGCTGCGTGACGCGAACGGTGCGGTGAGGCACTGCGTCGCCCTGATCACCGATGTGACCGAGCGCCGGCGCAAGGACGACGAAATCTGGCGACAGGCCAACTTCGACCGCCTGACCGGCCTGCCCAACCGCGCGCTGCTCAACGATCGCCTCGACAGCATGCTGCGCCACGCGCGGCGCCATCAGTCGGGTGTGGCCGTCCTGTTCATCGACCTGGACCGCTTCAAGCCGGTGAATGACGAATTCGGCCACGACGTGGGCGATCTGTTGCTGCGCCAGGTGGCACGACGCCTGCAAGGCGTGTTTCGCGACGAGGATACGGTGGCGCGCATCGGCGGTGACGAGTTCGTCGTCGTCATGCAGGGCGAGGATCTGGCTGCCGGCTGCGAGCGTGCCGCGACCGAGCTGGTGGATCAGTTGTCGCGGCCTTTCCTGGTCGAGGCGCATCGGCTGCAGGTGGGTTGCAGCATCGGCATCGCGCATTTCCCGGTCGATGGCGAGTCGGCCGAAGGCCTGATCAACGCCGCGGACCGGGCGATGTACCGGGCCAAGAACGGCGGTCGCGGGCGCTGGAGCCGGTAGCGGGCGCGCCGCCGCGCCCGGCGCGGGGAATCTTTCCGGGTGTCGTGCGCTCTGACCATACGATGGTTGCGCCGTGGCCTTGCGGCGACCGATTCGAGGAGCATCATGTACAAGGATGACAGGCTCGCCGGTCTTTTCCGGACCTTTGCGGGCAGGACCGCGCAAGCGCCCAGCTTGCTGCAGAAGATCGTCGCCGGCATCGGCGCGGTGATTCTGTTCGGGCTCGCGTTGATGTTCTCGGTGGTGCTGTTCGCCGTTGTGGTGACGGCCGGCGCGGTGGTGTGGGCCTACCTGTGGTGGACATCGCGCAAGCTGCGCAGGCAGATGCGCGACAACCCGCCGGGTGGCCTGGTGATCGAGGGCGAGGTGATCCGCGAGGTGCGCACGCGCGACGGCGACGCCGGCTGAGCCGGTACGTGGCCCGCGTTCAGGCGATGAAGGCGGCGTAGGCGAGCCAGTAGAGACCGGCCGCCAGCCCCATGGCGGCGGGCAGGGTCAGCACCCAGGCGAGCAGGATGTTGGTCACCGTCTGGCGCTGCAGGCCGCTGCGGTTCGCGACCATCGTGCCGGCTACGCCCGACGACAGCACGTGCGTCGTCGACACCGGCAGCGAATACACGTTGGCGAGGCCGATCGCCATCGCCGCGGTGATCTGGGCGCTCATGCCCTGTGCGTACGTCATGCCCTGCTTGCCGATCTTCTCGCCCACCGTCAGCACCACCCGCTTCCAGCCGATCATCGTGCCGACGCCCAGGGCCAGCGCCACCGCCAGCACCACCCAGAACGGCGCGTATTCGGTGGAATGGGTCAGGTCCTTGCGCAGATTGGTCAGATCCCGGCGTTCGGAGGCCGGCAGGTAGGCGAGTTTGGCGACCTTGCGCGCAGTGTCGTCGAGGCACAGCAGGTAGCGCCGCAGGTCGACGCGGGCCTGGTGCGGCATGTCGTTGAAGTCGCGCACGCCGTCGAGGTCGCGCTGCAATGCGGCGATGGTGATCTCGGTCTGCTTCGGGTCGCAGCGGAACTTCGCCGGCAGGTCGGTGCTGTTGGACTTGCCGAGCGCCAGGTAATCGGCGAGCGCGAGTGCATTGCGCTGGTAGAACTCGCTCAGGTGGGCGGCGGCGTCGCGCGTGCGGTTGATGTCGTAGCCGGTGCTGTCGAGGTTCAGCACGAAATGCGCCGGCACGATGCCGATCAGCACCAGCATGATGAGGCCGATGCCTTTCTGGCCGTCGTTGGAGCCGTGCACAAAGCTCACCCCCATCGCCGACAGCACCAGCACGAGGCGGTTCCAGAACGGCGGGTGCTTCTTGCCGACATCGCCCATGCGGTACTCGGGCGTCCTGTGCATGGACGAATGCGGCTTCTGCCATTTCAGCCCGATCAGGATCAGGCCGGCGACGAGGAAGCCCGCCAGCGGCGAAGCCACCAGCGACAGGGCGATGTCGATCGCTTTTTGCCAGTTCACTCCCTCGGCCACCGCAATGTCGGTGATGACGGCGTTGGCCAGGCCCACGCCGAGGATGGAACCGATCAGCGTGTGCGAACTCGACGCCGGGATGCCGAAGTACCAGGTGCCCAGGTTCCAGGCGATGGCCGCGGTCAGCAGCGAGAACACCATGGCCAGGCCCCGCCCGGTATCGGTGTCGATCAACAGTTCGACCGGCAGCAGGTGCACGATCGCGTAGGCGACGCCGACGCCGCCCAGCAGCACGCCGAGGAAGTTGAAGATGCCCGACGCGATGACCGCGAGGTAGGGTGGCATGGCCCGGGTGTAGATCACCGTGGCCACCGCGTTGGCGGTGTCGTGGAATCCGTTGATGAACTCGAAGGCCAGCACGAAGGCCAGGGCCAGGATCAGGCTCACGAGGAGCCAGGGGTCGAGGCCGCTGAGGAATTGGGTCATGAGGAGGGCTCGGCGGACGTGCGGCTTCCGCTCAAGGCGATCGCCTGGACCCGCTTCGAGCCCGAGCCGCGTCGCCGTTCATCAGGAAATGGCAGTGCGGCATTTTCTCAAAATGTGAAACAAAGCTGAAATCTTCTTGCGCTGGACCGGCTGTCGCCGGCGCGCGAGCCCTGATCTTGACGGATGCCGCCCCTCCCCGGCTATAATCCGCGCCCTTTCGCACCTTCCGCAGCGTTTAGCACGCTCACTGCCCGGCGCAATGCCGGCCACGCGGATCAGGTGCCGAAGCCTTGGTGGTGAAATTGGTAGACACGCTATCTTGAGGGGGTAGTGGCGAAAGCCGTGCGAGTTCGAGTCTCGCCCAAGGCACCATTCTGCGGACGGAGGCGTTTTCGCCCGACTCACCGTCCGGATCACGTCGGCACGCGTGTCCCTGCCCGGGAACGGCAACGAAGGTCGCCGCAGATCGGAACTTTGCGCGCCTTGTCGGGTGTCGCTGCGGGCCGATGCACGGCTTCGGGTCGTGGCAAGTTGCGGTTTTCCCTCATGGGTTTCGCTGCGCGAGCCCCGATGCGTGGTATTTTCCCGGCGACCGCGAGTGCGTCGCTACGCGTCGCACTTGGGCGATAATACGTCGCCATCGGGTCGCTACTACAAGACCAGAACTGAGGGGAAATAATGGTTGCCGGGAAATCGAAGATCATCTACACGCTCACCGACGAAGCTCCGCTGCTGGCGACGTGCGCGTTCCTACCCATCATCCGGACCTTCACCGGGCCTGCAGGCGTCGATATCGAGAAGGCCGATATCTCGGTGTCCGCTCGCGTGCTGGCGGAGTTTTCCGAGTACCTGAGCGAGGACCAGCGCGTGCCGGACACGCTCGCCGAGCTGGGCAAGAAGACGCTCGACCCGGACGCCAACATCATCAAGCTGCCCAACATCAGCGCCTCGGTCGCGCAGTTGAAGGCCTGCGTGAAGGAGCTGCAGGACAAGGGTTACGCCATCCCCGACTATCCGGAAGATCCCAAGACCGACGACGAGAAGGCACTCCTGAGCCGATTCGGCAAGTGCCTCGGCTCGGCGGTGAACCCGGTGCTGCGTGAAGGCAATTCCGACCGCCGTGCGCCTGCTGCGGTCAAGAACTACGCCAAGAAGCATCCGCACTCGATGGGCGAGTGGAAGCAGTGGTCGCAGACGCACGTCTCCCACATGCACCACGGCGACTTCTACCACGGCGAAAAGTCGATGACCCTCGACCGCGCGCGCGACGTCAGGATGGAGCTGATCACCACCTCGGGCAAGACCATCGTGCTCAAGCCCAAGGTCGCGCTGCTCGACGGCGAGATCATCGACTCGATGTTCATGAGCAAGAAGGCGCTGTGCGAGTTCTACGAAAAGGAACTCGACGACTGCCGCGAGGCCGGCATCCTGTTCTCGCTGCACGTCAAGGCGACGATGATGAAGGTCTCGCACCCCATCGTCTTCGGCCACTGCGTCAAGATCTACTACAAGGAAGCCTTCGACAAGCACGGCAAGCTGTTCGACGAGCTCGGCATCAACGTCAACAACGGCATGGTCGACCTGTACGACAAGATCAAGACCCTGCCCGAGTCCAAGCGCGACGAGATCATCCGCGACCTGCATGCCTGCCAGGAGCACCGCCCCGCGCTGGCGATGGTCGATTCGGCCAAGGGCATCACCAACTTCCATTCGCCCAACGACGTGATCGTCGACGCCTCGATGCCGGCGATGATCCGCGCCGGCGGCAAGATGTGGGGGGCAGACGGCAAGCAGTACGACTGCAAGGCGGTGATGCCGGAATCGACCTTCGCCCGCATCTACCAGGAGATGATCAACTTCTGCAAGTGGCACGGCAATTTCGACCCGCGCACGATGGGCACGGTGCCGAACGTCGGCCTGATGGCGCAGAAGGCCGAAGAATATGGCTCGCACGACAAGACCTTCGAGATCCCCGAGGCCGGCGTCGCCAACATCACCGATCTGGCCACCGGCGAGGTGCTGCTGTCGCAGAACGTCGAGGAAGGCGACATCTGGCGCATGTGTCAGGTCAAGGACGCGCCGATCCGCGACTGGGTCAAGCTCGCCGTCACCCGCGCGCGCAACTCCGGCATGCCCGCCGTGTTCTGGCTGGATCCCTATCGTCCGCACGAGAACGAGCTGATCAAGAAGGTGCAGGCCTACCTCAAGGATTACGACACCAGCGGCCTCGACATTCAGATCATGTCTCAGGTGCGCGCGATGCGTTTCACGCTCGAGCGCGTGGCGCGCGGGCTGGACACCATCTCGGTGACCGGCAACATCCTGCGCGACTACCTGACCGACCTGTTCCCGATCATGGAACTGGGCACCTCGGCCAAGATGCTGTCGATCGTGCCGCTGATGGCCGGTGGCGGCATGTACGAGACCGGTGCCGGCGGTTCGGCGCCCAAGCACGTGCAGCAGCTCACGCAGGAGAACCACCTGCGCTGGGATTCGCTGGGCGAGTTCCTCGCGCTCGCGGTGTCGCTGGAAGACCTCGGCATCAAGACGGGCAACAACCGCGCCAAGATCCTCGCCCGAACCCTGGACGAAGCTACCGGCAAGCTGCTGGACGAGAACAAGTCGCCCTCACCCAAGACCGGCCAGCTCGACAACCGCGGCAGCCAGTACTATCTGGCTACGTTCTGGGCCCAGGCGCTGGCCGCGCAGACCGAGGACGCAGATCTGGCGGCGCAGTTCGCTCCGCTCGCAAGGTCGCTGGCCGACAACGAGCAGAAGATCGTCGCCGAGCTGGCCGAGGTGCAGGGCCGGCCGGCCGACATCGGTGGCTACTACAAGGCCGACCCCGAGAAGTGCAAGGCGGTGATGCGCCCGAGCGCCACGCTCAACGGCATCCTGAAGGCGGCGCGCGCCTGACCTTGTCGCGCTGAGGGTCGGCGCCTGTCGATGAAGGCCGGCGAACCGGATTCCGGTTCGCCGGCCTTTTCGTTCTGGCATCCACTTTCCCCGCCGCGACCGCGAGACATGCGGCGCGCTACAGGCCGCGCATCCAGGCCGGCCGCAGCGGCGCCGCATCAGGGTGCTCGATCGCTGCGCGCACCTGCGCCAGCAGCCTCGGTTTGTCGGCGCCCAGCGTGCCCTTCAGCACCAGCCAGTTCGAGGCGTGGTCGGAGCGGAACACGGTGCGGGTCAACTCCAGCGCGGACAGGAAGCGCTCCATCTCGCGGAACAGGCCGTCCTGCGACAGTGCTTGCCAGTCGGGCCAGGCGGCGAGGAAACGCCGGCCATGTTCGTGCAGCGTGACGACCAGGGTCGACAAGTATTCGGGCTGGGTGGCGTTGGCCAGACGCGCGGAGTTGTCGGCATGCTGCGCGCTCAGTGCCTGGCCGCCGAGGCCGTTGAGGATCATCACCGAGCGCGCGATCCCCGCCTCGCCCAGCTTGTCCAGCGCGTCGCGGGTGGAGTCGAAGGTTTCGCCCTTGCTGACATGCGCCAGCACTTCGTCGTCGCCCGATTCGGCTCCGAGATAGGCAAGCTTCAGGCCGGCGTCGGCCAGTTCCTTCAGCTCGGCCACGGACTTCTTCTTCAGGTTGCGCGCCAGACAGTAGCTCGACACGCGATGCACCGCCGGCAGATGGGCGCGGATCGCCTCCAGGTAGGCCAGCAGGCGGCGCGTCGGCAGCACCAGCGCGTCGCCGTCGGCGAGGAAGACGCGGCGGACCTGGCCGCCGAAGCGCTCGCCGGTGCGGCGGATGCTGTCGATCACTTCGGCCTCGTCGCGAGCGCGAAACTGCTTCTGCGGGGCGGTGTACATCTCGCAGAAGGTGCACTTGTTCCACGAGCAGCCGTCGGTGACGGGCAGGATCAGCGATTCGGCCTCGCTCGGCGGGCGGAACACGGGTTCGACGTAGCGTATGGGCAGGATGGCGGACATGGCAGGCTCCGTGCGGCGAGTGCGGGATGATAGGCGGTCGGCGCGCCTGCTGGCCAGCCGGGGTTGCAAGCGCATGTCGCTCGTGCCGGGCACTCGTCATGCACGCGGCAGTCTATGCTGACGTGGAGTTCGCCACGGAGAGCACATCATGCAATCCTTCCTGCATCGCACGCGCTGGCTCGCGCTGCTGCTGGTTCCGCTGCTGTCGATCGCGCTGCAGGCGCGCGCGCATCATGGCTGGGCCTGGGCGGGCGACGAGGAATTCGAGATCACCGGTGTCATCACCGCCGTGCGGCTGGGCAACCCGCACGGCGAGATCACGCTCGACGTCAAGGGCGAGTCCTGGGTGGTGGAGGTCGGCCAGCCGTGGCGAAACGAGCGCGCCGGCCTCAGTGACGAGATGTTCGCCATCGGTCGCAGCGTGACGGTGCATGGTCACCGTTCGGCGCGGCCGGGCGAGCGCCTGGTGAAGGCAGAGTGGCTGATGTTCGACGGCAAGCGCCACGATCTTTATCCCGACCGGCGCTCCTGAGGCCACCAGCGACGCCCCGCTCTCGTCGTGCAATCCTGGGCCGCTGCGATCGAGGCCTTGCCGCTGGCGCGCAGCCTGAGCGCGTCCATATGGCTCTATCCGCTGGTGAATGCCGGGCATGTGCTCGGCATCGCTCTGTTGCTCGGCGCGGTCGTGCCGCTCGACCTGCGGCTGCTCGGGGCGTGGCGCGCTCAGCCCTTGCTGCCCCTGTGGACGGTGCTGGGGCAGACTGCCGCCGCGGGCCTGGGCCTGGCGATGGCATGCGGAGCCCTGCTGTTCGTCACGCGCGCGACCGAATACCTCGCGTCCCCGCTGTTCGTCGCGAAAATGGTCTGCCTGACCGTGGGTATCGGCAATGCCGCATGGCTGCGCCTGAAGTCGGGGGATTCGCCCTGCTGGCATGCACAGCCACCGCTGCACGCGCGCATGGCCGCCGTGGTGTCGCTGGTCGCGTGGCTGGCAACGATGGTGCTGGGGCGCTGGATCGGATATCGCTGACAAGGCCCGCCTGTCGGCGGGTCAGTCGATCCGTCGCCGCGCACTCGGCTTCATGCGGAACTCGGCCAGGTTCGTGACCACGTAGCCGGTGTAATTGCGGATCAGCCTGGCCTTGGCCGGATCGATCTGGAACACCGCAGGGCCCTCGTCCTCGCGGCCGCCGAACCAGCGGCAATAGACCGGCACACCCGCTTCGCCGTCCTTGGGCAGCTCGGTCAGGTCGGGGTCGGCGACGGCGTACAGGCCATGAACGTAGGAGCCGCGGTAACAGGCGCCCTCCGAGCGCACTTCGACCACGGTGACGCCGCTGACGTGTTCGGGGTCCTGCGGCTCGGCCAGCTCGTAGGTGTCCTTGTCCAGGCCGAGATCCTTGTACAACGGGGCGTTCCAGTAGGAATCCACGGGCGGCTCCACGATGTGATTCGAGCTGCGACTGTAAGCCGCGATGGGTCGCGCGGCAACTGTGCGCGGCGGGTTGCGCGAAGCCCCTCGCCGCGTCCGCCGGCCTGACATGCTCCTCCTCGCCCGTTCGTCAGGGCATGGCGTCGGCTGGCGGTGCGGCGATGATGCGATAGCACGGATTGTACTGCGTGCCCGGCAGCTTCATGCGCCCCTGCGCGACGAACGAGGCCATCAGCTCGTCCATCGGTCCCATGATGGATGCATCACCGTGGATGTCGAACGCACCGTGCTTCTCGATCTCGCGGATGCCTTCGTCCTTGACGTTGCCGGCCACGACGCCCGAGAAGGCGCGGCGCAGGTTGGCGGCGAGCAGGTGCGGCGCCTGCGTCGCGTGCAGCGACAGCCCGGCCATGGCCGCGTGGGTCGGGCGGAAGGGCTTCTGGAATTCGTGCTCGATCTTCAGCAGCCAGTTGAAGTAGTAGGCATCGCGGTTGATCTTGCGGAACTCACGCACGTTCGCCAGCCCGGCCTGGATCTCGCGCGCGACCTCGACCGGGTCGTCGATGATGATCTTGTAGCGGCGGCGCGCTTCATCGCCCAGCGTGGCGGTGATGAAGCGGTCGATGCGCACAAAGTACTCCGCGGCACTTCGGGGCCCGGTGAACACCAGCGGGAAGGGCTGGCTGGCATTGTCCGGGTGCAGCAGGATGCCCAGCACGTAGAGGATTTCCTCGGCGGTGCCTACGCCACCGGGAAACACGATGAAGCCGTGGCCGACGCGAACGAAGGCCTCCAGCCGCTTTTCGACGTCGGGCAGGATCACCAGGTCATTTACCACCGGGTTGGGCGACTCGGCGGCGATGATGCCCGGCTCGGTGAAGCCGAGGTAGCGGCCGCCGCGCAGGCGTTGCGAGGCGTGCGCGATGGCGGCGCCCTGCATCGGCCCCTTCATCGCCCCCGGCCCGCAACCGGTGCAGATGTCCAGGCCGCGCAGCCCGAGCTGGCGGCCGACGAGCTTGGTGTAGTCGTACTCCTCGCGCCGGATCGAGTGGCCGCCCCAGCACACCACCACGTTGGGGCGGGTGACCGGCTGCAGCACGCGCGCGTTGCGCAGGATGTGGAACACGGCGTCGGTGATGCCGGCGGGTGAACCGAAGTCGAAGCGCGGGTTGCCGCTGATCTCGTGACTCACATAGACCACGTCGCGCAGCACCGCGAACAGGTGCTCCTGGACGCCGCGGATCATGCGGCCATCGACGAAGGCGCTGGCCGGCGCGTTGCGGATGTCGAGCTTGATGCCGCGCGCCCGCTGCAGGATGCGGATGTCGAAGCTGCGGTAGCGCTCGAGCAGTTCCTTGCCGTCATCGAGTTCGTTGCCGCAGTTCAGCGCGGCAAGCGCACAGTTGCGGAACAGCGCGTGCAGGCTGCCCGAGCCCTGGTCCAGCAGCTTGGCGGCTTCCGCCCGCGACAGGATTTCCAGTGGACCGGTGGGGGAAACCTGCGCGTCGATGACTTCATGTTCCATGATGTCCGGTCTCATGTGCGGGGGAATGGGCGCTGCGTCGGTGAGGAAAGTCTTGTCCACAACGCCTGGACGGTCAAATGCGAATTTGCCGCATGGTGGTGGCGCAGGCATCGGTGCGAAGCGCCATCAAGCTTCGCTGCCGGGAGTGCGGTCGGCGTCGGCTTTCACGCGCAGCCAGCCGCGGATGGCGGCAGGCAGCCTGGCCCGCAGGCCATCGCGCAGCTCGCCACGTCGCTCCAGTTCGTCGGCCACCCTCGACACGATGTCCCACATTTCGGGCCCCTGCAGCGCGTCCTCCACCAGCCGCAGACTGCGCGGTAACTCGTCGTTTCGCGGCAGGAAGCGGCACAGGGCGGTGGCGCGTGAGACGTCGTCGAGATTCATCGTGCCGTGCAGCCGCAGCGGTTCGCCGCGGTACAGGTGTTCGGCGACGGGCCCGCCGAGCAGGCCGACGACATGGGCGCGGATTTCGCTGCGATGCGCGGGTGTGAAGCCTGCGAGCAGCGCCTGGCCGAGCGGGGTGTCCAGCACAGCTTCGAAGCCGCGGCCGTCGGCGTGCAGCGCGCCCTCGCTGCCGAGCCAGCGCAGGAAGGGCCGCGGAAAGACGAGATCGGCCTTCTCGCACAGCCCCCACAGGTCGCTGCAGCAGCGCCCGCTGCGGATGTCGGTGCGCCAGTGGTCGGCGCCCTCGGGCGCGACCGCCAGCCTCAGCACCGGCACGCCGCCCAGCGCGAACGCTACTGCGTGGCCCGCCTCGTGGAAGCAGGTCTCGCGCCGCAGCTCGCGTGTCAGGCGGCGCATGCCGCCGGGCCTTGCCCGGTCATCCTGACCTGCCGCACGCGGCTGCGCCGGCATGCGGCCAGGGTGGCGAGCGTCAGCGCCAGCAAGGGCAGGCTTCCCGGCTCGGGTACGGCGCGCGCGAAGGCGGCGGCGATCACCGCATGCGCGGCGGTGGTCGGATGGAAGTCGTCCCAGAACACGAACGCATCAGGATCAGCGCACGCCGGACCTGACAGCAGGCAGCCGTCGGTCGCGTTCGAAAAGCCGAACGCGCCAGGATGGGTGACGACCTCATTGAAAAAGGCGAAGGTGTCGAATGGGATGATGTCTGCCGGCGACGACGCATCCAGGACGGTCAGCAGCGAAGCCAGGGTGCTGTTGAATGCCAGCGAGAATCCCTGCGCCAGAACCGGGATCAGGGGATCGACCGCGCCGGCCAGTTGCACGAACGGCGTCAGCGACAGGTCCGGCAGATTCGGCACCAGGATGTTGCGCGCGCCCATCGCGGCCAGCGCAGCGACGTATTGCGCGACGTTCTGCGCCGCGGTGACGGCGGAATCCCCGGTCAGGAAGTCGTTGGCGCCGCCCCACACGAAATACAGCGCCGTGGGGTCGGCGACGCCGCCGGAGGCGAGCGAGTACCCGCCGAGTTGCTGCGCCATGCCGGGCAGGCCGAAGGCGCCGGCGCCCGTTGCCGTGCCACCGTCGCCGTAGTTGCCCACGCCGGTCGTCGAACCCGAAATGGCGAAACTGAAGAAGTTCGCCGGCGTGGCGCCGCCGGGCAGGATCGCGGAGGCGAGGTATTCGGCGGCGGTGCGGCCATTGGTGAAATGTCCGTCCACATAGGGCGGGCAGGGATGCCCGGGATCGCAGTTGCCGCCGAGCAGCTTGTAGATGCTGCTGACGGCCGACGCACTGCTGCCGGCGTCCGACAGGCTGTCGCCGAACACGTACAGGCTGCTGTAAGGCATGGCCCAGGCGTGCGCGGTCAGCAGCAGGGCGGCATAGCACGAGAGGAGGAACTTCAATGCTGATCTCATCGGAAAGGCTCCCGTCCGATCGCTGGCGTCGACATGGCGCGGCGTATCCGATGTCAATGTAGCGCAGGCAGCCGGCATCGCGCACACCGGCCGGCGAGCCGTCCTGCCGGGTGCGCCGGGACGGCGCCTTCAGCGGACACCCTTCGCCGTCAACGTCGTCGCTTGCGCCAGTATGTCGGTCGAATTGGCTATCATGCGGGCGTGCCATGTGCATCGCGGCATGCGTCTGCCTGCCGTGGTCCGCTGCCGGTTCAATCCGATCATCGTCGAGCGCCACGTCCATGGCTGAAACGCCCGCCAAACAATGGAATCCGTTCGCAGCCGTGCTGCTGCTGGCAGGCGGCCTCATCCTGTTCGCGGTGCTGGCCTGGTCGAGCCATTCCAGCCTGCGTGCCCTGGAGGACGAAACGGCGATGCGCGCCAGGGCGCGCATGAGCCTGTTGCAGGCGACCGTCGTGCTGTCGCTGCTCAAGGACGTGGAGACCGGGCAGCGGGGTTTCCTGCTGACCCGCAACGAGACCTATCTGAGTACGTTCCGGGAGGGGGTTGCCGGCCTTGATCCGGCGCTCGCACGTTTTCGCGAAGTCTCTTCCGGTCTGGCAGGGGTCGATGCGCTGCGCGAGGAACTGCAGCCGCTGGTCATGCGTCGGGTGGCGATCGCTACGCGCAACATCAGCATGTTTCCGCAAGCTGAGCCTGAGGTGACGACGGCGCGCAACGAGCTGCTGGACGAGGGACGCGCAACGATGGAGCGGATCCGTTCGAACTTTCGAACGATCGAGACGCGTCTGCGGGACGAGATCGACGCTCGCAACCGCGTTGTGGGTGCGACGATGAAGCGGGCATTGCTGACCTCGGTCCTGCTGACCGCGACCGGCGCTTTCCTGATCCTCGCGGCGTATGGCCTGTTGCAGCGCGAGCAGGTGCGGCGTTTGCGCGCGGAAGAGGCTTTGCGCGAGGCCAATGCACGCCTCGAACAAGCGGTGGCCAGCCGCACCGCGGAGCTGCAGCAGGCGCGTGACGAGATCGGCGCCTTCGCGCTCCACCTGGACCGCGGCATCGAGGCGGAGCGGCGGCGGCTTGCGCGCGAGGTGCACGACCAGTTGGGCCAGGTGTTCACCGCCGTGAACCTGCTGGTTCATCAGGCCCTGCAAGGCGTCCCCGGACGCGGCCAGGATCTCGAGCGCATCGGCAGCCTCATCGGCGAAGGCATCGCGACCGCGCGTCGAATCGCCAGTGCGATGCGCCCGCCCCTGCTCGACGATCTCGGCCTGGGCGCGGCGCTCGTTCATGCCGGGCGCCAGTTCGCCGACCAGGCGGGTGTCCACTGCGAAGTGGCGGTGACCGACGGCGAGCGCCTGTCGGCGGATCAATCCATCCAGCTCTTCCGCATCGTGCAGGAAGCGCTCACCAACGTTGCCCGTCACGCCGGCGCCAGCCGCGTTCGCATCGAGGGCGGCGCCGATGGCGAACGGTATCGATTATCGATCGAGGATGACGGTCACGGCCTCGCCGGCGAGCCGTCGGCCTCGCACGGCCTCATCAGCATGCGCGAGCGCGCCTCGCTGGCGGGGGGCGAGCTGGCATTGGGCGAGGGGCTGTCCGGTGGCCTGCGGGTCGAGGTGACGCTGCCGCTGGCAGACAGTGGGGAGGCAGAAGATGCGGATCCTGATCGTCGATGACCATCCGGTGATGCGTTTCGGCGTGCGCCAGCTCGTGGCGCGGCGCTGGCCGGATGCCGAAATCGGGGAGGCGGAGAATCTTGCGCAGGCGCTGCAGTTGGCGCGTGCACAGAGTTGGCAGGTCGTGGTGCTCGATCTGTCGCTGCCTGACGCGGTCGGCCTCGAGGGGCTGGCGCAACTCCGGCGTGCCGCGCCCGCACTGCCGGTGCTGGTGCTGAGCATGCATGGCGAGGCCGCCTACGCGACGCAGGCGCTGCAACTGGGTGCCGCAGGCTACCTGACCAAGGAGCATGCGACCAGCGAACTGGTGGTCGCGATCGAGCGGGTCTGCGGCGGCGGCCGCTACATCAGCAGCGACCTGGCCGCCCGGCTGGCCGACCTGCTCGCCAACCAGGGCGGGACGCGCGCGCCGCACGAAACGCTGTCGCCGCAGGAGCACCGGGTGATGCTGCTGATCGCGGCGGGCAAGAGCGCGAGCGAGATCGCCGATGCAATGCACCTGTCGGTAAAGACGGTGGGAACCTACCGCAGCCGCATCATCGACAAGACCGGACTCGCCAACACCGCGGAGATCGCCCGCTACTGCGCCTCGCGCGGCCTCATCGATCCGTCCTGATGACGCAATGACCGGGTAGGTGATCCGCCTACAAACGGATCGGCATCCCGCCGACGACACGGTGCAGCACCCGCCGATATCCGGCTCGCAGCCGGGCGGCGATCATGGCGTCACTCGAGTCGTCCGGGAACTGCCGCCATGCGTATCGTCGTCGTCGAAGACTCCGCCCTCGTGCGGGACAAACTGATCGAAATGCTCGGCGCGCAGCCTGGCCTGTCGGTGATCGGTCACGCGGCAGGAGAGGACGAGGCCTATGGGCTCATCACCGCTCGACGGCCGGATCTGGTGTTGCTCGATCTGGCGCTCAGCCCGGGCAGCGGTCTGAAGCTGCTGAAGCGCCTGCGCGCGCTGCCAGGGTTCGCGCCGCGCCTGGTGGTGCTGAGCAACCAGCCGGCCGATCCCTACCGGGCGCTGTGTATCGAGGCCGGGGCCGATGCCTTCCTGGACAAGTGCGCCGATCTGAATGCGCTGCTGGCCCTGCTTGCGAGCTGGATGCCGCCGTTGCCGACGACCGAGCCGGAACGCCTGCGCAAGCTCAGGGAGCTGCGCGTGCTCGACACGCCGGCCGAAGAGACTTTCGATGCGCTCAGCCGGATGGCTGCCGACCTTGCAGGAACGCCGATCGCCCTGATCAGTCTGGTCGACGACCGACGCCAGTGGTTCAAGGCGCGGGTCGGTGTGGAAGTCGCCGAAACCTCGCGCTCGATTTCGTTCTGCGGCCATGCCTTGCTCGGTGACAGCCTGTTCGAGATCGAGGATGCGGCGGTCGACCCCAGGTTCGCCGACAATCCGCTGGTGCGCGGGGAGCCGGGCATCCGCTTCTACGCCGGCATGCCCCTGGTCATGCCCGGAGGCGAGGCCATCGGCACGCTGTGCGTGATCGACCGCAGGCCGCGACGGCTGGACGACGTCCAGCGACGCGCATTGGCGGTGCTGGCGCGCAGCGCGGTGACCGAGATCGAGCTGCGACAGCGCGTCCTCGCGCTCGAGGAGGAGGTGGTGCGCCGCCACGAAGCGGAAGCGCGCATCATGCACCTCGCCACGCGCGATGCATTGACCGGCCTTCCCAACCGGGCGGCGTTGATGGACCGTCTGCGCCAGGGCATCAAGGCCGCGCACCGCGACGGCAGTCTGCTCGGCGTGCTGTTCATGGATCTCGACCGCTTCAAGTGGATCAACGACACGCTCGGTCACGACGTCGGCGATGCCCTCCTGCAGGAGATGGCGGCGCGCCTGAGCGGCGTGATCCGCGACTCCGACACGGTGGCGCGGCTCGGCGGCGACGAGTTCGCCATCATCCTGCCGTCGCTGCGTCGCGTCGAAGATGCCAAGGTCGTGACCGACAAGATCATCGAGGCCGTGCTGCGGCCGATCAGGCTGCAGGGGCACTGCATTCGCGTGGGCTGCAGCGTCGGCCTGGCCACCTATCCGCAGCAGGGCCACACCGAGGAGGCGCTGCTGCGGCATGCCGACCTTGCCATGTATGCGGCCAAGGAGGCGGGTGGCAACCGCTGCCAGCTTTTCGCCGAACAGATGAACGACAGGGCGGTGGAACGCGTGACGCTGGAATCGGAACTGCGCACCGCGATCGAACTGGGTCAGTTCGAGTTGCACTATCAGCCCCAGTTGCGGCTGGCCGACCAGCGCATGAGTGCGGTCGAGGCCCTCGTGCGCTGGATTCATCCGCGCAACGGCGTCATGTCACCGGCGCGCTTCATCCCGCTGGCGGAGGAAACCGGGCTGATCTGGGAGCTGGGGCTGCGTGTGCTGGATCTGGCGCTGGCGCAGATGGCCGCCTGGCGCCGGCAGGGCCTGCATGTGCCGCGCATGGCGGTCAACGTGTCGCCGGTGCAGTTGCGCCCCGAGCTGATCGACGAGATTGCCGCCGCGCTGCAGCGGCACGACCTGCCGGCCGATTGCCTGGAAGTCGAACTCACCGAGAGCGCGCTGACCGCGGACGGCCCGGCCGCCAACGGCTTGCTGCAATCCCTGCGGCGCATGGGCGTGTCGATCGCCGTGGATGACTTCGGCGTCGGCTACTCATCCCTGACCCTCTTGCGCCGGCTGCCGATTTCGGCCCTGAAGATTGACCGCAGCTTCATCGCCGAACTGACCTGGAACCGCCAGGACCTGGCCATCGTCGAGGCCATCCTGACGATGGCGCACAGCCTGGGCCTGCGCACCGTGGCCGAGGGCGTGGAACAGGCCGACCAGAACGTTGCCCTCAGCGTCCTCGGCTGCCAGGACGCGCAGGGCTACCTGTACGGCCGCCCGACCGATGTCGATGGGATCACGCGCTGGCTGCAGGCGCTCGACGCGTCGCATGGAAGCGGCGCGACGGAAGACCTGCGCAGCGGCGTTTCATGAGTCGGGCTCCCGGAATGCGTCCCCGTGCGGCGCCTTCGGTCAGGGTGTCGGCGGCGGCACAAAGCGCTGTGGCTGGATGCCCAGTTCCTTCGTGAGCTGCCGGCTGGACGCGATCTCGTCACGAACGAAGCGGTCGAACTGCGCCGACGTCATCGACAGGGGTTCGGCGCCCATCTTCGCCAGCTTGTCCCGCACCTCCGGCGACGACAGGGCCTGCTCGACGTCGTGGGCGATCTTGCCGACAACGCCGGCAGGGGTGCCGGCGGGAGCCCACAGGCCGAACCAGGCGGCGATTTCCATGTTTCTGACGCCGGCTTCGGCCATCGTCGGCACCTGCGGCAGCATTGCGGCGCGCTGGCTGCTGGTGACGGCCAGCGGCACCAGCTTGCCGTCGCGGATGGCCGGCAGCGCCCCGGCGACGGGCGGGAACCAGAAGGCGGCCTCGCCCTTGGCCACCGCGGCGTTGGCGTCGATAAGCGACTTGTAGCTGACGTGGGTGGCGTTGATGCCGGTCTGCTTCCTGAACTGCTCTGCGACGAAATAGATCTGCGTCGTCGGACCGAGCGAGGCGAACTTCAACGGCGTCGTGCGGGATTTCGCCGCAAGCTCGGCCGTGCTTCCGACCCCGAGCGACGGCGAGGCGACAAGGGCGAATGGCTGCCGGGCGAAGGACGCGACGGCGACGAGATCCTTGTCCGGATCGTAGGGCAGATTCGCGTACAGGCCGGCGTCGACCGCGTACGACACGGAATGCACCAGGAGCGTGTGGCCGTCGGGCTTCGCCCTGGCCACCGCATCGACGCCCGGGACCGTCGTTGCACCCGGGCGATTCTCGACGTTAACGGGCTGGCCCCACGCCTGTGCGAGCTTGTCCACCACGACGCGGCCGACGAGATCAGCCGCGTTGCCCGCCGGGTAGGGAATGATGACGGTGACCGGTCGGGACGGAAACGGCGGCGCATCGGCCACCGTCGCACACGCTGCAATGCCGAGGGCGAGCGCACCGATCGCCGCGATTCGTGACGGATTCATCTCCGGCTCCTCCACTGATAGACGACAGACGTCGAAAGCCTCGTTTGTTTCAGTGTCCTCCCGGACGGGCTCGGCCTATCTGATCTGGATCAAGGCGCGTCCGTGCGATGCCCGCAACGGGCTTCTTGCGCGCCAGGGTCTGCCGGCTTCCGGCTTCCGGCTTCGGCTGCGAAGCCGGTCAGGACACCGTGTGTCCGTGCGCGAAGGTCGCTTGCTCGTCCGCGGCGGGATGGCGCATGCGGTGACAGAGCCACTCGCGAACCTGCACGACCACCCACGCCCCGTCGTCCAGCGGCAGGTCGTGGCCGGCGTCAGGGTGGCGGACGATGGGGGCATGCCAGCGTTGCGCGAGATCCTGCGAGCAGCGCGGGTTCACCAGCGCGTCGCGTGCGCCGCACAGGATCAGCACCGGCACCGGCGGCGGCGTTGGCGGGGCACGGAAGCGGGCGGCGGCAAGCAACTGCCGCAGCGCGTTGCGCGGGCGGACGGGATGGTGCTGGCGCAGGCTCACCCAGTGGTCGATCACGTCGGCGGGTGCGCGCCGGCTGGTCAGGCGCAGGAGCGTTGTCTCACGTGCGCGCGCCTTCGCGCATATCAGCACCGACAGCAGGGGCAACCAGGCCGAAGGCCGCAGGCGGTGGTGGAAGGGGCTGATGCCGCGCAGGCTGCCGTTGATCAGCACGCATGCGCTCACCTCGGCCGGGTGCGCATCCGCCCAGGCCACCGCGACCATGGCGCCGAGCGACAGCGCCAGCAGGCTCAACGGGCCGGTCACGCCCTGCTGCGCGAGCTGCGCCCGGTAGCAGGCGACCATCTGCGTCACCGAGGTCGGGCTCGGCTGGCCGTGCAGCTCGCCATTGCCCGGCAGGTCGAGGGTCAGGATACGGGCATCGGGCAATGCCGCCTGCAGTTGCCGTGCAAACGCGCCCCAGTGCCCGTTCTCGCGTGTCAGGCCGCGCAGCAGCACCCACACGCTCACGCCCGGCTCCTGTCGTACCAGCGCCGCAACGCCCGCTCGTGGTGGCGTGCGCGTTCCGGCCCCGTCGGGCACCAGCCGCGGTAGCCGAACGTGGCGCGGCCGATGAAGTCGAGCCAGCCGATCTGGCGGCGCAGCACGCGCGCGTGGCGGTGCGCGATCAGCGGATTGTAGAAGCCGAGCAGGGACAGCATCTGCCGCGGATTCTTCTTGATCCACAGCCACGAGCCCATCTCCAGCGTCAGCGGCAGGTGGATACGCTGCGGGTCGGTGCAGGCGCGCTGGTAGAGGTGGTCCCACAGGTCGCCGTGCGCCAGGTACTGGCTGCTCTGCGGCTCGAACAGGTAAGGGTGATGGAGCAGCGTCTGGTCCAGGATCTCGGCCAGCGCGTGCATCTCCGCCAGGTGGGCGATGGGCTGGCGCGTGCTGGCGTAGGGGAACCAGATGCGGTCGCGCAGTCCGAAGCCGGAATGGCAGTCGACCGCGATGCTGAAGCGATGGCTGAGCAGTTCTTCTTCCACGACACGGCACAGGGCCAGGCTCTCCGGCTGCATCGCCGCGTCGCGGGCGCCGCGATACCAGGGCAGCCGCGCGCTCAGGCGCTGTCCGCCGATGAGGAAGGGCGTCGCTTCGCGCGCGGCGACCGGCGAATTGCGCATCAGGTCGACGCCCGCCGGATTACAGCGCGTGCCGCGGCTGAGCCCGCCCGGGTTGACGATGGGCATGAACACCATGCGCATCGTCGCCAACTGGTTGTGCAGCGTCTCGTCCCAGCGCAGTCGCGTCGCCACGCTGCGCAGATGGCCCAGCACCACGTCCGAGCCGATGCGCTCGACGCCATGCACGCCGCCGAAGAAACCCGCCGCCGGCACGGCGGGCGAAGGATTGCCGATCGCGATCCGATACACCGGCAGGCGCTCGCCGCGGCTGTCGACATGGCACATCACGCGCACATCGAACAGATCGTGGAACTCTTCGACGAGTTCGTTCAGCTCGACGACCTCGACCGGCTCGCGCTCGCCCTGACGCATCTGGCCTCCCCTGCACGAGGTCCGCATCCGGACCCGCAACGACGGTGGAATCACGCCTGCAGTGTAGTCGGCAGGACCGGCACGGAAGATGAAGAATTCGGCACCCGCGGCATGCAGGGCGCTGCGGCGTGTCTACTGGCGAAACCCGTCGCCGCGCGCTTTCGCCCTCACGCCGGGACGACTCATCCCCACGCTGCCGCCACCGCCGAGGCGGGACGAAGAGGCGCTGCCGAGCTGCGATGAGAGGAAGGCATTGACACCGCTCGGCCCGTCGGCAGCAGGCGCGACCAGTAGCGCAAGCTGGCGGGCCATGCGGCGCCGGCGAGGGCGATCAGGTCGATGGTCGACACATGGGTCGAGAACGCGCGCGAATCGGCTGGCGCCAGAAGGCGTGCCGGCAGCTCGGCGAAGAGGCGCTGCAGGCCGACGCCGAGCAGCGGAAGATCGGGCGCCGTGTCGGCATCGAGGTCGCGCAGCACGCCGGCGAGCGACAGCCAGCTCTTGCGGAACACCGCCAGTTGCGCGCCGAAGCCCCCGGCGCCCTGCAGCGCCAGGCGGTCGAGCAGGGCCACCAGCCAGTCGAAGCCTGCGGGCCGTCCGCTGCGTACCAGCGCGTCGAGCGCTTCCGACACCGTCCGCGCCGGCTGAGCGCGGTGCGCATCGCGCAGGCCCAGCCGCGCGAGTCCGTCGAGGATCTGGCCTTCGTCCAGCGTCATCGCGCCCAAGGCGATGCCGACGATCGCCTCGCGTTCGGCCTTCGCGAGGCGGGCGGTCAGGCTCCAGTCGAGCACCGCGAGGCGGCCATCCTCGGCCAGCAGCAGGTTGCCGCCGTGCAGGTCGCCGTGGAAGATCGCCGGGTCGGCCTGCGACCAGAACGGGCG
>SHNC01000167.1 GCA_004295105.1 Betaproteobacteria bacterium | reverse complement strand
TTCGCCACGTAGAGCCGGCCATGGTCGAGCAGGCGGCGGTTCGAGGCTTCCTGGCCCGGGATGAAGCGTTGCTCGGACACGAACTTGTAGATGTAGTCGTTCGCCTGGTCGTCGCCCATGTAGACGACCACGCGGCGATCGCGTGCGAAGGCGTAGGCGGCATTTTCGTGCTTGAAGCGGCCCAGCGCGGTGCGCTTGACCGGGGTCGCCTGCGGATCGTAGGGGTCGATCTCGACCACCCAGCCGAAGCGGTTGGACTCGTTCGGCTCCTTCGCGTAGTCGAAGCGGTCATCGAACTCTTCCCAGCGGTAACTGGTGCCGCGGGCACTGATGCCGTAGCGGCGCATCGCCTCGTCGCGGCCGTCGGCGCCGCTGGTGGTGCCGAAATAGCCGTTGAAGTTCTCTTCGCAGGTCAGGTAGGTGCCCCACGGGGTGATGCCGTTGGCGCAGTTGTTCAGCGTGCCGAGCACGCGCATGCCGTTCGGGTCGGCCTTGGTGCGCAACAGGGCGTGGCCGGCGGCCGGGCCGCTGAGCTGCATCGGAGTGTTTCCGGTGATGCGGCGGTTGTACTTCGAGTTGCGGACGACGTCCCACTTGCCCGCTTGCCGGCGCACGTGCAGCACCGACACGCCATGGGCGTTCTGCGCCTTCAGCACCTTGTCGGCGGTCCAGGGCGACGTGAACTCGGCGCCGAACAGGTATTCGTAGTTGGTGTATTCGTGGTTCATCACCAGCAGGCCTTCCGTGCTCGACTTGCCGTGCAGCGGGAAGAAGTGCATGCCGTCGTGGTTGTCGCCGATCTGGCGGCCCTGGTCCTCGCCGCTGTTGCTGCCGTCCGGACGCCAGGCGGGCGAGTCGGCGAACAGCGCGTCACCCCAGCGGGCGAACACCTGCGCACGGTAGCCCTCAGGCACGACGACGGTGTCGGCGCTCGAGGTCGCGACCGGGGTGAAGCCGATGCGCGGCGGCTTCATCTGCAGGCGCGGGCCGCGGTCGCCGATGTGGCTGTAGCCATTGCCGGCAAATGCGGCGAGCGGGGCGGCGAGGAAGGCGGTGGCGCCCAGGCCGAGGCCGGACTTCAGGAAGCCGCGACGCGACACGGTGCGATCGACGATGTGCTGGAAGTGCTCGTTGTCGGACAGATTGCTGGGCAAATCGTCGTGGTCGAAATGACTCATCTGCAAGGCTCCGTAGGGGTGTCGGAAAGTGCGGGTCGGAAGGCCGGAATTGTTCGCGGGCCACGTTGCGGCGACGTGAAACGAATGTTGCGCCGATGTGTCATCGCCATGACGCCAGGGCAAGTGGGACGGGCGCAGTGCTTCGTGCTATGAGCCGCCGCCCGGCATGGTGGGCTCGGCCAGCCAGCCGCGCACCGTCTGTGCGCCATCGTCCGCCCGCCACTCGAGACCGTGCAGCGCGAGTCCGTCCAGCGCGTGGCGTTCGGCCAGCCAGGGCAGCAGCGCGTCCATGCCGGCCATGCCGGCGAACGCAAGCCTGCCGTCGTCCCCGGTCCGGAACTCGAGTTTCAATCCGCTCGACGCACTGCTGCGGCGAAGATGGGCGAGCAGGGCCTGCCGGTCCGCAAGCGTGGGTGCTGTGCCGTGGGGCTGGTCCGCTTGGCCGAGTGCCGCGAGGTCGGCGCTGAGGCGGGCCACGGCGGCATGGCGCGGCAGGGTTGCGGCCAGTTCGCGCGTGAGCCGGCCATGCTCTTGCGCAAGCCAGTCGGCCGCGGCGATGACGGTGCCGAGGGCGACGGCGAGCCCGGCGAGGCGCAGCAGTCGCCGTTCGCGTGCGGACAATCCCGCCCATCGGCCGGAAAGGCGGCCCCGGGTCGCTGCAGCGAGGGAGGCGCGGGTCATGGCTGCTCGTCCCGCTGCAGATCGACACGTGCTGCGGCTTGCGCAGGCAGGGCGTCGCCCAGGCGAGCGACGTCGCCCGCACTGTCCGCCGCGACGTGCAGCGTGAGCCGGCGGTCGGTGTAGTCGAGCCGGCTGATCGCCGCAGCGGGGACGGCCTCACGCGCAGCGGCCACATGGCGCAACAGGGCGAGGAGATCGTCGTCCGACAGATGCCCGGCCTGCGCGCGCAAGCTGGCGAGATGGCGCGCGAGCTGCACTTCCGGCACCACCATCGGCGTCGTCGGCAGCGCGGCGGCGAATTGCCGGCGCATGTCGGCGTCGAGGGCATCGATGGCCGTGCGCAGGCGAAGGATGTCGGCCAGCGTCGCGCCACCGAGCAGCAGCAGCGCCGCGGCCGCGATCGCCGCGGGCAGGCGCATCGTGCGGCGCCAGGAGGCCACGTTTCCGGCCCGTGCGAAAGGGCCGTGCAGCAGGTCCACCGCAGCGGGCAGTCGCCACCATTGGTAGCGGCCGGCGTCGGCGAAGCGGACATCGGAGCAGGCGTCGCGAAGCTGACGCACGATGTCGGCGCACGCGTCCGACGCCATGATGTCGACCGTCGCGGGCACGCCGTCGGTGGTTCCGGCGGCGCTGTGCGGCGGTTCGATCAGTGCGGCGAGGCTCTGCGGGTCGGGGTCGAGTGCGACCGGGGCGTCGTGGCCGCAGCGCAGGATCGCCATCCCCGGGCGCAGCAACAGTCGTGTGTGGTCCGTGGCAGGCGAGACGCAGGCCAGTTCGCTGTACATGGCGCATGGGGTCCGGCCTGCGTTCGCGAGCGCGTCGAGGATCTGACGCAGGCGCCCGGTGCCGGTGACCAGGACGTCGGCCCCGGCCCCCTCGCGGTCTGCGGCGGATGGGAGTCTCGTCAGATGGTGAGCGTCGGGCTCGCCGAGCAGGGCCTCCTCCAGCGCATAGGCAAGCACGCGAGGGTCGGAAGCGGCCCGCCCGCCGGGAAGGGGCGTGACGTGCCAGGCGCTTTGGGTCGCCCCCAGCACGACGACGGGCATGCCCTGCGGCCACTCGTCGGCGCGGTCGCGGCCGTGCGCGAGCCGGCTGCCGGCCCCGTCGAGCAGGACCCACTCGGCGGCCGGGGTGGCCGGCCAGTCTTCGTCGATCAGCACCCGCAGGCGCGTGCGGGGCATGGTAGCGATGGAGGGCATGTGTCGTGTGGGGATGGGGGAACGTTCAGGGGGGGCGTGAAGATCCGGCGTCGCCGGGGCAGCGCACTGGCCGGGCTCACTGCAGCGCGACGACCCGCGTGACGAGACCGAGATCGGGCAGGTGCAGTCGCGTTTCGATCGCGTCCGGTCGGGTGTCGCCGGCCGCCCCGGCCGGGGGCCATTGAGCGGACCAGGTTCCTGCGTGCAGGAAGCGCCAGTCGACGCGGGCGACGTTGTCGAGCAGCGTCTCCGTCGCCGAGGCCGTCGAGCGCAGCAGGCGACCGTCGCTGAAGCTCAGCGTGACGGTGGCGGCGGGCCGGCCCGGCGTCATCCCCACGCCGAAAAGCAACTGCAGCGCGCCGCGCGCCGTCCGCCCGAGCCGCAGGGTATCGATGCCTTGCTGCGCGGGGGCAAGCCGCAACAGATCCTCGTCGATACGGTGCGCGGCGTATTCGAGGTCGCGCCAGCGTGCGTGGTCCGACCGCAGCCGCATGTCGAGTGCGCTCATCTGTGCGACCGCGCGGTAGCTCAGGCTGCCGAGCATGGCGAATACGGCCAGCGCAACGAGCATTTCCACCAGCGTCACGCCAGCGTGGCGGCGACCGGGGCCGACGCGGCAGGAGGCGCTAACGGGCATCGGTCGTCCTCGCGAGCAGGTGTGCGCCGAGGTGGGCGAGGGCTTGGCCGTCGGCGCTCAGCACGGCGACTTCGACCGTGCGCCAGTTTGCGTCGCCCGTTGCGGTGACGACCTGCTCCCACAGAAAGTGGTACGGCCCCTGGCGCGCTTCGCCGCTGCGGCGACCGGGCGGCGGCGTCGCCGGCATGGCGCGCAGTTCGGCGACGCGGTTCTCCGCTACCCAGCGCGCGAGCGTGCGCTGGCCCAGCGCGGCGCTGGTGTCGACAGCCTGGCTGGCGGCGCGCGCGGCCGCCGCCAGCGCGATGGCGACGACGCTCAGCGCGACCAGGTTCTCGAGCAGGCTGAAGCCGCGCGCGCCCGGCTTCACCGGTCTTCGCTCCCGGTCGTGCGCTCGATCATGCCGTGACGCCCGACGATCACGTGGGTCCGCCCGTCGGCGGCGGTGAGCCGAAGCCGGAACGGCGGCACTTCGCGTCCCGACAGCAGCAGCGGCCCATCGTCGGCCGGCTCGCGCTGACCTGAGTCCGGCGTGCTCCAGCGCAAGCCCTCGGGCAGCGTCCGGGGAGCGAGCGTCGCGCTGTCGGCGACGGCCTGCCAGGCGCCGTCCGCGCCCGTGACGACAAAGCGGTAGCCGTTCGGCGTGCGTTCGAATGCCAGCGTCTGGCCGCGGATCCAGGCGCGCTCGACCGCCACGTCGAGCCGGGCGCGCAGCGCCTCGACGGCGCGGTCGTGGTCGCGCCTCTCGATGGCCCCCAGTGCGACGACCATTCCCTGCGCGAGCAGCCCCAGCAGGCTCAGCACCACCATGACCTCGAGCAGCGTGAAGCCGCGCAGGTCGGCCGCGCCGGGCGGGCGGGTCACAGGTTCCACGAGCCGATGTCGGCGTCGGCCGCTTCGCCGCCCGCCTTGCCGTCGGCGCCGAAACTCAGCACGTCGATCTCGCCGTGCAGGCCGGGGTTCAGATACTGGTAGGGCGTGCCCCACGGGTCCCGCGGCAGGCGTTCGAGGTAGGCCTTCCAGCCGTCGGCTCGCGGCCCGACGTTCGGTGGCTCGACCAGCGCGTGCAGACCCTGCTCCGTGCTGGGGTAGCGGCGGTTGTCCAGGCGGTAGAGCTTGAGGGCCTGCATGATGGTCGCGATGTCCTGTCGCGCCGCTACCGCCCGCGCTTCGTCGGGCCGGCTGAGCACGCGCGGCACGACGAGTGCGGCCAGCACGCCGAGGATGACGATCACCACCATCAGCTCGATCAGGGTGAATCCGCGCTGGCCGCTGCGGGCGGGGCTGGAGGATGAGGTCTTCATTGGATGGCTCTTCAGTTCATCAGGGTGTTGAGTTCGATGATCGGCTGCATCACCGCCAGCACGATCAGCAGCACCAGGCCGCCCATGACCAGCAGCAGCGCAGGCTCGAGCAGGCTGGTGAGGGCGCCGATGCGGTTTTCCAGTTCCTGCTGCTGCAGGTGTGCCGCGCGCTCCAGCATCTCGTCCAGGCGTCCGGTGGCCTCGCCGCTGGCGATCATGTGCAGCAGCAAGGGCGGAAACTGGCGCTGCTCGCCGAGCGCATCGGCCAGCGTGCGACCCTCGCGCACCTGCTCGGCGCCGCGGGCGAGCGCGTCCTGCAGCGGCAGCAGGGTCAGCACCCGGCGGGCGGCCTCCAGCGCCGGCAGCAGGGCGACACCGCTGCCGTAGAGGATGGCGAGCGTGCTCGCGAGCCGTGCGGATTCGAGGCTGCGCAGATGGCGGCCCAGCAGCGGCAACGCGAGCAGGCGTGCATGCCAGCGGCGGCGCGTTGACGGCCGGCGCAGTGCCGCGCGGGCGGCCAGTGCGGCGGCCAGCAGTGCGGGTGGCAGCAGCAAGCCCCATGCGCGCAGCAGGTCGCTGGCCGCGATCAGGCCGCGGGTGAGCGGCGGCAGCGGCTGATTGCCGTGCTGGAAGGCGCCCACCACCTGCGGCACCACATAGGTCATCAGACCGGTAACCACCAGCAGGGCCACCGCCGCGACGATGGCGGGATAGAGCAGGGCCTGCAGCGTTTTCTGGCGCAGGCTGCCGCGCCGCTCCAGGTAGTCCGCAAGCTGTTCCAGCACGTCGGCCAGCCGGCCGGACTGCTCCCCGGCGGCGACCGAGGCGCGGTAGATCGGCGGAAACTGCGCGGCGAAGACATCGAGCGCGGCATGCAGCGCCATGCCGGACACCACTTCCGCGCGCACGCCGGCGAGCAGGCGACGGGCGGATTCGGCATCGGCCTGGTCAGCCAGCGCGGTCAGCGACTGCTCGACGGTGAGCCCGGAGGCCAGCAGGGTCGCCCACTGGCGCGTCATGAGCGCCAACGCGGCTTCGCCCAGTGTGGTACCCCGGCGCTGGTGCGCGCCTGCCGCGTCGCGCACCGGACCGACGTCGAGCGGGAACAGCCCGCGCTCACGCAGGTGGGCGCGGGCGCCGCGGCTGCTGTCGGCCTCGAGCACGCCGCGGGTCTCGCGGCCCTGCAGATCGACGGCACGGTAGTGGAAGGCGCTCATTCGAAGGCGCTCATACGCAAGCGTTCACTCCCGTGTCACCCGCAGCAGTTCCTCGGGAGACGTGCGGCCGTCCGCCAGCAGTCGCAGGCCGTCGTCGCGCAGGCTGGCGGCGCCGGCCGCGCGCGCGGCGGCACGCAGCGCCGCTTCGTCGGCGCGGTCGTGGATCAGCGCCGCCAGTCCGGCATCGATGCGGATCAGTTCGTGGATGCCGGTGCGACCCGCGTAGCCGGTGTGCGCACAGGCGGAGCAGCCGCCTGCGCGCCAGGCCTGCTCCGGCACCTTCGGCCCGAACGGCGCCCGCTCCTCGTCGCTGATCCGCTGCGAGCGGCGGCAGGCCGGGCATAGGCAGCGCAGCAGGCGCTGGGCGAGCACGCCGCGCAGGCTGGAGGCGAGCAGGAAGGGCTCGATGCCCATGTCGACCAGGCGCGTCACCGCCGAGGCGGCGTCGTTGGTGTGCAGGGTGGCGAGCACGAGATGGCCGGTCAGGCTCGCCTGGACGGCGATCTGCGCGGTCTCGAGGTCGCGGATCTCGCCGATCATGATGACGTCCGGATCCTGGCGGAGGATGGCGCGCAGCGCCCGTGCGAAGTCGAGGTCGATGCGCGGATTGACCTGGGTCTGGCCGATGCCCGGCAGGTCGAACTCGACCGGATCCTCGACGGTGACGATGTTCTGCCGTTTGGCATCCATGCCCTGCAGCGCGGCGTAGAGGGTCGTGCTCTTGCCCGAGCCGGTGGGGCCGGTCACCAGCACGATGCCGTGCGGCTGGCGCAGCAGGCTTTCGAATGCCGCGCGCGTCGCGTCGGCCATGCCCAGCGAATCCAGGCCGAGGCGCGCGGCGCCCTTGTCGAGCAGGCGCAGCACGAGGCGCTCGCCGTGCGCGGTGGGAAGCGTCGCCACGCGCACGTCCACCTGCCGGCCGGCGAGGCGCAGGGCGATGCGGCCATCCTGCGGCAGGCGCTTCTCGGCGATATCGAGGCTGGCCATGATCTTGATGCGCGACGCCAGCGCTGCGTGCAGGGCGCGGTGCGGCCGGGCCGCATCGTGCAGCACGCCGTCGCGGCGGAAGCGCACCACCGAATCGCGTTCGTAGGGCTCGATGTGAACATCGGAGGCGCCGTCGCGCACCGCCTGCGTCAGCAGGGCGTTGATCATGCGGATGACGGGGGCTTCGTCGCGCGTGTCGAGCAGGTCCTCGACCGCCGGCAAGGCGTTGATCAGCGCGTCGAGGTCGAGCTCGCGGCCGATGTCCTGAACCAGCGCCGCGGTGCCGCCCTCGGCGTTGCCATAGTGCTCGGCCAGGCAGGCGTCGAAACGTTCGCCGTCGGTGCGTCGCAGCCGCAGCGGCCGGCCGAGCGCGCGGCGCAGCTCGGCCACCGCGGACAGCCCGGCGCCGGGGCGCAGCAGCACGTCGGCAGCGTCCTCGCCCATGGCGGTCACGAGCACGCCATGCCGCCGCGCGAAGGCGTAGGGAACGGGGGGTGCGGTCATTGCCCCGGGGCGCCGTCGATGGGGTGCTGCACCGGACCTTCCTGCGGCGCGGTGCTTCCCGCCGGCTCCGGGGCCAGCGTCCGGGTTCGCGGCGCGGCGGGCGGCGGGCTGCCGAACGGCGGCAGTTCGGGCGCCGTTCCTTCTCCGGGCAACAGGGTGCCGCCGAGGCCGCGCTGATGCCCGATCACGTAGTCGTAGCGCGACGCGGTGAGGCGGGCATGGCTGTCGGCGTCGCGCAGCACGACCGGGCGCAGGAAGATCACGAGATTGGTCTTGGTGCGCTTGCGGCCGTTGTACTTGAACAGGTTGCCCGCCACCGGAATGTCGCCCAGCACCGGCACCTTCTCCTCGTCGGCGCTGTAGCTGTCCTCGATGAGCCCGCCGAGCGCGATGATGGAGCCGTCATCGACCAGCACGGTGGATTCGATCGAGCGCTTGTTCGTGATCGGTCCGTTCGCGCTGTCGATGCCGCCGACGACGCTCGACGCTTCGTGATAGATCGCCAGCTTGACGACGCCCCCTTCCGACACCTGCGGTCGCACCCGCAGCGTCAGACCGACGTCGCGCCGCTCGATGGTCTGGAAAGGATTCACCGCGCCGCCGCTGCCGCCGGTGTTGGTGAATTGGCCGGTGACGAAGGGCAGGTTGCGGCCGATGACGATCTTCGCTTCCTCGTTGTCGAGGGTGACCAGATTCGGCGTCGACAGGATGTTGGTCCTGCCGTCGCTTTCCAGGAAGCGGGCCAGCACCGCCAGGCTGGGGATGGTGCCGATGCCGGGCAGCGTGACTGAGCCGCTGCCGATGCCGATGTTGATGCCGTTGCCCGGCAGGGTCGGCGAGCCCGCGCGGGCGTTGCCGATCAGCGTCTGCAGGTTGTTGTTGCCGCTGGAGAAGCCCGTCAGGCCGACAACTGCGGCGGAGCCGCGATTGCCGGCTGCGCCCCACTGGATGCCCCATTCGGCCGCGCGCTCGGCGGTGATCTCGGCGACCAGGGCTTCCACATACACTTGGGCGCGGCGGCGGTCGAGCTGCTCGATGACGTTGCGCAGGTTGTTGTAGATCGCGTCCGGCGCGGTGATGATCAGCGCGTTGCTGGCGGCGTCGGCCTGGATCAGGCTGCCCGCGGCCAGCGCCTTGCCCGCCGTGGACGCGGCGAAGGGCGCCGGCGTGGCGGCCGATGCGCCCATTTCGGCGCCGTTGCCGGCGGTCGACAGCGCCGGGGCCGACATGGCCCTGGACGGTGTGACGGACAGGGGTGCTGCGCCCGGTGTCTGCGAGGCGGGGCTGGCAAGGCCGGCAGGGCCGTCGCCGGCGAGGATGGCGCGCATGGTTTCGGCGACGCGAACCGCCTCGGCATTGCGCAGGTACACCACACGGATGTTGCCGCCCGCGCCGGGCCGGTCGATGGACGCGACCACCTGCCGCACCGCCGCCAGCCGGGACGGGCTGCCGGCCCGCACCAGCAGGCTGTTGCTGTGCGTATCCGGCACGATGGTCACGTCCTGCGTCGGGTCGGCTGCGTTGCGGTTGCTGCTGCCCAGCAGCCGCATCACGGTATCGGCGAGGTCGCGCGCGGCGGCATGCTGCAGCGGCAGCACCAGCAGGTCGCCCTGCGGCACGTCGAGCGAGGTGATGATCTGGCCGATGCGCGCAAGGTTGTCGGCGTAGTCGGTGATCAGCAGCGCATTGCTCGACGGCAGCGCCGATACCGTGTTGTTCGGACTCACCAGCGGGCGGAGCGCCGCCACCAGCCCGGCGGCCGACTCGTGGCGCAGCGGGAACACCTGGGTCACGAGGCCGGTGCCGCGCGGAGCCGATCTTGCGGACGCCACCGGCACGCCGTGCAGCTTGGCGTCGGCTTCGGGCACCACGCGCGTGATGGCGCCGGAATCGACCACGGCGTAGCCCTGCAGCCGCAGCGCGGCGAGCAGGATGTCGTAGGTGAGCGCGCGCGGGACGGGCGTGTTGGTGACGATGTTCAGGCTGCCTTCGACGCGCGGATCGATGAGGAAATTGCGCCCGGTGATCTGGCCGACCGCCTTGATCACCGACTGGATCTCGGCGTTGGCGAAGTTCAGTTCGACCGTTTCCGCCTCGACCCTGGCCAGCGCCGGGCGGGCAAGCACGAGCGTCACGACGCACAGACTCGCGACCAGGACGCGGACGCGGTGGCGGCGACGGGGGTGTGGTCGGGGACTGTCGGTCGGTCGGGGCGTGGCGGGCATGGTTCAGTCTTCGTTGGGGGCCGGTGCGTCGTCCCGCGCGGCGGTGTCCGGCGCCGGCCCGGGACGAGCGGTGGGCACGGTGGCGCGGCGCAGGACGAGTTCGGCGCGACGTTCGCCGGCACGCAGTTCCAGCCTGTCGGGCTGGATGGCAGCGACCTCCCAGCCGCCCGCAAGCGTTTCGCCGACGCGCAGCGTCGCCGTCCGTCCGTCCGTGCTCACCAGGGCGAAAGCCCCGCCGCCGGCGAATCCCGTTGCCACGCCGGTCAATTGCAGGTGGTTCAGCGCATCGCCCGCGTTCGAGGCGTCGCTGCCGCTGTGCGACGCGGGGCCGGCGAACAGACCGGCGCGCACGATGTCTTCGGCGTGCGTCCGTGCATCGGCAGGCGCGACCGCCTCGGCTGCGCGTGCCGCCGGGATCGGTGCGAACAGCCGGGTGGCGGCGATGCCACTGCAGGCGACGACCGTCAGCGCGCCGGCCCATGCCAGGCCGGCCGCGAGTGCGGTCGGCGTGAGTCCGGAACGGAGGAACGGTGGGGAGCGATGGGTGGGCATGGGCGATGTGTTGCGGCACGGGCACGCCTTTTTACGACGCGAATGTGACGGTTTTTCGAAGCTGTCATGTTTCGGCACGGTTACGGTGCGTCACCCGCTCATCACGTACAATTGACGGCCTTCTGCCTTGCCCCGCAGCGCCCGACTATCGAATCGATGTCCGATCCCGCACCGATCTTCGCGCCGGACGGCCCGCTGGCCGCGGCCATTCCCGGCTTTCGCGCCCGTCCGCAGCAGATCGAGATGGCGCAGAAGATCGCCGAGGCGATCCGTGGCAACCGCGTGCTGGTGGCCGAGGCGGGCACCGGCACCGGCAAGACCTTTGCCTATCTGGTGCCGGCGTTGATGGCCGGCGGCAAGGTGATCATCTCCACCGGCACCAAGACGCTGCAGGACCAGCTCTTCAATCGCGACCTGCCCACCGTGCGTGCCGCGCTCAAGGTACCGGTGTCGATCGCCCTGCTGAAGGGACGGGCGAACTACGTCTGTCCCTACCATCTGGAGCGCAACGCGCGCGATGGCCGCTTCCTCACCGCGCAGGACGCGGCCGACCTGCGCGCCATCGCACGTTTCGCGAAGCTCACCGTCACCGGTGACAAGGCCGAATGCACCGACGTGCGCGAGGATTCGGCCGCCTGGATCGCGGCGACCTCCACCCGCGACAACTGCCTCGGCCAGGACTGCCCCGACGTCAAGGAGTGCTTCGTCATGCAGGCCCGGCGCACGGCGATGGAGGCGGACGTGGTGGTGGTCAATCACCACCTGTTCTTCGCCGACGTGATGCTGCGCGACGAGGGCATGGGCGAGCTGCTGCCGGCCTGCAACGCGGTGATCTTCGACGAGGCCCACCAGTTGCCCGAGACGGCCAGCCTGTTCTTCGGCGAGAGCGTATCGACCTCGCAGGTGCTGGAACTGGCGCGCGACACGCGCTCCGAGACGCTGGCCGCGGCGCGCGACTGCATCTCGCTGATCGACGAATCGCGCAAGCTGGAGAAGGCCGCCCGCGACCTGCGACTGGTGTTCGGCAACGAGAGCACGCGGATGTCGGCGGCGCAGGCCGCCGAGCGCAAGGAATTCGACGCCCAGCTCGATACGGTGCAGAAGGCGCTGGACGCCTTCCACGCGGTCCTCGACACCCAGGCCGAACGCTCCGAGGGGCTCGCCAACTGCCTGCGGCGCACGCAGGAGATGGGCGAGCGGCTGGCGCGCTGGCGCAATCCGCAGGAAAGGGAGCTGATCCGCTGGGTCGAGGTATTCACCCAGTCGCTTTCACTCAACGCCACGCCCTTGCACGTTTCGGACGTGTTCAAGCGGCAGCTCGAGGGCCACCCGCGCGCCTGGGTCTTCACTTCGGCCACGCTCGCGGTCGGCAAGGACTTCGGCCACTACTGCCGCGAACTCGGCCTCGCCTGGCTGGAGCCGCCGCCGCTGACCGCGGTGTGGGGCAGTCCCTTCGACTATGGCGAACAGGCGCTGCTCTACGCGCCCGCCAACATGCCCGACCCCAATGCGCCCGACTACACCGAGACAGTGGCGCGGGTGGCATTGCCGCTGATCCGCGCCGCGCGCGGGCGGGCCTTCGTGCTGTGCACCTCGCTGCGCGCGATGCGCCGCGTGCACGAGCTGATCGCAGACGGCCTGCAACAATCCGGCGACGAACTGCCGCTGCTGCTGCAGGGCGAGGGATCGCGTACCGAGCTGCTCGAGCGTTTCCGCCGCCTCGGCAATGCGGTGCTGGTCGCGAGCCAGAGCTTCTGGGAGGGGGTCGACGTGCCGGGCGACGCGCTGTCGCTGGTCGTGATCGACAAGCTGCCCTTTGCGCCGCCCGACGACCCGGTGCTCGCCGCCCGCGTCGAGCACATGCAGAAGCAGGGCCTCAGCCCCTTCGTCCATCACCAGCTTCCGCGCGCGGTGATCAACATGAAGCAGGGCGCCGGCCGCCTGATCCGCACCGAACGCGACCGTGGCGTGCTGTGCATCTGCGATCCGCGCATGATCGACAAGTCGTACGGCAAGGTCGTCTGGCGCAGCCTGCCGCCGATGCGGCGCACGCGGGTGGAGGCCGAGGCGGTCGCCTTCCTGCAGAGCCTGCCGCCGCCCCGGTCGTCCGCCTGAACCCGGCTCGGCACCTTCACGTGATTGCCTCGTACCGAACTCTCCGCCTACACACTGCGTTATCCTTGCGCTTCGACAGGCAACCGACGTCACACCGCGAGCGATGAAAGTCATCGGCATGGCCGGCTGGTCCGGTTCGGGCAAGACCACGCTGGTCGAGAAGCTCATTCCGCATTTCACCGCGCGCGGCCTGCGCGTGTCGGTGATCAAGCATGCGCACCATGGGTTCGACCTCGACCGCCCCGGCAAGGATTCCTTCCGCCATCGTGAGGCCGGCGCCACCCAGGTGCTGATGCTGTCCAACGAACGCTGGGTGCTGATGCACGAACTGCGCGGCGCGCCCGAGCCGACGCTGGACGAGCAGTTGCGCCTGCTCGCTCCTTGCGACCTCGTGCTGATCGAAGGCTACAAGGAGGCCGCGGTGCCCAAGATCGAGATCCATCGTCCGGCGCTGGGCAAGCCGCCGCTGTGGCCGGAGAATCCGCATGTGGTCGCGGTGGCGTCCAACGCCGACATCGACTGCCCGCTGCCGCGCCTGCCGCTCGACGATCCTGCCGCCATCGCCGCCTTCATCCTGGAGTATCGCGACGACCGATGAACGCTTCCATGCTTTCCTTCGACGAGGCTCACGACAAACTGCTCGCTTTCGTGCGGCCGGTGCGCGAGATCGAACAGGTCGACACCTTCATCGCCAGCGGCCGTGTGCTGGCGGTGGCGCAGCATTCCAGCCTGGCGCAGCCACCGATGGACAATTCGGCGATGGATGGCTACGCGCTGCGCGCGGCCGACGTGCCACAGCCCGGAACGCGTCTGCCGGTCAGCCAGCGCATCCCGGCCGGCAGTGTCGGCCATCCGCTTGCCGCCGGTACGGCGGCGCGCATCTTCACCGGCGCGCCGCTGCCGCCGGGCGCCGACGCGGTAGTGATGCAGGAGCTGTGCGAAGCCGACGGCGATACGGTGATCGTCAATCACCGGCCGCGTGTCGGCGAGGCGGTGCGTCGCGAGGGCGAGGACATCGCCCTCGGTGCCGAGATCCTGCCGGCCGGCTTGCGCCTCACGCCGCAGGCCATCGCGCTGGCGGCCTCCGTAGGCCTGGCGCAACTGCCCGTCCATCGGCGCGTGAAGGTGGCACTGTTCTCCACCGGCAGCGAACTGGTGATGCCGGGCGAGGCGCTGCCGCCGGGCGGCATCTACAATTCGAATCGCTTCCTGCTGAATGCCTTGCTCGCCGGGTTGGGCTGCGAGGTGGCCGATTTCGGCATCGTGGCGGACGACCTCGCGGCCACGCGCGAGGTGCTGCGACGGGCGGCGCAGGGGCACGACCTGATCCTGACCAGCGGCGGCGTGTCCGTCGGCGAGGAGGATCACGTCAAGCCGGCAGTGGAGGCGGAAGGCAGCCTCGACATGTGGAAGATCGCGATGAAACCGGGCAAGCCGCTGGCCTATGGCCGGGTGCATGGTGCGGCCTTCATCGGCCTGCCGGGCAACCCGGTGTCGAGCTTCGTCACCTTCGTGATGCTGGTGCGCCCCTTCGTGCTGGCGACTCAGGGGGTAGCCGATGTGGCGCCGGCGAGCCTGGCCTTGCGCGCCGATTTCGACTGGCCGCAGCCGGACAGGCGGCGCGAGTTCCTGCGCGCCCGCATGAACGTCGACGGGGGCGTGGAGCTGTTCGGCAACCAGGGTTCGGCAGCGCTTAACTCCACGGTCTGGGCGAACGGGCTGGTCGACATCCCGGCCGGGCAGGCGGTCGTGCGCGGCGACGCGGTGCGCTTCCTGCCCTACGCGGGCCTGTTGAACTGAAGGGCGGACTTTGGATATGCGTGTGAAGATTCTGTACTTTGCTGCCCTGCGCGAAGCGCTCGGGGTCTCCGTCGAGGATTTCGACCTTCCTGCGGGCGTGGCCAGCGTGGCCGCGCTGCGGGAATGCCTCGTCGCCCGTGGCGGCGCCTGGCAGCGCCTCGCGGCGGCCAATGTCAAGACCGCTGTCAACCAGCGCATGGCCGGCGGTGAAGCCGCGGTCGGGCAGGGCGACGAGGTCGCCTTCTTCCCGCCGGTCACCGGCGGCTGATCAAGGGCCAGGGCGGGGCGGAAAATGATCGAGGATGACGGCGGCGTCAGCGTCCAGCAGGGCGACTTCGATGCCGGTGCGGAAATCGCGGCGCTGGCCAGCGGGCGCGCCGATGTCGGTGGCGTGGCGAGCTTCATCGGCGTGGTGCGGGATGCGAATGATGGCAGCGGCGTATCGGCGATGACGCTCGAGCACTATCCGGGCATGACCGAGCACGCACTCGGCGAGATCGTCGCGCAGGCGCGCGCGCGCTGGTCGCTGCTGACGGTACGGGTGATCCATCGCGTGGGCCGGCTGCTGCCCGGCGACCGTATCGTCTTCGTCGGGGTCGCCGCTTCGCATCGTGGCGAAGCCTTCGCCGCCTGCGAGTTCATCATGGACTACCTGAAGACCCGGGCGCCGTTCTGGAAACGCGAGGAAACGCCGGCCGGTGCGCGATGGGTGGATGCGCGCGACAGCGACGACACCGCTGCGGAGCGCTGGAAGCAAAAGTAGAACGGCGCCTTGCGGCGCCGTTGAACTTGTCGCCGGCCGTCGTGCTGTCGACGGACCGGCCGCCAGTGTCCTTACTTGCGGCCCTTGGCGCCCGGCTGTGCGAAGGCCTGGAAGGCCTCCGTCGAAGCGCGGGTCATCTGCTCGAAGGCGGCGCGGGTAGTGTCCATCGCCGATTGCATCGCGCCCAAGGCATTCTGATCGGTGATCGGCATGCCTTTGAACATCTTCTGCATCGCCTCGAAGACGTCGTGGCTGCCGGTCGTCAGTTGCTCGCCGACCAGCTTGCCGACTTCGGCCTGCGTACGCGTCGTGATCTCTGCGATCTCGCGAGCGCAAGCCATCATCTTCTCGGTGGTGCTCTGGGCGAACTGCGTGCGCAGATCCATCATCTCTTTCGGATCCTTGACCACGGACAGCGCCTTGGCGTTCTGCACGCCTTCCTCGAACAGGGACTTGGCAGTCGAAACCTGGATTTCCATGATGCGCTGGGAGTTCTCGATCGAGATCTGTGCCAGGCGCATGGCAGCCTCCAGGTTCTTTTTCTGGAGTTCGTTGATCTGTTCTTGCTTACCGGCCATAAGAATCCTCCACGCACGCGGGTTATTGGAATTTCGCGAGGCGCGATCGGGCCTGTTCATCAATGCTATGACGCTGACCGGGATCGGAAAATCGTCGTCCGCCTCGCCCTGAACAATAGCACAGGCGCAGGTCCGCCGCGGCGGCACGGCCGTGGCGGGCGGGCAAACTGCCCGTTCTGGTGCGTCGCCGAGATGGCGCTTGGGCTGCGGGCGCCGCTCACAGGACGACCGGCCGGTCGGGCAGCTCCCCGCCTTCCCGGCCACCCGGTTGCGCCTGTCCGGCGCTGGGCGGGAAGTGCCGCTGCAGCACCTCGCCGACGGCCGTGATTGCCCGCCCGAGTCCGTCCTCGAGCCGGCCGCCACCGAAGCTCGGCGAAATGTCGCGCAGCACGGCCTGCCAATACGCCGCGTCGGCGTACGGCGCGAGGCCACGGTCGGCGACGATCTCGATGCGATGCTCGACCCATTGGACGTAGATCAGCACGCCGTTGTTGTACTCGGTATCCCATACGCGCTGGTCGCCGAACAGTTCCAGCGCCCGTTCGCGCGTCAACGCCGCGAAGCGCTCGCGATGGCGCAAGTGCCGCCACAGGTAGCGCAGCGGCAGCGACGCCTCGACGCAGACGCAGATCTCGCCAGTGTGGCGTTGTTCGCTGTCATGCACCCGTGCCGTCAGCCTTCGCAGGGCGTCGTCGCCCAGGGCGCGTCGGGCGTCGGCACTGTCGAGCCACAGGTGGCGAAGCAGGCGCAGGACGTCCATCACCAGCTCCCTGACGCGCCACCGCCACCGAAACTGCCACCCCCGCCGCTGCGGAAGCCGCCGCCACCGCGACCGAGCCCGCCTCGACCGCCGCCGCCCCAAATGATCGGGCCGCCGCGGTGCAGGCCGCCGCCCGGCCCGCCACCGAAGCCGCCGCCACCGCCGATGCCCAGCACCAGCACGAACACCGCCGCCAGCAGCCCGGCCAGGCCGGCGAGCAGCAGGCTGCCGGTGAGGATCTTGACCACGAAGCCCGCAGCACCACCCGTCGCGAGCGCACCGAGCTTGCGACCGAGGACGCCGGTCAGGAAAGCGCCGACGACCGGCACTGCAACGAAGAGGAATGCGCCGAGGTCCTCCAGCGAAGTTTCCGGCGCCGCCTGGGGCGGGGCATCGGGCAGTGGCAGCGCCTCACCGCGGACGAGCGCCATCAGGGCCTCCACGCCGCCTTCCAGACCGCCGGCGAAGTCGCCCCTTCGAAACGCCGGCGTCATGATGCCGTCGATGACGCGGAACGCGGCGACGTCGGGCACGGCACCCTCCAGCGCACGCGCCACCTCGATGCGGATGCGACGGTCGTCTTTCGCCACGACGACGAGAATGCCGTCGCCCACATCGCGGCGGCCGATCTTCCACGCATCGGCCACCCTGAACGCATAGGCGGCAATGTCTTCGGGTGCAGTGGTGGGGATGAGCAGCACGACGATCTGCGTGCCGCGCTCGCGTTCGAAGGTGGCGAGCCGTTCCTCGAGCGCCTGCACCTGCTGCGGCGCCAGCGTGCCGCTGCGCTCCATCACCCGCGCACTCAACTCGGGAATGGCCTGCAGCGGCTGCGCGATGGCTCGAGGGGGTACGAGCAGCACGAGCAGGCCGAGCATCAGCAGCAGGCCCGCAAGCAATGCCCGGGCGGATGCGGCGCGAGGCCGGGCTGTCGTGCACGTGGCGAGCGCGCGTGCGGAACCCGTCGGCGCGGTGCTCAAGCCTGGCCGCGGCACGGCGGACGGCAGCGGCGGGGGCGTCTGCACGGGTCGGGCGCCCGAGTCGTTCAGGCCGAACACATGCGTCGGCCGGTCAGCGCTTCTGCGCCGGGCTGCCGAAATCCACCGTCGGCGGACGCGAGATCTCGGCTTCGTTGGCGACGGCGAAGCTGGCCTTGGGTGAGTAGCTGAAGATCATCGCGGTGAGGTTGGTCGGGAAGCTGCGCGCCAGCACGTTGTATTGCTGGATCGCCTCGATGTACTTGTTGCGCGCCACGGTGATGCGGTTCTCGGTGCCTTCGAGCTGAACCCGCAGTTCCTGGAAGGCCTGGTTGGCCTTCAGGTTGGGGTAGTTCTCGGCCACCACCAGCAGCCGCGACAGTGCGCTGCCCAGTTGGCCCTGCGCCTGCTGGAAGCGCTCCATGGCCTGCGGATCGTTGAGCGTCTCGGGCGTGACCTGGATGGCCGTCGCGCGCGAGCGTGCTTCGATGACGCGCGTCAGGGTTTCCTGCTCGAAGTTCGCCTCTCCCTTCACCGTGCTGACGAGGTTGGGGATGAGGTCCGCGCGACGCTGATACTGGTTCAGCACCTCGGCCCAGGCGGCCTTGCTCTGCTCATCGAGACGCTGGAAATCGTTATAGCCGCAGCCCGACAGCGAGAGCAGGGCGGCGAAGGCGAGCAGGACGGAGAAACGGTGCAGGACAGCTTGCAACATGAGGAACCCCCGTAACGGATCTGGAAGCGCGACCGGACTTCACTCTAGCAGCATCGCAGGACGCGGTGACACCGGGATTGCCCGGCGGCGGTCGCGCACCGCGTCAGCGTTGCGGCGGTCTGGCGTATTTGCGGAAGACCGCTTCGGCGTCGCGTTCGGCACGGTCCTGGGTCCGCATCGACGGATCATCGTCATGGTCGCTGAAGAAGCCGTCGGCCTGCGCCAGCATGACGACGCGAATCGACGCCTTCTCGCTCAGGTCGTGGCGTTCGTAGATCAGCGTGGTGACTTCGTCGAGATACTGCTCGTAGCTCAGGGACATCACATCCTCCGTGGCCGGCATGGCAGCCCATGCCTTCGTTCGCGCCTATCGTAGCGCGTATGGCGGCCGGCGGCGGTGCACGGACGGTCGCGATTTCTTGTTCTGGCTCAAGGCTTTCGCAGCGGCCCGCCGACATCATTGGGCCCATACGGCGGTCTGGCGCCGGTCAACCCGATCGAAGGAAGGAACACGATGAGCGAATTGCCTGTAATCAACGAAGCGGTTTTCGGTTTCGACGCCCGCGGGGTCGCCAAGCGCTTTCGCCATGCGGCGATCTTCGGCGCGCTCGAGTCGCTCGACGACGGCGAGACGATGCGCTTCGTCAACGATCACGATCCCTTGCCCTTGCTGAATCAGATCCAGCAACGCTACGGCAATCAGGTGGGCATCAAGTATGTCGCTCGCGAACCGGGCAACATCGTCATCGACTTCTCCATCCAGCTCGAAGCGATGGACGCGGCGGCGCCGGCGTACGGCACGCAGGCGGGCTCCTGCGGTGGTGGCGGCGGTGGTTGCGGCTGCTCCGGCGGGCGCTGATCCGCTGGCGAGATCCGGCGGCCGCCCGGCCCGCCGGTACAACGGCACAGCCCCCGACATCGGGGGCTGTGCCGTTCCTGCGCCGCGCTTCGGTGCGACTCAGCGCGCGATCGGCTTGTAGCGGATGCGCTTGGGCTTGGCGCCTTCCTCGCCCAGGCGCTTCTTCTTGTCTTCCTCGTATTCCTGGTAATTGCCGGCGAAGAAGGTCCATTGCGAATCACCTTCGGCCGCGAGGATGTGGGTGCAGATGCGGTCGAGGAACCAGCGGTCGTGCGAGATCACCATCGCGCAGCCGGCGAATTCCAGCAGCGCGTCTTCGAGCGCGCGCAGCGTCTCGACGTCGAGGTCGTTGGACGGTTCGTCGAGCAGCAGCACGTTGCCGCCCTGGATCAGCGTCTTGGCCAGGTGCAGCCGGCCGCGTTCGCCGCCGGACAGGTTGCCGACGATCTTCTGCTGGTCGCCGCCCTTGAAGTTGAAACGGCCGATGTAGGCGCGGCTGGGCATCTCGAAGCGTCCCACGGTGAGCACGTCGGCGCCGTCCGAGATGGCCTCGAACACCGTCTTGTCGTTGGCCAGGCCTTCGCGGGTCTGGTCCACCGCCGCGATCTTCACCGTCGAGCCGATCACCACTTCGCCCGAATCGGGCTTGTCGCGGCCTTCGATCATCTTGAACAGCGTCGATTTGCCCGCGCCGTTGGGGCCGATGACGCCGACGATGGCGCCGGGCGGAATGCTGAAGCTGACGTTGTCCATCAGCAGCCGGTCGCCGAAGCCCTTGCTGACGTTGTTGAACTCGATGACCTTGTCGCCCAGGCGCTCGCCGGGCGGAATGAAGATTTCCTGCGTCTCGTTGCGGCGCTGGTATTCGACGCTGGCCATCTCCTCGTAGCGGGCCAGGCGCGCCTTGGATTTGGCCTGGCGCGCCTTCGGGTTGGACCGCGCCCATTCCAGTTCCTGCTTCATCGCCTTCTGGTGGGCGGCCTCCTGTTTGGCTTCCTGCGCCAGGCGCTCGCCCTTCTGCTCCAGCCAGGACGAGTAGTTGCCCTTCCACGGGATGCCGTGGCCGCGGTCCAGCTCGAGGATCCACTCGGCGGCGTTGTCGAGGAAGTAGCGGTCGTGGGTGACGGCGACCACGGTGCCGGGGAAGCGGGTGAGGAACTGCTCCAGCCACTCGACCGATTCGGCGTCGAGGTGGTTGGTGGGCTCGTCCAGCAGCAGCATGTCGGGCTTGGACAGCAGCAGCTTGCACAGCGCGACGCGGCGCTTCTCACCGCCGGACAGCTTGCCGATCACCGCATCCCACGGCGGCAGGCGCAGCGCGTCGGCGGCGATTTCCATCTGATTCTCGATGTCGCTGCCGGCCGCGGCGAGGATGTTCTCGTACTTCGCCTGTTCCTCGGCCAGCTTGTCGAAATCGGCATCCGGCTCGGCGTAGGCGGCGTAGATCTCCTCCAGCTTCTGGCGCGCCTCGACGATCTCGCCCAGCCCGGCCTCGACCTCTTCCTTCACCGTCTTGCCCGGGTCGAGCTCGGGTTCCTGCGCCAGGTAGCCGATGCGCACGCCCGGCTGCCACTGCACCTCGCCGTCATATTCCCTGTCCGCGCCGGCCATGATGCGCAACACCGTGGACTTGCCCGAACCGTTGAGACCGAGCAGGCCGATCTTGGCGCCGGGGAAGAAGGAGAGGGAGATGTCCTTGATGATCTGACGCTTGGGCGGAACGATCTTGTTCACGCGCAGCATCGACATGACGTACTGGGCCATTGCGGTTCGCTTTCCTGCGGGGTTCGGGAAAGGCCGCAGTCTACCCGAGGGAGCCATGCCGAGCACGTGCCGCGATCCGCTGGCCGGTCCCGACGCGCGACGGCGGGAAGTGGCGAGACTTCCCGACCGTCGAATCGATCATGCCGTGACGGGCCAACGTCTCCGCTGCGGCGGGCGCGCCCTCACTTCTCGACGAAGGCGCGCTCGATCACGTAGTCGCCCGGCTCGCCGATGCGGTGCGAGACGCGGAAGTTGCGCGCGTCGAGCAGGTCGCAGGTGTCGGCGATCATCGCCTGGCTGCCGCAGATCATCACCCGGTCGCGCGCCGGGTGCAGCGGGGCGAGGCCGATGTCCTGGAACAGCTTGCCCGACTCGATGAGGTCGGTGACCCGGCCCATGTTGCGGAAGCGTTCGCGGGTGACGGTCGGGTAGTAGATCAGCTTCTCGCGCACCTGATCGCCGAAGAACTCGTTGTCCGGCAATTCTGCGGTGATGAAATCGGAATAGGCCAGCTCCGACACCGTGCGCACGCCATGGACGAGGATGACCTTCTCGAAGCGTTCGTAGGTTTCCGGGTCCTGGATCACGCTCATGAACGGCGCGAGGCCGGTGCCGGTGGCCAGCAGGTAAAGGTGCTTGCCCGGGTGCAGGTCGTGCAGCACCAGCGTGCCGGTGGGCTTCTTGCTCACGACGATGTCGTCGCCTTCCTTCAGGTGCTGCAGGCGCGAGGTCAGCGGCCCATTGGGCACCTTGATGCTGAAGAACTCGAGATGCTCCTCGTAGTTCGGGCTGGCGATGCTGTAGGCGCGGGTCAGCGGCCGGCCTTCCACCTCGAGGCCGATCATCACGAACTGGCCGTTCTCGAAGCGCAGGCCCGGATCGCGCGTGGTGCGGAAGGTGAACAGGGAATCGTTCCAGTGGTGGACGCTCAGGACACGCTCGGTACGCAGGTTGCTCATGATCGGTTTGGCTGATTGTGTGAATGGTGTCGATTCTATTGCGTCCGATTTACCGATCTGGCGGATAATTTTTATATCTCTTACCGATTTTGTGAATATGCGATACACCCTGAAGCAGATCGAGGTCTTCGTCGCCATCGCGCGCAACGAGAACGTCTCCCGCGCTGCGGAGGGGCTTTATCTGTCGCAGTCGGCCACCAGTGCGGCGCTGGCCGAACTCGAAAACCAGTTCGGCCAGCAACTGTTCGACCGCCACGGCAAGCGCCTGCGACTCAACGAGCAGGGGCGCCTGCTGTTGCCGCGCGCGGTCGAGCTGCTCGATCGCGCGGAGGAAATCGAGGCCTTGTTGCGCGGCGAGCGCGGGCTGGGCAACCTGCGGGTCGGGGCCACGCTCACCATCGGCAACTACCTGCTGCCGCTGATCGTCGCCGGTTATCTGCAGCGCCATCCGGAAAGCCGCGTGCAGCTCCAGGTGCACAACACCGCGACCATCGCCAGCCTGCTGCTGCGCTACGAGATCGATCTCGGTCTCATCGAAGGTCAGGTGCGCGATGACGAACTCGAGTCGGAGCCCTGGGTCGAGGACGAACTGGTGGTTTTCTGTGCGCCGGATCATCCGCTGGCCGGGCAGGCATCGGCGAGCCTGGACGAACTCGTCGGCCAGTCATGGATCCTGCGCGAGCGGGGCTCGGGCACGCGTGAGACTTTCGACGAGGCGCTCCGGCACCTGCCGCGCAGCATCACGCCGCGGCTGGAACTGGAACACACCGAGGCGGTCAAGCGGGCGGTGGAAAGCGGACTGGGCATCGGCTGCATCTCGCGCCTCGCGCTGCGCGACGCCTTCCGCCGCGGCAGCCTGGTGGCGGTGGAAACACCCGAACTGGATCTGCGGCGCAGCTTCAACTTCGTGTGGCATCGCGGCAAGTACCACACCGCGGCGATCCGCCAGTTCCTGCAGGACTGCCGTGCGCTCACGGGGGGGGCCCGGCGCAGCGACCAGATTCCGCTGCCGCCGGTCGCGTGATTTCCGGCATTGCCCGCGCCCGCGGGCCGATCGCGGTCGAGCCCGCGCCTTTGCGATGGAGGCCGCGAACCTCACTCCGCGCCGCGGCGACGAAAATCGCGCAGGCGGAAACCAAGCGCGAACAGTGTCGCGAAGTAGGCCGATGCACCGGCGACGATCACCGCGGCCAGGCGCAAGCCACGTTCCAGGCCGCGAATCTCCACCCACATCGTCTCCGCACCCGAACCGAACCAGAGCACGACCCCCATCACCAGCAGCGCGGTGGCGAGCTTGGCCGAGAACTTTCCCCAGCCCGCCTGCGGCATGTATACCTTGCGTTTGCGCAGGCCGCGGTAAAGCAGCGTCGCGTTCAGGCACGACGCCAGGCCGATCGCCAGCGCCAGGCCGGCATGGCGCAGCGGCACGATGAAGGCGAGGTTCATCAACTGGGTGGCGGCGAGCGTGATCAGCGCGATCCTCACCGGCGTGCGGATGTCCTGGCGCGCGTAGAAGCCGGGCGCCAGCACCTTCACCAGGATCAGGCCGGTGAGGCCGACGCTGTAGGCGACCAGCGCGCTGCGCGTCTGCATCACGTCGTCGGCGCTGAAGGCGCCATAGTTGAACAGTGTCGCCACCAGCGGCATGGACAGCAGGGCCAGGCCGAGGGCGGCCGGCAGCGTCAGCAGCAGCGTAAGGCGCAAGCCCCAGTCGAGCAGCGACGAAAAGGCCTCCGGTTTCTCGTCCGCGTGCAGCTTGGAAAGGCTGGGCAGCAGGATGGTGCCCAACGCCACTCCCAGCAGGCCGGACGGAAACTCCATCAGCCGGTCGGCGTAGTAGAGCCACGACACGCTGCCGCTCTCCAGGAAGGACGCGAAGATGGTGTTGATCAGCAGCGAGATCTGGCTCACCGACACGCCGAGGATGGCCGGTGCCATCAGCTTCAGCACGCGCCGCACGCCGGGATCCGACAAGCTCAGGTCGAAGGTCGGCAGCAGTCCGATCTGCCTCAGCGGCCGCAACTGCAGCGTGAGCTGCAGCAGGCCGCCGAGGAACACCGCCCAGGCCAGTGCCAGCACCGGGGGGTCGAACCAGGGCGCCGCGAACAACGCCATGCCGATGAAGGACAGGTTCAACAGCACCGGTGTGAAGGCCGGGATGGCGAAACGGCTCCAGGTGTTCAGCACGCCGCCGGCCAGCGCCACCAGCGCCATGAAGAAGATGTAGGGGAAGGTGATGCGGGTGAGCTCCACCGTCAGCTCGAACTTGCCGGGGTCGCCCGCGAAGCCCGGTGCCGATACATAGATGATGGCCGGCGCGGCCAGGGCGCCGAGCGCGGCCACCACCGCGACGACGAGGCCCAGCAGGGTGGCCACGCGGTTCACCAGGGTGTGCGTTGCCTCCGCCCCCTGGCGGTTCTTGTACTCGGCGAGGATGGGGACGAAGGCCTGCGAGAACGCCCCTTCGGCGAACATGCGGCGCAGCAGGTTGGGAAGGCGGAAGGCGACGAAGAAGGCGTCGGTGGCCAGCCCGGCGCCGAAGGCCCGCGCGATCACGAAGTCTCGGACGAAGCCCAGGATGCGGGACAGCAGGGTCATGCCGCTCACGGTGGCGAGGGCGCGCAGCAGGTTCATGCGAAAAGGGCGGGGTGGTGCCGCGTGAGGAAAGCGCGCATCATAGCCGCCTGCAGCGCAGGAACGGAAATCTCGCTTGCATCGCGATTTCTTCGCGGATACAATCGCGGGCTTTCAAGAACCCACCAATTCAGGAATCACGTTATGGCCAACTCGGCTCAAGCCCGCAAGCGCGCTCGCCAGGCAACCAAGGCTCGCGCTCACAACGCCAGTCTTCGTTCGCGCCTGCGTACCGCGATCAAGGCCGTTCGCAAGGCTGTCGCGGGTGGCGACAAGGCGGCGGCTCAGTCGGTCTTTCGCACCTCGATGAGCACCATCGACAGCATCGCCGACAAGAACATCATCCACAAGAACAAGGCCGCTCGTCACAAGAGCCGCCTGTCGGCCGCCGTCAAGGCGATGGCTGCCTGACCGTTCTGCGTTCCGGCTGTAGCAGGTTCGTCCTGCAGCAAGAAGGCGACCTGCGGGTCGCTTTTTGATTTCTTGCGCTTGGCTGGAGCGGGGGGGTCGCGCTCAAGCAACTGCCGCACCCAATCGCGGTCAAGTCCGCTCCTACAAAGACCTTCGGCTGTCGCAGGTGCAACTTCCGCTGTAGGAGCGCGCTTGAGCGCGGCCGGCGTTCAGATCGGCGTGTCGCCCACCCAGTCGATCTGCAGGTCGTTGTCGGTGGCGAAATTGACGAGAAACTTGTAGGCGAGCGGCTCGACGTCATAGAGCCGCGCATCGACCAGAACGGTCTTGTCTCCCTTGAGGGTGCAGCCGGGGCGCACGTAGGGCGAGTAGGTCATGCGGTGATCGGCGCCGAAGGCCGACATGACGCCGCAAAGCCGGTCCGCCCAATCGCTCGGGCGAAACTTCCTTCCTTCCCTCGTGACCCCGATGATGACGAAGTTTTCGATCTTCTGATTCATGTCTCACGCCTTGGCGGCTACGGGGTGTCCTGGCGTGGTCGTCTGCCGCGACCTTGCGCAAAACGGGCGCGATTCTAGCAGAAAACCCCCGCGACCATCCCGCCCCGGCGCCGCTCGCAGGCCCGCCGCCGCGTCGCTCGCAGGCCGCAACGTATGTACAGGCGCGGCTGCTTTGGCTTAAGATTCAGGACTCTTCATGCACGGCGGCCCATGCCGCCGTGCGCGTTTACGCTGCGTTCAG
>SHNC01000257.1 GCA_004295105.1 Betaproteobacteria bacterium | reverse complement strand
ACCTTTACCCCCGGCTGCTGCTGGCCGGCCTGCTCACGGCGTTGCCGGGTTGCATGTGGGCGGCGGCGGTCGATGCGCCGGCGGCAGGCGCGCTGCGGCACACGCGTGGCGGCGCCTGCGGCGAAGCCTACACACCGGCCTACGTGATCCAGGGCAGGGGAGAGGCGACGTCGCTGGCCGGGCGCGAGGTGACGACGCAGGGCGTGGTGGTGGCCGACCAGGAAGGCGCCGCGCCGGCATTGCGCGGCTTCTACCTGCAGGACGCCGACGGTGACGGCGACGCGGCAACCTCGGATGCCGTGTTCGTCTTCAATGGCGACCGTGACGACGTGTCGGTGGGCGATGTCGTGCGGGTGAGCGGCCGGGTGGGCGAATTCCATGGCCAGACCCAGGTGAGCGCGAGTGCGGTGGCGCGTTGCGGCCGCGGCACTCTCGCGCCGGCTCCGATCGTGCTGCCGCTGACCCGCGCCGACATGCTGGAGGCCCGGGAAGGCATGCTGGTGACCGTGCCGCAGACCTTGCACGTGACCGGCAACCGCCATCTCGGTCGCTTCGGCCAGGTGACGGTGTCGGCGCATGGGCGCCTGATGCAGCCGACCGACGTCGTCGCACCGGGCGATGCGGCGCGCGCCCTGCAGGCACGCAACGAGCTCGCGCGCCTGATCGTCGACGACCATGGCAATGCCCTGCATCCCGACCCCATCGCGTTCGGCCGCGGCGGGCGGCCGTTGTCCGCGGCCAACACCCTGCGCAGTGGCGACACGGTGGCCGGGCTGACCGGCGTGCTTACCTGGACCCGCCCCGGCAGCGGGGCCGATGGTCCGGGATGGCGCATTCGTCCGCTCGGAGCGCTCGGTGGCGCGGCCCGCTTCGACGCCTCGAACCCGCGCCCGGCCGTCCCACCGCAGGTGGGCGGCACGCTGCGCGTGGCGGCGATCAACGTGCTGAACTACTTCAACACCTTCGACGACGGCGACGCCGCCACGCCGGGCTGCTTCCCGAGCCACAGCGACAGGGATTGCCGTGGCGCACGGTCGGCATCGGAGTTCGAACGGCAGGCGGCGAAGACGGTGGCGGCCATCGCCGCCCTCGATGCGGACGTTGTCGGCCTGGTGGAGATGGAGAACGACGGCTACGGCCCGGACAGTTCGCTGCACGATCTGGTGGGGCGACTGAATGCCGCCCACGGCAGGCAGTCCCATGCCTTGCTGGACATCGACGCCCGTACCGGCCGGAGCCATGCTGCGGGCGGTGATGCGATCCGCGTGGCGATCATCTACCGCCCGGCGCGGCTGCGTCCGGTCGGTGTCACAGCGGTGCTCGACGCCGCGGCCTTCGTCAACGGCGGCGATGGCGTGCCACGCAATCGTCCGGCGCTGGCGCAGGCCTTCGAGGATGGCGGCGGTGGGCGTTTCGTGCTGGTGATGAACCATTTCAAGAGCAAGGGCAGCACGTGTGATGCGCCGCCGCTGCCCGACGGCGAGGGCGAATGCAGCGCGGTGCGCCTCCGCGCGGCACGGCAACTGCTGGCCTGGCTGGGCAGCGATCCGACCCGCACCGGTGAGCAGGACGTGCTGGTGATGGGCGACCTCAACGCGTATGCGATGGAGGCGCCGGTGCAGGCCTTCGTGCGCGCCGGCTACACCGATCTGGTGGGTCGGGACGCGGGCACGAACGGATACACTTACGGCTTCGACGGCCAATGGGGACGCCTCGACCATGCGCTGGCGTCCCCCAGCCTCGCGCGCCAGGTCAGCCGTGCGGCCGTCTGGCACGTCAGCGCCGACGAGCCGGACGTCCTCGACTACACGCAGCGCGGCCGGTCTGCGGCGCAGCGCGCGTCGCTCTACTCGGCGGACGTTCATCGCAACTCGGATCACGACCCGGTCATCGTCGGTCTCGATCTTGCCGATGGAGTGCAGGCGACCTGCGCACCGGACTCCACCTGCCCGCCAGGCCTCGCGGGCGACGAGCGCTGATCGAACGCTGCGGACCACGCGTCGGACTCGACGCCGAAGCACCGCCGGAAGTATGTTGCACGGATGAGCGCGTACCGGCTTGGCGCCGTTCCTGCGCGCGCGATCCATGCAGGACGGGCTTGAGGAAGAACACGATGACTCCGGATCCAAGGCCGCTGACCAGCAGCCCTTCACTGCCGGCGCAGCGCGCCGGGCTGCCCCGCATCGCGCTGCTCGGCACGGGCGGCACGATCGCCTCGTCGGCGCGGGACGCCACCCAACTGCACGACTACCGCGTCACCGAGGCGGTCGATGCCATCCTCGCGGCGGTGCCGCAGATCCACGACCTCGCCCAAGTGCAGTGCGAGCAACTGATGAACGTCGAGAGTCACGAGATCGACAACGCGATGCTGCTCGCGATCGCACGCCGCACCCAGGCGCTGCTCGACGACCCCGCGGTCGATGGCGTGGTGATCACCCATGGCACCGATACGCTGGAAGAGACCGCCTATTTCCTCAACCTGGTGCTCGACAGCGCGAAGCCGGTGGTGATCGTGGGCGCGATGCGACCGGCCAGCGCGCTCAGCGCCGATGGACCGCTGAATCTGCTGAACGCCTTCCGTCTCGCCGCCTGCGCGGAGGCGGCCGGCAAGGGGGTGCTGGTGATGCTCAACGACCGTATCGGCGCCGCGCGCCATGTGACCAAGGCGCATACGACCGCCACCGATGCCTTCTTTGCCGCGGAGCAGGGCAGCCTGGGCGAGATCGCCGGCGGCGTGGTGCATTTCTTCAATGCGCCGACGCGGCGGCATACGCTCCACAGCGAGTTCTCGCTCGCCGACATCGACGAACTGCCGCAGGTCGACATCGTCTTCGACTACCTCGGGGCCGGCACCCATCTGTATCAGGCGGCGATCGCGGCCGGTGCGCAAGGCATCGTTCTTGCGGCAACCGGCAACGGCAGCCTGTCGCCGTCCGCGCGGCAGGGTGCGCAGGCGGCCCGGCAGCACGGGGTTGCCTTCGTGCGTGCGAGCCGCGTGGGCCAGGGCGTGGTGACCGATTCCGCCGACGACGCCGTGCTCGGCACCATTGCCGCGAACTCGCTGAATCCGCAGAAGGCGCGGATCCTGTTGATGCTGGCCTTGTGCGTGACGCGCGACCCGGACGCGATCCGCGAATGCTTCCGCCGCTATTGATGCGCCTCCCGGGCGCAGGGCGCACGGTCGCATTGCGGTCGCCGGGCGTGTGAGCGGCGATGTGGGTGATAATGCCGGCCTTTCGTCACGAAGCCAGGAAGTCCGGATGAAGACCGTCAACATCGGAGGTGTCGACCTCGAGTATGTGCGCCTGCGTTCCGCCCACGCGCGGGAGGGGGCGCCGACCATCGTGTTCCTGCATGAAGGGCTGGGTTCGATCTCGATGTGGCGCGACTTTCCGCAGAAGGTGGCCGATGCGACCGGTTGCGAGGCGGTGGTGTATTCACGCGCCGGCTATGGTCGTTCGGGCCCCGAGGCGTTGCCCCGGGACAAACACTACATGCACGAACAGGGGCAGCGGGTGCTGCCGGCATTTCTCGAGGCGCTCGCCATCGAACGCCCCATCCTGCTGGGGCACTCGGACGGCGGCTCGATCTCGCTGATCTGCGCCGGTGGCACCGGCACGCCCCTCGCCGGCGTCGTCGTCATGGCGCCGCACGTCATGGTGGAGGACCTCTCCATCGACGGCATCCGGCTCGCCCGCGAGGCTTACCTCAACACCGATCTCCCGGTCCGCCTGGGCAGGTACCACACCCGCATCGATGCAGTGTTCTGGGCGTGGAACGACACCTGGTTGAGCCCCTGGTTCCGCGACTGGAACATCGAGGAATTCCTGCCGCGCATCGCCTGTCCGGTGATGGCCATCCAGGGCGAGGACGACGAATACGGCACCATGGAGCAGATCGATCGCATCGCCGCGCAGGTGCGCGATGTGGATCTGGTGAAGCTGGCCGATTGCCGCCATTCGCCGCACAAGGACCAGGAGCAGGCGGTGATCGATGCGGTCGTCGGCTTCGTCGCGCGGGTGGCGGGCGACTGAATACGGCGCGGCGAGCGCGACTGGCGGGTTTCCCCTCATTGATTGCGCGCCCGATGGAAACGGGCTGTGCATGTTGTTTGGACACGACGCACGCCCGATGGCGTGCGTCACACTGTTAAAATTCTCGAGATTCGCGCCGATTCGGTGCGTGCAGAAGGGTCATTCATGAATTCGCGTGTTGAAAACGCTCCACACAGAATCGTCATCGTCGGTGGAGGCGCCGGCGGCCTCGAACTTGCAACCCGCCTCGGCGATACCCTCGGGCGCAAGGGCAAGGTCGATGTGACGCTGATCGACCGTGCGCGTACGCACATCTGGAAGCCCAAGCTGCACGAAATTGCCGCCGGCAGCATGGACATCGGCGAGCATGAGGTCGGCTATCTGGCGCAGGCGCACTGGCACCATTTCCACTTCCGCATCGGCGAGATGACGGGGCTGGACCGTGCCCGCCGCGAGGTCCATGTCGCGCCCTTCATCGACGACGAGGGCAACGAGGTGACGCCGGCGCGGTCCTTCCCGTACGACACGCTGGTGATCTCGGTCGGCAGCCTGAGCAACGATTTCGGCACGCCCGGCGTGCGCGACCATGCGCTCAAGCTCGAGACGCCGGCCGACGCGCGCCGATTCCACGCGCGCATGGTGAATGCGTGCGTGCGTGCGCATGCGCAGCAGACTCCGCTGCGGCCGGAGCAACTCCATGTGGCGATCATCGGTGCCGGTGCGACCGGCGTCGAACTCGCTGCGGAACTGCACCACACCACGCGCGAGGTCGTCGCCTACGGTCTGGACCGCGTCGACGCCGACAAGGACATCAAGCTGTCGGTGATCGAGGCCGCGCCGCGCGTGTTGCCGGCATTGCCCGAGCGGCTTTCCAACTCCACCGAGAAGCTGCTGCGCAAGCTCGGCGTGGACGTGTACACCAATGCCAAGGTGGCCGAGGTGCTGCCCGAGGGCGTGCGCCTGGCCGACGGCCGCGTGCTGCCCGCCGAGCTCGTGGTGTGGGCGGCGGGCGTCAAGGCGCCCGAATTCCTGACCCGCCTCGACGGCCTCGAAACCAACCGCATCAACCAGCTCGTGGTGCGGCAGACGCTGCAGACCACGCTCGACGACAACATCTTCGCGCTGGGCGATTGCGCCGCCTGCCCGTGGCCGCAGAACAAGGGCTTCGTGCCACCGCGGGCGCAGGCTGCGCATCAGCAGGCCTCCCACCTGTTGAAGCAGATCCGCCGTCGCCTCGATGGCAAGTCGCTGCAGGACTACCAGTACAAGGACTTTGGTTCGCTGGTGTCGCTGGGCAAGTTCAGCACCGTGGGCAACATGATGGGCGGTCTGGCCAAGGGCGACCTGTTCATCGAAGGCAAGTTCGCGATGCTGATGTACGCCTCGCTGTACAAGATGCACGAGCTTGCGCTGCACGGCTGGGTCAAGGTCACCCTCGACACGCTGGCGCGCATGATCACCCGCCGCACCGAACCGCACGTCAAGCTGCACTGACGCACGCAAGGCCGTCGCGCCGGCCGCTTGCGGACGGCGCGGCGCACCATCAGGAAGACCGGCGTGCTCGCGAGCCTGTTCGACATTCTGGCCATCACCGGGCCGATCTACGTCCTCATCGCCCTCGGCTTCGGTGCGGTGAGGTTGCGCATCCTGGCCGCCCCGGAGCTCCGTGCGCTGGGCGTGTTCGTGATCAGCTTCGCGCTGCCTGCACTGCTGTTCAAGGCGCTGTCGCAGCGTGGACTGGGCGAGCTGATCGACGTGCACGCCCTGCTGGTCTATGTGCTGGCGTCCTTCCTCGTCGCTGCGCTCGGGATCGGCTTCACGGTCTTCGTGCAGCGGCGCGGGCTGCAGGCCGGCGCGATGACGGCCATGGGCATGGCGGTGTCGAACAGCGCCTTCGTCGGCCTGCCGATCGCCCAGCCGCTGTTCGGTGCGGCGGCGAACACCAATCTGGCGCTCTTCCTCGTCGTGGAAAGCCTGATCATGCTGCCGCTGCTGATGGCGATCGCCGAGATCGGCAGCAGCGGCCATGGACGCGTCGGCCAGGTGCTGCGCAACGTGATCACCAGCCTGGTGCGCAATCCGATGATTCTCGGCATCGTCGCTGGCGTCGCCTGCTCCCTCCTCGGGGTCCATGTTCCGCTGCCACTGACCCGCGCGGTGGACATGCTGGCCTCGTCCTCGGCGCCGGTGGCGCTGTTCTACATCGGCGGCACGCTGGCCGGTCTCAGCGCGCGGGGGCTGGGGGCCGACCTCGGCGTCATCATGGCGGGCAAGCTGGGGCTGCATGCGCTGGCCGTCGCCCTGCTGCTGCTGGTGCTGCCCGACGTCGATGCGGCGATCCGGGCGGCCCTGATCCTGAACGCCTGCATGCCGATGGCGAGCATCTACCCGATCGTGGCGCAGAAGTACGGCCAGCAGGGCATCGCCGCGGCGGCGCTGGTGGCGACGACGGTCACCTCCTTCCTGACGATCAGCGCGGTGGTGTGGCTGATGAAGGCAAGCGGCTTCATCGGCGCAGGGGGGTAGGGCGCCGCCGCCGCCCGCCGACCTCCTGCGCCGGCCGAGGCCGGGGATCGCGTCAACCCGTGCGCAGGGCGCACGCGAGCGGCGTCCGGAGCATTGCCCGCCGGCAGGGCTGCATTAAAGTGTCGCCGCCAGACCGCGAATTGCGCGGTCCGCCATCCACACAGGAGCATACGTCGCATGAGCAAAGTCCTCGTCATCAACGGCCCCAACCTCAACCTGCTCGGCACGCGCGAGCCGCACATCTACGGCTCGACCACGCTGGCCGACGTCGAGAATGGCCTGCGCGCCCAGGCGCAGGAACTCGGACTGGAACTGGAGTGCTTCCAGAGCAACCACGAAGGGGCGATCGTCGACCGCATCCATCAGGCGCGGCTGGAGGGCGTGAAGTTCGTGCTGATCAACCCGGGCGCCTATACGCACACCAGCGTGGCGATCCGCGATGCCATCGGCGGGGTGGCGATTCCGTTCGTGGAGGTGCACATCTCCAACGTGCACAAGCGCGAGGCCTTCCGCCACCACTCCTACCTGTCGGACGTCGCCGAGGCGGTGATGGCCGGTTTCGGCACGCTGGGTTACAACCTGGCGCTGCAGTTCATCGCCGCGAAGCTGCGCTGAGCGCAAGCCGGCACGCCGCCGGCAAGGGGTGAAACGAACGGCCGCCTGCGGGCGGCCTTTTCGCGCGCGACTCTTGCGCATCCCGACCGTCTCCTCTGTGTATGGTCGGCTTCCGGCAAAAAAAATAGAGCGACCCCGAAAGGCCGCTCTGAAGAGGAGAAACGCCAGAGAGTGGAGTAATCCGGTGCGGATCAGAACGCGTGCTTGATGCCTACCTGGAAGCCGCGCTGATACTTGTCGCCCGGCAGCGACGCGTCGCCAACGGTGGCGTTGAGGCCTTCGTTCGTTGCGTCGTCCTTGCCCCCGTCGTTCGAGATGTCCGAGTACGCCACATAAACGCCGGTGCGCTTCGACAGGGCATGGTTGTAGCCCAGCGCCCACTGCGTGGCGCGCGCATCGTTGGCATCGTCGGCGTGGTTCTTCGAGTGGCCGTACGAGGCGAGGATGGCGCCGTTGGTGAACACCGGCACGGTGGCACCGAGGAAGTACTGGCGGATCTCGGTATCGCCGCCGGTGGTGGTGTTCAGGTCCTTGTCACGCGCCTGGCCGTACATGGCCGACAGCTTGACGAAGCCGAAGTCGTACGAGCCACCCAGGTCCCAGGTGCGGCGGGTCTTGTCGCCAACATCGTGGGCCTTGCGCTGCTGATAGCCGAAGCCGACCTTCAGCGGACCGTTGGCGTACATCGGGTTGATCGCCCAGCCGCGGATGTCGCCGACGTTGCCGCTGCTCTCGTTCACCGTGCCGGTGGGTGCGTCACGACCGGACTGGTTGGTACCGATGTTGTTCGAATACGCAGCGGTCACGTTGAAGCCCGAGAAGCTCGGTGAGATGTACTTGACCGTATTGTTGTAGCGGATTTCGCGCTGGTTCCAGATGTTGCCCACCTGGGCGACGGTGCCGCCGGCGAACGGGTCGAAGCCGCTGATGAAGCTGTCCTGCGGCGCATACACGCGACCGAGCTGCACCGTGCCGAACGACGTGCTGCCCAGGTAGACATAGGCCTGGCGCGAGAAGGCGCCATCCGCACGCCCCATGCCTGTATCGGCGAACAGGCCCTGCTCGAGCAGGAAGCCGGCGGTCAGACCATTGCCCAGATCCTCGACACCGCGGAAGCCCAGACGGCTGCCGGCGGCCTGGCCCGAGTCGATGGCATTCCGGCTCTTCACGCCGTCAACGATATTGTCGCCGCGGTAGGCGTAGCCCATGTCCACCAGGCCGTAGATGGTGACGTTCGACTGGGCCAGGGCCGGCAGCGACACGATGCTGGCGACGGCCAGCGCGATCAGTTTCTTTTGCATTGCTTGCATCTCCTCACGTTGGATTCGGTTTCAGGTCTTCCTCAGATTGACCGAGGCTGCCTGCAGGTGCTGCGGTGCTTGCCACCCGCCTGCGCCCGCATCGGCCGGGCAATCGGTCAGGCGGGGCCATGATGAAAGCGCAACAAATCCGAAACAACGCGGGCTTGGTGGATTTGTGCGCAATGCGCACAGAACCACCGTGTCGATGACCAGTGAATGAAACTGTGGGGAAAACGCAACAGCCCGATGCCCTCAACCGGGTGCGGGAACGCGATTCGCCACCGACAGCGACGGCGCCACCACGGCCTCGAGCTCGGCGCGCAGCCAGCAATGCACCGGGTCATGGCGATAGCGCAGATGCCAGATCATGTACATCGGCAACTTCGGTGAATCGAACGGTGGCGCGCAGTCGGCGAAGCCGTGCATGGACGTGTTGCGCAGCATGCCGGGCAGCGTCGCGAGGCGGGACGTGCCGCGCACGAAGGCCGGGATGCCGCTGAAGCTCGGCACCATCGCCACGAACTGCCGGACAAGACCGCGCGCCGCCAGCACCTGGTCGATGTCGAGCGGGCGTCGCGGTTCGTACACGACGGTGACGTGTTCGGCCGTCAGGTACTCCTCCAGCGATCGGGGGGCGGCGCGCTGCGACGCATCGTAGAAGACGCGGTAGCCGTCGTCGAACAGGCGCTTCTGCAACACGTCGGCGGCATCCGGCGGCCGGGGCGAGACGATCAGGTCGCAATACCCGTCACGCAGCATATCCGGCGATGGCACGCCTGACGGAACCACGCGCAGGCTCACCTGCGGTGCGTGCTGACGCAGTTTCAGAAGAAGAGCGGGCAGCAGCAGATCGCGCTGGAAGTCGTTGGCGGCGATGGTGAAGGTCGTGCGCAAGCTCGCCGGATCGAACTCGGCCGACATGGTGAAACGCCGCATCTCGTCGAGCAATGCGCGCGCCTGCACCGCGAGTGCCTCCGCGCGCACGGTGGCGACGATGCCGCGGCCCGACTTCACCACCAGCGGGTCGCCGACGATGGTGCGCAGCTTGGCGATCAGGTGCGACACCGCAGACTGCGTGATGCCCAGGCGTTGTGCGGCGCGAGTGATCGAGCCTTCCTCGACGACGATGACCAGCAACTGAAGCAGCTTGCCGTCCAACTGGTGATGATCGAAATGGCTCATGGGTTCGATGAGGGTTTTTGCATATATCTTTCAATTGAAACACGTTGTAATCATAGACCGGCCAGCGATTGACGCTCTTGAGCGCGCGAGCGCGGCTCGCGATCGATTCCTGTCCGGTAGAACGACACTCGAATCGTGCCGGCGGGACCGCACGCCAGCGGTAATGGGTGCCAGCTTCACTGTCTCGCAACACGAGCAGGGCAAGCGGCACACAACGGAATATTCGACAGATAACGACATTCGAACAGGAGACGACACATGAAGCTTCGCAGTCTGACCTTCGGCGTTCTGGCCGCCACGCTGCTTCCCGCCGCCGCCCACGCGCAGGAAGTGATCCTGAAGGTGGCGCACTTCCTGCCCCCGGTATCGACGATGCACGCCAAGGTGATCGTGCCCTGGTGCGACAAGATCGCCGCCGAATCGCAGGGCAAGCTGAAGTGCCAGATCTATCCGGCAATGCAGCTTGGCGGCACACCGCCGCAACTGCTGAACCAGGTGCGCGACGGCGTCGCCGACATCGTGTGGACGCTGCCGGGCTACACGCCGGGTCGCTTCCCGGCCTCCGAGGTTTTCGAGCTGCCCTTCATCACCACCACGCACGAGGCCTCGTCCCGCGCCCTGTGGGACTTCATGCAGAAGCACTCGGCCAAGGAGCTGGCCGGCATGAAGCCGATCGCCACCTGGGTCAATGGCCCCAACGTGCTGCATTTTCGCGACAAGCAGGTGAAGACGCTCGAGGACCTGAAGGGCGTCAAGGTGCGCGCGCCGTCGCGCCTGGGCACGAAGATGCTCGCCGCGCTGGGCGCGTCCCCGGTCGGCATGCCTGTCCCGCAGATGGCCGAAAGCCTGTCCAAGGGTGTGATCGATGGGGCGCTCATCCCGTGGGAAGTGGTTCCCGCGACGAAGACGCATGAATTGACGAAGTTCCACGCCGAGTCGGGTGTGCAGCAGGCGATGACGACGGCGACCATGATCTACGTCATGAACCAGAAGAGGTATGACAGCCTGCCCGAGGACCTGAAGAAGGTCATCGACAACAACAGCGGCCGCGAGACCTCCGCCTGGGTGTCGGCGCAGTTCAGGAGCGCGGACGCGGCCGGGCGCGAGGCCGCGACCGCGCGCGGCAACACCGTGTATCAGATCGCGCCCGAGGAGCTGGCGAAATGGAAGACCGCGACCGCTCAGGTCGATGACGACTGGATCAAGGAGGTCAGCGGCAACGGGCTCGATGGCAAGAAGCTCTACGACGACGCCGTCGCACTGGTGAAGCAATACACCAAGTAAGCGCTTCGCGCCTCGCCTCGCTGCTGATGACGCGAGCGGTTACCGCCGGCGATCTACGCCATCCGGGCCGCCTTGGTGTCGGGCATCGCGCTGTTCGCGCTGCGCGTCGTGGCTGGGCAAGGGGCGCCCGACGGGCGCCCTGCAGCCCGCACGGCGAGGGCTGCCACCGGACTGTCGAGCGCTGCGATTTCGCCGGTGCCGGTGCTATCCTTGCCCGCGTCGCACACCACCCGCAGGAGCGCGCATCGGCGTGCTCCCATTCAAATCCGCCAGTGAGTGCAAGGTTCGTCAACATGAACGATTTCATCCCGGAGCCTCGGAACGTCCTGGGAATCGACGGCATCGAATTCATCGAGTTCGTCACGCCACAGCCGCAGGCGCTCGGCGGCGTGCTGCAACTGCTGGGCTTCGCGCCGGTGGCGCGGCACCGTTCGCGCGAGGTCGCGCTGTATCGTCAGGGGTCGATGAATCTCATCGTCAATGCCGAGCCGAGCGGTTCGGCGCCGGCCTCGACCTTCCTGTCTGCAGTGGCGTTCCGCGTCCGTGATGCGGCCTTCGCCATGCGTCACGCGCTCGATGCCGGCGCGTGGGAGGTGCCGCGGCGCGCGGCGGCGATGGAACTCAACATTCCCGGCATCCTCGGCAGCGGCGAGAGTTCGATCTACTTCGTCGACCGCTTCAAGGATTTCTCGATCTACGACGTCGATTTCGTGCCGCTGCCCGGCGTCAACCCCGACCCGCCCAGCCTCGGCGGGCTGCACTATTTCGGCGTGGTGCAGGCGGTCAGGGCGTTCCGCAGCGCCGAGTGGGTCGATTTCTATTCGCAAATCCTGGGCTTCCGGCCGCTGCCCGAGGGCCAGTACTTCGGCATCCTGCCCAAGGGCACGCTGCTCGAAAGCCCTTGCGGCGGCTTCTACATCCAGCTCGTCGAGCCGCCCGAGGGCGCGGAGGAAGTGCATTGGGAAGAGGGCCTGGTGCGCATCGGCTTCGGCGCGCCCGACGTGCCGGCGGTCACCCGCGAGCTGCAGCAGCGCGGCGTTGTCTTCATCGACGAAGGCGCGCTGCATCCGGGCGAGAAGGGCGCGCTGACGCAGGTCTATCTCGGCAGCGTCACCTTCGAACTGGTCGCGAGCGCGTCGCCGGGCGCCAGCGGCGCCTGAACATCGGCCCGGCGGAACCGGGCAACTGTCATCACGGATTCCATTGGAGAGGCTGGTCTTGGATTTCGATTCCGTTGCGCTGGATGTCTGCGGCATGGCCGGTCCGCTGGAGGTGCGGCTGAAGGCGGCGGTCGGCCGCGGCTTCCGCCAGGTGGTGCTGTCGGCCGCCGACCTGGCGAGCCATCCGCGAGGCGTGGACATGGCGATCCGCATGGTGCGGGAGTCTGGTGTCGGCGTGCTGGCGCTCAAGCAGCTCGACGACTTCGAGGGCCATTCCGGCGCGCTGCACGACTACAAGGTCCATGTCGCCAAGGCCCTGCTCGGCCTGTGCCACGCGGTCGGCGCGCAGATGCTGGTGGTCAGGGCCAGTTCGGCGCCCGATGCCGGACTCGAGCGCGAGCGCATCGTTGGCGATCTGGCCAAGCTGTCGGCGCTCGCGGTGCCGAAGGGCATCCGTATCGCCTATCGGGCTACGCCCGGCTCCACCGTCGCGGCCGACCTGGTCGGCGCCGAGGAGGTGGTGAATGCGGTGGAGCGGGCCAACTTCGGCCTTGCCCTCGACACCGGAGACCTGTTCACACGCGACGGCGGGCTCGATGCGCTGGACCGCTGCTATCTGGACCAGTTCTTCCTCGTCGAATTGTGCGACCTGATCCGGCTCGACAATGCGTCGGTCGGCGAGCGCCACCTGCGCGTGCCGCCGGGCGACGGCGCCTTCGGCGACGACATCGTCGAACTGATCCGCCGCCTGCGCGTCATCGCTTACGGTGGCGGCTTCTGCATCAGCGCCACCAACGACGACTATGCGCAACTGCCCGCCGATTTCGTCGTCGAGCGTGCCATGGCCTCGTTGCAGTGGCTGCTCGCCTTGCTGCGCCACGTGGACCTGCCGCGCCGTCGGACTGCCGCGGCCTGTACGCCGGGCCGACGACCGGATTGAAGGGCGAGGCCCGGTAAGATTTCGGCGGCGCGGCACACCGGCAGCGCCGCCGTCCATCACCCCTGCAGCCTGTTCAGCGCTGCGTGCGCATGTGCGACACCATGCGTGCCGGCGCGTTGGGCGTGCCGTAGCCGTCGTAGCGGTCGACGCGCTGGACGATCTCGAAGAAGAAGCGCTCCGCGAACACGTCGGTGAACACGTGGAAATACTCGCCCTCGTCGGTGCGGTCGTACAGGATGCCGAGCTCCTGCAGGCGCGCGACGAAGTCGTCCTCGAGCGGGAAGCGCGTCGGCAGGTCGAGGTAGTAGTTCGGCGAGATCGGGATGAAGCGCACGCCGTTGTCCTTCATGCGGCGCACGGTGGCGAAGATGTCGGCGCAGGTGAAGGACACGTGATGCACGCTGGCGCCGGCCAGTTGCGACATGGTGCGCGCGGTGTGCGTGGTGTCGCTTTCCGACACGTTCAGCACGAAGCGCAGCTTGCGGTCGGGCGTGGCGACACCGCGGGTGCTGATGAGGCCGTAGGGGTCGACCAGATCCACGCTCTCGCCCGGGTCGGCGCCCAGAATGGTGCGGTAGAACAGCACCCACGCGTCCTGGCGCAGTTGCGGCAGGCCCTGGGCGATGTGGTCGACGCTGCGCAGGTCCGCCGTGCTCTCGGCGGCGACCGCTTCATCTTCGAGCAGGAAGTCGATCTCGAACAGCCGTTTCGAGCCCTGGCTCGAGGGCACGAAATAGATCAGGCTGCCATCGGGCGCGCGTACCGCGGGGATCTTCAGTTCGTTCGGGCCGATGCGTCCTTCGAAACGCGGGCAGCCGTAGGCGGTGGCGCGATTGAGCGCGCGCACGCTGTCCTCGGTGGCGATGCCCAGCGCGCAGATGGACGGGCCATGCTGCAGGAAGTGGTTGCGGGCGAAGGAACCCGGCTCCGCATTCAAAATGATGTCGATGTCGCCCTGGCGATACAGCGTCACCGCCTTGGAACGGTGCTTGCCTGCGCGGCGGAAGCCGAGCGTGCCGAGTACGCGCGCCAGCGCGCGCTCGGCCTCGGTGTCGACGGCGAATTCGATGAAGGCCAGACCGTCCAGCGCCGGCAACTGCGGCGGATTGAACAGCTCCAGCCGCTCGGCGGCGGCCTTGCGCGCAGTGGTCAGGGTGTCGTCCGCGGCCGCGGTCGCGAGCCGGTTCTTCGCCGCCTCTTCGAGGTAGAGCAGCGAACGGTAAGCGTCGATCGCCGTCGGCCGTGTCGGCGCGGCGCGGAAATGGTCGTTGAACACCTCCAGCGACAACGGCCCGGTGTAGCCGGCGAGCAGCAGCTTCTCCATGAAGTTGGTGAGGTCGAAGTTGCCCTGGCCGGGGAAGCAGCGGTAGTGCCGGCTCCACTGCAGCACGTCCATTTCCTTCACCGGTGCGTCGGCCAGTTGCACGAAGCTGATCTTTTCACCCGGAATGTCGGCGATGCCGGCCGGATCGTCTCCCAGTGACAGCATGTGGAAGCTGTCGAGCAGGATGCCGAGGTGGGGATGGTTGGCTTCCTTGACGATCTTCCAGGCGTGCTGGTAGTGGCGCACTTGTCGTCCCCAGGCAAGCGCCTCGAAGCCGATCGACAGGTTGCGACGCGCGGCGCGCTCGGCCAGCTCGTGCAACTGGGCGGCCGAGCGTGCATCGTCGGCGATGGCGAGCGGCGACACGTTCGAGCACACCAGCAGCAGCGGGGCGCCGAGCTCTTCCATGATGTCGAACTTGCGCTCGGCGCGGTCGAGGTTGCGCCGGAACTGCTCGTCGCTGACGCCTTCGAAGTCGCGGAAGGGCTGGTACAGGTCGATGCCCAGCCCGAGGTCGTGGCACATGCGCCGCACGTCGGCGGCCGACCCATGGTAGTTGATGAAATCGGCCTCGAAGATCTCGACGGCATCGAAGCGGGCGGAGGCGATCGCCTCGAGCTTTTCTTCGAGCGTGCCGCTGAGGCAGACGGTTGCGATCGATCGACGCATCGGGTGTTCCTCGGGTGGTGGTGTGCGTTGGGCGCAGTGCGCGCCGACCGGGTTCAGTTCTTCGATGCGACCATCGACAGGAAGTGCGCCCGCATGCGGTCGGCGTCCGGTTCGAGGCCGGTGAAATGGCGGAACGCGCCCACCGCCTGGAACACCGCCATGCCGCCGCCGTCCAGCGTGGCGCAGCCCTTGGCTCGGGCGACGCGCAGCAGTTCGGTCTCCAGCGGGAAGTAGACGATCTCGGCGACCCAGATGCGGCCGTCGATGAGTTCGGCCGGCAGCGGCAGACCCGGCAGCTTGGCCATGCCGGTCGGAGTGCAGTTGATCAGGCCGTCGGTCTCGGCCATCGCCTGCGGCAGATCGGTGCCGGCGACGCAGCGTCCGGCGCCGAAGCGGGCGCTCAGGCTGGTGGCGACTTCCGCGGCACGGGCGGGATCGATGTCGAACACGGTGAGCTGCTTCACCCCCAGCGTCAGCAGGGCGTGGGCCACCGCGGCACCGGCGCCGCCGGCACCGGGCCGCACCGCCTTGTCCATCTTCACGCCCGGCAGGCCGCGGCGGAAGCCCTCGGCGAAGCCGGAGCAGTCGGTGTTGTGGCCGATCAGCCGGCCATCCTTGATCACCACCGTATTGACCGCATTGAGCGCGGCGGCCTCGTCGGAGAGCTCGTCGAGCAGCGGGATGATGGCCTGCTTGCAGGGGTAGGTGATGTTGAGGCCCGAGTAGCCCATGCGCTTGGCGGCGGTGAGCAGGTCGGCCAGGTCGTCGACACCCAGGCCCAGCGGGTCGAGGTCGATCTTGTTGTAGACATAGCGCAGGCCCTGTGCCTCGCCTTCCTGTTCGTGCATTGCGGGCGTCAGCGAGCCCTGGATTCCGAGACCGATCAGGCCGCAGACGATGGAAGGATGCCGGGGGTTGCTCATGTTCGATATTCCTTGGATGTGGGACGGAGATGCCGCGCGGAAGCGCCTGGGTGTGTCCGAGACTGTAGTCGCTGCATGGATCCGGGCAAAGGCGGCGAAGCCTGCTTACGTGCGCACTGCGCACAGAACGCGAACGGAGCGAGCTCGCCACTCATGCAAGGCGATGCGCCTGCCCAAGCACCCAGAGCACACCGCTCAAGGTGAAGAACGAGGCGAAGGTGGTCACCAGCAGGGCGACGGCGCTGAACTCCTCCTGGCCGTATGCCTGCGCCAGGGTCGGATAGATGCCCATCATCGGCATTGCGGCCAGCAGCACCGCGGCCATCACCAGCGTGGGGTCGATGGCACCGAAGCCGAGCAGCGGCAGCGCGCTGATCGCCAGGAAGACCAGCATGGGATGGAGGATGAGCTTGCCCAGTACGATGGGGGCGAGCCGCATGCCGAATCCCTGCAGCGGCACGCCCACCAGTGTGCCGCCGACGACGAACAGGGCGAGCCCGCTGCAGGCCGCGGCCAGCATGTCCATGGTACGGATGGCGGGGGCGGGCAGGGTCAGGCCGAGCAAGGGCACCGACAGGCCCGCGAGCATGCCCAGGATCAACGGATTGCGCGCCAGTCGCGCGAGCGAGCGCGCGAGCGAACGCCACTTGTCGGCGCCCGCACGTTCGCGGTCGGCCAGGAACAGCAGCAGCGGGATGATCAGAAGATTCTCGACCACCATGTTCAGCGCGAGCGATACGCCGGCCACCGGCGCCAGCGTCAGCAGCAGGATGGGATAGCCGACGTAGCCGCTGTTCGAGCAGGACACACCCATCGCACCGATGGCACTGGCCGTCGGACCCTGGCCGGCGAAGCGCCGGAACCACAGGTAGCCGAGCCCGATCATGGCCAGCGAACCGAGGAAATAGCCGAGCAGATAGGTGAGGTTGAGGATATCGCCCAGTTCGCGTTGCGACAGTGCGCGGAACAGCAGCGCCGGCAGGGCCAGATTGATGACGAACTTGCCGAAGACGCGCATCTCGGCCTTGGCGAAAAGTCCGAGCCGGGTCAGCACGTAGCCGAGGAGGATCAGCACATAGATGGGCGTGGTCAGGGCAAGGATGTCCAGCATGAGGAAGCCATCGAGGTCGGGGCGAAGGTCGAAAAAAATCCCCGCACAGCGTCGTCGCCGGGCGGGGATCGGGCAGACAGGCGGGCGGCGCCCGCCGGATCACGGTCCGTCAATCCGGTCGGCAGTCGCCCGCCGCGCGGATCACTTGCGCTGCTTGGCGAGCTCGGCCTTCAGCGCGGCGAGCGTCTCCGCCGTCGCGGCGCCGTACTTGTCGATGATCGGGCCCATCTTCTCGCGCAGCTTGGCCACCTCGGCGGCGGGCAGCTCGGTCACTTCCATGCCGGCCTTCTTCAGGGCGTCCAGGGCCTGCGCCTCCTGCTCGCGGGTGACCTTGCGCTCGTACTGGATCGCCTCTGCTGCGGCTTCGCTGAGGATCTTCTTCTCGTCCGCGCTGAGCTTGTCCCACACCTTCTTGCTGACGATGATGGACTGCGGGTTGTACTGGTGGCGCGTCAGCGTCAGATACTTCTGCACCTCGTTGAATTTGTTGGCGTGAATCACCGTGACGGGGTTCTCCTGGCCGTCGATCGCCCTCGTCTCCAGCCCGGTGTAGACCTCAGGGAAGGCCAGCGGCACCGGGTTGGCGCCGAGCGCCTTCACCCAGTCGAGGTTGATCGGGTTCGGGATCACCCGCAGCTTGAGACCGGCGATGTCGTCGACCTTCTGGACTGAACGGCGGTTGTTCGTCAGGTTGCGGAAGCCCAGCTCCCAGTAGCCGAGGCCGACGATGCCTTTCGCCTCCAGCTTCTGATGCAGGTTCTTGCCGAAGGGACCGTCGAGAACGGCATCGGCTTCGGCCGAATTCGCAAACATGAACGGGAAGTCGAAGACTTCGAAGTCCTTGACCTGGGCGCCGAGGATGCCCGAGTTCAGAATGGTCATCTCCACCGTGCCGCCCTGCAGCGCCGACACCGTCTGGGCATCGCCACCCAGTTGGCCGCCGGGGAAGACCTTGATCTTCATCTTGCCGCCGGACTTCGCCGCGGCGACCTCGGCCAGCTTCTGCGCACCCAGCTCCGCCGGGTGGCCTTTCGGGTTCTGGATGCCCAGTTTCATCGTACGCTCGGTGACCTGGGCGCTGGCGGCGCCAACGGCGAAAACGGTCAGTGCGGCAACAACGGACTTCAGTACAAGACGTCTCATCTCTTCATCTCCTCGGTTTCGTTCTCTTTCGTACGCGGCTCGGCCAGACGGGGCGGTGCGTACCAGCCGCCCAAGACCTGTTGATTCCTGGAAATCCAGGGTGGGGAAAAAGTGTGGCATCGCGGCCCGGAGCGCGGGCCGCGAGCCGTGGTCGTCAGCGATAGACCAGCACCGGGATCTTGCACTCGTGCAGGATGCCGGTGAGTTCGCTGCCGAAGAACAGCTTGCCGAGCTGCGAGCGTCCGTGCGTGCCCATGCAGATCAGGTCGCAGCCGCGCGACTCGGCGGCGGCGACCGCGGCGCTGTGCACCGAATCGGAGCGCATCGTGAAGCATTCGGCAGTGACGCCGGCCGCAGCGGCCGCGTGCTGCACGTCCTGCAGGAACTCGTGCGCCGCGTCCTCCACCACATGGCCGCCGAGCATCATCGTGCCGGTACCGTGCGGTTCGGTGGAAGGCTGGACCACGGTCAGGCCCGTGATCTTCGCGCCGACCGATTGGGCCAGGGCGACCGCCTTTTCGATTGTCAGCTTGGAAATCTCGGAGCCGTCGGTAAGCACCAGGATGTTCTTGAACATGGTCATGACCTCTCAGGTAGTTGCGAAATCGTCCGGACTACTTCACCAGCGTTACGGTGGCATGCACGCGCTGCAGCACGTCGCTCGCCACCGATCCCAGGAGCATGTGGGTCAGCGCGCCGCGACCGTGAGACCCCATGAACAGGTGGTCCGCGTGCAGCTTGTCGGCATAGTGCGCGATGGTTTCGGCGATGTGGCCCACCGCGACGTGGCGGGTGTATCCGACGCCGGCCGCATCCAGCAAGCCGCACGCGGGCTGCAGGGCCTGCAGGCCTTCTTCACGGTAGTAGTCCTCGATGACGTCGGTGGCGACGAACATCCGGACGTGGCCCGACTCGACGGGGATCTGTACGTTCAACACATGCACGTCCATGGCGAGTCCGGCGGCGGCCAGCTTGCAGACCGATTCGACGGCCCGCAGGCTGTGCTCGGAACCATCGACGGCAATCAGGGTGGTAATCATGCTGACCTCGGCTCAGTTGTCTTGAACGGGCGCCGGACGGGCATCGAGCGCGATCTCGACGATGTCCACCTTGCGCGTCTGGCGCGCCGCAAGCCACTTGCCGATCACGATGACGGCGAGGGCGCCGACCGTGCCGCAGGCGTACTTGGCCCAGGAGGGCAGGGGCTCGGCGAACAGCCCGCTGACGAAGACGTCGGACACCGCCATTTCGCCGGCAATCCAGCCGAGCAGCGCGCCACCGAGCGTGATCACGACCGGGAAGCGGTCCATCAGCTTGAGCACGAACTTGCTGCCCCAGACGATGATCGGGATGCTGATGAGGATGCCGAAGATCACCAGTCCCATGTCGCCCTTGGCGGCGCCGGCCACTGCGATGACGTTGTCCAGGCTCATGACGACGTCGGCGACGATCACCGTCTTGACGGCGCCGAACAGGTTGTCGCTGGCGGCCAGTCCGTCGTGTCCGCCGTCGTCCTCCGGCAACAGCAGCTTGACGCCGATCCACAGCAGCAGCAGGGCGCCCACCAGCTTGAGGAAGGGCAGCGCCAGGAGCTGCAGGGCGAAGAAGATCAGCACGATGCGTACTGCAATCGCCCCGGCAACGCCCCAGAAGATACCCTTGCGGCGCTGACTTTCCGGCAGGCGGCGGCAGGCGAGGGCGATCACCACCGCGTTGTCGCCGCCGAGCAGGATGTCGATCATGATGATCTGCGCGACGGCGAGCAGAAAGGCAGAGTCCAGACCCCACATCTCCATTTCTATGCGTCCTTGAACTGTGTTTGATGAATCAGGTGGCGCGAGCTGCGCCGGGTCGCGGTCCTGAATCGGACCGCGACCCGGTGTGGTTCGCGATCAGTAGAACCAGCTTGCGGGCACCGTCACCAGGGCGGGGAAGGCGATCAGCAGGCCGAGCAGCAACAGTTGTGCCCACAGGAAGGGCGACACACCCCGCATCACGTCGTTCATGCTGACCTTGCTGACACCGGCGACGACGTTCAGCACCGTGCCCACCGGCGGCGTGATCAGGCCGATCGCGTTGTTGATGATGAACAGCACGCCGAAATACACCGGGTCGATGCCGGCCTCCTTGACCAGCGGCATCAGCACCGGGGTCAGGATCAGGATGGTCGGCGTCATGTCCATCGCGGTGCCGACGATCACGACCAGCAGCATCATCATCAGCATCAGCATGCGCGGGTTCTCGAGGAAGGGCTCGAGCAGCGCGATCACCTGGCCGGGGAGGTCCGCCACCGTGATCAGCCAGGCCGACACCATCGCCGCGGCAACCAGGAACATCACGGTTGCGGTCGTCGTCGCTGCCGACACGAAGACCTGGTACAGCATCTTCGGCTTCAGTTCGCGATACACGAACACTGCCACGAACAGGGAGTACACCGCGGCGACCACGGCGGCTTCGGTCGGTGTGAACACGCCCAGCTTGAGACCGACGATGATGATCACCGGCAGGAACAGCGCCCAGATGCCGTCGGCGATGGCGGCCAGGATCTCCTTGGCGGACTTGCGCGGCTCCGGTTCGACGTCTTCGTTGCGCACCACCCACCACCAGGCCACGACCAGCGACAGCCCCAACATGATGCCCGGGAAGATGCCGGCCATGAACAGCTTGGAGATCGACACCCCGCTGGCGACGCCGAAAATGATGAAGCCGATGCTGGGCGGGATGATCGGCGCGATGATGCCGCCGGCGGCGATCAGGCCGGCCGAGCGCGAACGGTCGTGGCCGGCGCGCACCATCATCGGCACCAGCAGCGCGGCGAGCGCGGCCGCGTCGGCCACCGCCGAGCCCGACAGCGAGGCCAGGATGCAGGACGCCAGGATGGCGACGTAGCCCAGACCGCCGCGCACGTGACCGACCATCGCCATGGCGATATGGACGATGCGCTTGGACAGGCCGCCGGTATTCATGATTTCGCCGGCCAGCATGAAGAATGGAACGGCCATCAGCGGGAAGCTGTCGGCACCGTTGATGAGGTTCTGCGCCAGGATCTGGGCATCGAACAGGTCCAGGTGGACCATCAGGGCGACGCCGCAGATCAGCAGCGCGAAGGCGATCGGCATGCCCAGCGCCATGGCGCCGAGCAGTGATCCGAGAAAGACGGCTACGGTCATTTGATGTCTCCTTGCTCAGTGCTTGGTGGCGGCTGCGGTGTCTTGCGGATCGCCGTGCACGCTTTCTTCGGATTCCTTGACCATGACCAGCTCGGCGTCCGACAGCTTGCCGGACACGACGCGGTACAGGTCGAAAACCAGGATGAGGATGGCGTTGGCGGCGAAGAACACGCCGATGCCGTAGACGAAGGCGAGCGACAGACCCGAGGAAGGCGCCTCGACTTCGAGGTTGATGATGGTCTGATCCCAACTGCCGCTCAGCAGCAGCCACGAGCAATAGATCATCAGGGTCTGTGCCAGCGCCAGGCACACGCGGCGGCCGCGCGGCGTCAGGCGATTGACGAAGGAATCGACCCCCAGGTGAGAGTGTTCGCGCAGGCCGATCAGGGCGCCGATGAAGGTCATCCAGACGAAGAACCAGCGCGACAGTTCTTCAGAGAGGGTGATGCCGCTGTTGAACGCGTAACGCAGGAATACGTTCCCGAACACGAGGATCACCATCGCCAGAAGACAGAAGGCAATCAGGAACTTGAGAAACTTGAAGTAGCCGTCGACCACGGTAGTGGCCACCCCGGCGTTGCTGCTGCTGGACATGATGTCTGCTCCCGAATTGAGGAACCTGCTGTGCCCGACCGCTTGCCGCGGGCGCCTTGCGGCGCCGTCCGGCAGGGTCGTGCAGCCGTTGGCGGCTTGGCTTTATTTGGCTGCGCTGGCCTTGGCGATCTCCGCCAGCATTTCCTTGGCCGTCTCTTCACCGTACTCCTTCGAGTACTTGTCGATCAGCGGCCGGGTCTTTTCCTTCATCTTGGCGATGTCCTCCGGCGGCATGACGCTGATGGTGATCTTGTCCTTCAGGAACTCCTTCGCCTTGGCGGTGTATTGCTGCGACAACAGACGCTGATGGTCACGCGCCTCGATGGCGGCCTCGTTGAGTACCTTCTTCTCGTCGTCGTTGAGCTTGTCGTACACCTTCTTGCTCATCAGCAGCATCTGCGGGTTGTACATGTGGTTGGTCACCGTCATGTGCTTCTGCACTTCGAACAGCTTCGCGACCTGGACGTTGATGAAGGTCTGGTTGCCGCCATCGACCGTGCGCTGCTCGAGCGCGGTGTAGAGCTCGACATAGGGGATGGGCACCGGGTTGGCGCCGAGCGCCTTCTGGAAGTCGATCTGCAGCGGCGTTTCGGTCACGCGGATCTTCAGGCCGGCGATGTCGTCAAGTTTGTTGATCGGCTTGGTGCCGGTGTGATAGTTCAGGTAGCCCATTTCCCAGAAGCCGAGGCCGACGATGCCCTTGTCGAGCAGCTTGTTGCTCAGCTTCTGGCCCCAGGCACCATCCAGCACCTTGTAGGCGACCTTTTCGCTTTCGAACACGAAGGGGAAGTCCAGCACGCCGAAGTCCTTGACCAGGCCGGTCAGCAGGTTGGCGTTCATGATGCCCATGTCGATCACGCCGCCCTGCATCGACGACACCACCGCGGTGTCCTTGCCGAGCGAGCCGCCGCCGAACATCTTCGCCTTCATCTTGCCGCCGCTCTTCTTCTCCAGCAGTTCGCAGAATTTCACGCCGCCGTCATAGTGTGCGGCGCCGGCGCTCACGGCGATGGCGACCTTGAAGTTGTGCGGCCGGATCTCGGCATGCGCCGAGGTCGCTAGCAGCGACAGGGTCAGGGCACCCGCGAGGCTGGCGAACAGCTTGCCGAACTTGAAACCGGTCGTGGCGTCGATCGTGGAATTTTGATGAGTGTTCATTCGTCGTCTCCTTGGTTGAGCCGGGGCTTCGGCCCCCGCCTTGAAGCAAGTGGTTTTTGATTCACATCAAACGTGGGCGCATTGTAGGCACCGGTCTCGCTCGAATTGACTGTGCAAGGGGCCGACTTGTGCGACTGGCGCACAGAATTGGCCCGCGATCCGGCGCCGCCCCGCGCCCGGCCGTGCGTGGCGGCAAGGCTCGACGAGCGCAGGCGCGAGCGAACGGGCGGAGGTCTCGTGCCGTCGGCCGTAGCGTTCGCGCCGGGCTGGCGACGATGCTGTCGGCGCCGGCCGCATTGTCGAAGTGCAATCGGCTTGCAGCGCCCGGCGTATGGTTCTAATGTGCGCTAGGCGCACGCTGCATCGGCACACAGGCGTCGGGAGAGGAGGAGCCATGGACAAGATTCAAGCGTCGGGCGACGGCTCGGCAAGCGCGAGAACGGGCAGCGAGAGTCAAGCCGGCAACGGCGAGGACGAGGCTGCCGACGGCCTTGCGCGCTACAAGGACGACAGGGATTTCGTGACCGCGCTCGCCCGTGGTCTGGCGGTCATCCAGGCGTTCACCAATCAGTGCCGGCAACTGACGATCTCCCAGATCAGCTACCGCACCGGCATCACCCGTGCTGCCGTCCGGCGCTACCTGCATACGCTGACCGAACTCGGCTACGTACGTTGCCAGGACGGCTCCCGCTTCTCGCTGGGGCCGAAGACCGTGTCACTGGGCAACGCCTACCTGTCCGGCTCGCCGTTGGGCGGGTATGCGCAGGCCGTGCTCGACGACCTGAGTGAGACGGTGGGCGAGGCGTGCTCAATGGCGGTGCTCGATGGCACCGAGATTGTGTATCTGGCGCGTGCGACCACGTCGCGCATCATGTCGCCGTCGCTCAACGTGGGCAGTCGACTCCCTGCCTACGCAACTTCGATCGGGCTGGTGTTGCTGGCGAATCTGGCCGAAGAGGAGCTGGAGTCCTATCTTGCACGGGTGAATTTTCTGCCGTTCACGGCCAACACCATCGTCACCGCAGAGGCCTTGCGGGCGGCGCTGGCCGACGCCCGCCGCGACGGTTATGCCATCGCCAACCAGCAGATGGAGGTGGGGCTGAGATCCATCGCGGTTCCGGTGTGCGACAAGGCGGGCAATGTCGTCAGCGGCATCAATGTGCTTGCCAACAGCGCCCGCATCAGCGTGGCGCAGATGCGCAGCCAGTTCCTGGCGCCGCTGCGTCTTGCCGCGCAGAAACTCGGTGAAAAGGCGAGCGAAAGAGCGGCCGCGAGTGGTTGAGCGAAGGCGGGGGACGCAGGCGCGGTCGAAAACGACGCTGCCCCTGAGGGCAGGGGCAGCGTTGACCAGCGGGCGATACGGGTGATCAGACCGGATCGAAGACCGGCACGTTGGCGTTTTCCGCCGCAACAGGCGTGTCGACGTTGGGCGTGCAGTAGTTCAGGAAGCTCTCGGGCAGCGCACCGCCCCAATACACGCCGGTGCCGCGCTCTTCCTCGTTCCAGGTGACCGTCTCGAAGTCCGGCGCGGTGACGATGAAACTGCCCGAGTAGATCTCGATGCGGTTGCCGCCCGGTTCGTAGGAATAAAGATAGAAGGCCTGCGAGTTGTTGTGCTTCGACGGCCCGGCCTCGATGAAGATGTTGTTCTCGGCCAGGATGTCGGCCGCGCGCAGCACGTCCTCGCGGTTGTCGATCCAGAACGACATGTGGTGCATGCGGCCGTGGGCGCCCTTCACGTCGAGCACGTAGGCCATCTCGTGGTGGATCTGGCCCAGGCTCATCCACGAGCCGATCTCGGTCTGGCCATGGTTGTAGAGCACCTGCTCGCGCACCCGGAAGCCGAGCAGGTCCATCGCGAATTCGCGGTTGGCCGCGACGTCCTGCGCGCACAGCGCAAGGTGGTCGATGCGCCGCACGTTGGCGCCGCGCGCGGTGTAGCGCTGCGGCAGGTTCTTCAGCGTCGAGCGCAGCGCGTCGGGGGCGCGGTATTTCTGCTCCTCGAAGTAGAGGTCCATGTGGTGGCCATCCGGGTCGCGGAACTCGTAGAAGCGGCCGCGGCCAATGTCGCCGTCCTGCCAGCCGATGCCCAGGCCGGCCGCCTCGATCGCCTTCACGCGGCGCTCCAGTGCCTGCGGGCTCATGCAGCGCCACGAGATGCGGCCAGGGCCGGGCTGGCTGGCGGCGGTCAGCTTGAAGGTGGAGTGGGCGTAGTCGCCATAGGCGCGCATATAGACCGAATCGCCTTCGGTAGCGACCACTTCCATGCCCAGCAGGTCGCGGAAGTACCACAGGCTCTGGTCGAGCTTGGGGGTCAGCAGTTCCAGGCGGCCCAGGTGGGCCACGTCCAGCAGGGGTTCCTTGTATTCGCTCATTTCTGTCTCCTCGGGGTGCCGGTCGGCGTGATGTGATGACTGAAGTATCGAGGCGTTCGAATGATTGATAAACCGATGATCATCGATGTAATACATGAGAAATTTCGAATGATCGGCTCGTGGCGCGATCGATGAACCGTCCGGCGCCGCAGGGATTCGATAGCGAATGCGTCATGGTC